>JBHPDX010000006.1:0-41619 GCA_042577445.1 Candidatus Margulisiibacteriota bacterium | reverse complement strand
TATTTAAGAGCCCTCGATATCATATGGTATCGGGGGCTTCTTTTTTCCTCACCCCCTTCCCCTCTCCACAGAGTGGAGAGGGGTGTCGCGAGCGTAGGCGAGCGACGGGGTGAGGACGAAAGATATAAATTCCCTCTTGCAAAAAAGCGTGCGTGTTGTATAATCGACAGCGTTCAGAAAAATGAAAGGGAGGAATGAAATGAAAAAGTTAATTTGCTTCTCGATCCTGTTCGTTTTCGTGCTTTCCAGTCTCGCATTCGCAGGCGCCGCAAAACCGGTCACAGAGGTCATTGAAATTGAAGAGGAGATAATCGAAGTTGCTCCTCCGCCGCCACCGCCGCCGGAACCGTCAGCTGAACCTTTGATAATAAAGAAATTTTCCACCTGGGGCTTAGGCCTTGGCGGAAATCCGTTATTTGGATATGTAGAGAAAGATGAGCTGGCACTATATCCAAAGACCGAGTACGGCTTTACATGGGTGCTTGGCTTTGGCGTAACATGGTTCGACGGCCAGCCCGGAGCAAAAGAGATAAGGCAGGCTGCGATGGATGTTGAATCAAAATACGGCACGGATTACGGCAAGAAGACCAAATCGCAGATGATCAGAGAAGAATTGGGTATTACATCACTTACATATACTACTCTTGGCTCATGGGGATTGATACTTCCTGTCAACGCTGAAGTGGGATATATGTGGATACTGAGCGACAACATGAGAACAAGGCTTGGCATTGGATTGCCGACCCTTATTTCATTCGGGATAAACTTCGACTTCTAAAAAGTCGGATATCTTAGTTAATTATAAGAGCCTTCGGTCAAGAGATCGAAGGCTCTTTGTTTTTATATAAGATCCCGAATTTAGGTGTCCTGGATCTTTCACGAATTCCCCGGATCCCGCTAATAGTTACCGCAATGAATGATATTCGTGGGATTTGCGATGATCTGGGATTGATAAGGGATATCTTCATCCGGGATATTAGGGATATTGGGAAGATTAGGGAGCTTGTTTGTATTGCTGAAACCCCCTAAATTTGGTATAATTTGCTTGTTTTTCCCATTATAGAAAGGAAATCCAATGCATTTAATAATAACTTTTTTCTTTGCTTTATTGGTCTGCTGGTTCATAAGTTTTCCTGTTGTCTGGATACTGAAGGTGTTCAGGATAGGGCAGAACATCCGCCAGGAAGGCCCCATTTCCCACTTGATCAAATCGGGAACCCCTACAATGGGCGGCATTTCGATAATACTTACGATCGTGATCTTTGTCGTTGTCCTCATTAATATTGATATAGCCGTAAGATATCTGGCCTTGATCCTTCTGTTCCTTATGTATGCCGGCCTTGGTTTTGCGGATGATATAATAAAGATAAGGAAAAGACAGAACCAGGGGCTTACTGCCAGGCAAAAACTGATATTCCAGATACTCTTCGCCGCGTTCTTTGTCGGCGTTCTGGTCTATGAAGGGCATTCCTCAACTGTAACCGGTGTGCTGCAGTATCTGCATTTCAGTAATCCATGGCTTTATTTCCCTCTGGGCGTGTTCGTTATCGTCGGCGGAGCTAATGCCGTCAACCTGACGGACGGGCTGGACGGGCTTGCCACAACCACTTTGTTCATAGCTTTTTCCGCCTTTGCGTTCATCGCTTATCAGATGCAGCTTGCTGACCCGGGCATTATCGCGGCGACAGCGGCGGGAGGCACTCTTGCCTTTTTGTGGTTCAACATTTATCCTGCGGAAGTATTCATGGGGGATATGGGATCCATGAGCCTCGGAGCGCTTCTTTCCGGGCTTGCCGTGATGCTCCATAAAGAACTGGCCTTTGCGATCATTGGCGGCGTTTTTGTCCTGGAAGCTTTGTCTGTGATGATACAGGTCGGAAGTTATAAACTTTTCCGCAAGAAAATATTCAGGATGTCCCCGCTCCATCACCATTTTGAACTTTTGGGGCTTTCTGAGCCGATCGTCGTTCTTATTTTTGGCGTTCTTGCACTGATCTTTGCCGCTTTAGGCATTTGGTCGAGCACTTATATCTAAATGACACCTGAAAAAAACAAAAGAATATCGATCATCGGGCTTGGTGTGAGCGGGCTGGCCGTACTGGAGAAGCTTTCTTCGCTTGGGGCGGATCTTTTTCTGTCGGAAGCAAAGCCCAGAGACAAGATCGATAAAAAAATATTACGAAAGATCGATTCCTTCAAGATCAATGCGGAGTTCGGAAAGCACACCTCAAAGATACTTGATGGAGCGGGCCTTATCGTTGTAAGTCCCGGAGTGGATACCTCACAAAGCGTTCTTCGCAGAGCTGCCAAAAAAAGGATACAGATAATTTCCGAAGTTGAGCTTGCTTCCCAGTTCCTGAAGAAACCCGTGATCGCAGTGACGGGGACGAACGGCAAGACCACAACAGTGGAACTTATTGTCTCTCTCTTGAAGTCGGGAAAACTTAAGACCGTTGCCGCCGGCAATATCGGTTACCCCCTTATGAGCGTTAACGACTCGCGCATTGACTGCATTGTAGCCGAGATCAGCAGCTATCAGCTTGAGAATATCGTTAAGTTCAAGCCGTATATCAGCGTGATATTGAACATTACTGAAGACCACCTGATGAGGCATAAGAACATGGAAAAATATTCCCTTTCAAAAGCGAGGATATTTGAGAACCAGAAAGAGAAAGACTGCCTTATCTATAATATCGACGACCCTCTTGTTAAGGGTATCTCCGGCCGCGCAAAATGCATAAAGATCCCGTTCAGCATACAGCGCAAACTGAAAAAGGGGATATATGTTGACGACGGCCGTATCATCAGTCTTATTCACGGAAAGAAAATGGAAATATGTAAAGCGTCCGAAATAAAACTGAGGGGACTGCATAATCTCCAGAATGCCCTGGCTGCCGCCGCGTCTGCGCTTGTCTGCGGGGTTTCGGCTAAAGATATAAAGCGTGCGCTTATGGCTTTCAAGGGCGTTGAGCACAGGATCGAATATGTCAGCAAAATAAAAGGAGTGTCTTTCTATAATGATTCGAAGGCCACGAACCCTGATTCAGCTATTGTCGCGGTCAACGCGCTTTATCCGGATAGTAAGATCGTCCTGATCCTGGGCGGCGAGGACAAAAAGACAAGCTTGTCTGAATTGAGCTCGGTGGTAAAGAAAAAGGTCAAAGAGGTCGTGCTGATAGGCAAGGCTGCAAAAAGATTTAAGAAGGACTTAGGGAAGGCCGGATTCCGCAGGGTCACATTGGAGAGGTCCATGAAGGATGCCGTCAAGAGATCCTTTCAATTAGCGGAAAGCGGGGATACAGTTCTGCTTTCTCCCGCGTGCGCCAGTTTTGACATGTTCTCCAATTTTGAAGAGCGGGGAGAAGTATTCAAAAAGAGCGTTGAACAGCTGGCAGGATCAAAAAAATGAGCCAGCCTGGCAAACCGGATTATATTTTGATCCTCATAGTTTTTGCGCTGGTCTCGATAGGCGTTCTTATGGTCTTCAGCGCAAGCCCTATTATGGGGTTGCAGCTGGGGGATGCGTTTTTTTACATAAAGCGCCACCTTTTTTCGGTGCTCGTCGGCGCCATCGCATTGTATCTTGGATACAAGATAAATTATGCCGAGTATGATAAATGGTCTATTTATTTATTCTCTGCGGCCGTGTTCCTTTTGTTCCTGGTGTATGTTCCTGGTATTGGGCGGACGGTCAGCGGCGCCAGGCGATGGATCGATCTCGGGCTGATATCTTTTCAGCCGTCGGAGCTGGCCAAGTTATTTTTGATAATGTTCCTGTCAACTCAGCTTGTTAATAAAGGCGAGCAGGTAAGGGATCTTTTAAAAGGCGTGCTTCCTCTCCTTTTGCCGACGCTCCTTATTGCTTTTCTGGTGTACCGGCAGCCTGATCTTGGGACCGCTTTTGTTATTGTCCTGGTTTCGCTGGCCATGCTTTTTATAGCGGGAGCAAAAAAGATACATTTGGCGGGATTGGTAGGTCTTGGGGGCTTATTGGTGCTCGTGACCAGCATTACCAGCAAGTATCGGGTCAGACGGTTGCTTGCCTTTTTGGATCCGTGGAAAGATCCGCAAAATGTGGGTTTTCATATTATACAGTCATTGATAGCGGTCGGCTCGGGAGGGCTTTTGGGAGTGGGACTCGGCTGCAGCAAGCAAAAGTTCTTATATCTGCCGCAGAATTATACGGATTTTATTTTTGCGATATTTTGCGAGGAGATGGGGTTTGTCGGTGCGTTCGGCATTATCCTTTTGTTCATCCTTTTTGCGGCAAGAGGGATAAGGGTGGCGCTTAACGCGCCGGACAAGTTCTCAATGCTGCTTTCTGCCGGGATCGTTTTCTGGATAATGTTCCAGATGTTCATTAATGTGGCGGTCGTAACGGGGCTATTGCCTACGACGGGGATCCCTCTTCCGTACTTGAGCTACGGAGGGACATCTATTGTGGTGACCCTTTTTGCGACGGGGATACTGTTGAATATTTCTAGATATGTAGGAGTGAAGACATGAAAGTTGTGATCGCCGGCGGAGGCACCGGGGGGCATATTTATCCCGGGATAGCGATAGCTAAAGCGTTGCAAACGGTCAACATAAAGACCCAGATATTGTTCATTGGGAGCGAAGAAGGCATAGAGAAGAATATCCTCCCGAAGGAAAGACTTTCTCTCGTTACTATAAAGTCGAGGGGGATGCTGCGCAAGCTGTCCTATAAAGCCGTCTCAGCGCCATTCGTCCTTGTTGCGGGCTTTATTCAATCGCTGAAGGTACTTAAAACATTCAAACCGGATGCGGTCGTTGTTACTGGCGGATATGTAAGCCTGCCGGTGGCACTGGCAGCTTTTGTTAGACGGATCCCTATTCTTCTTCATGAGGAGAACTTAAAACCAGGACTTTCTACGCGCATCATTAAATGGATAGCGCGGGTGGTGACGACTTCTTTTGAGGGAACGAAAAAATATCTTAAATTCAAAAAAAGGGTCTATTGTTTCGGCAACCCTGTTCGAGAAGCGGTCATTAAGACTCTCAGAGGAGTTGCCATCCAAAATCTGGGATATAAACAGAACGACAGGATCGTTCTTATTATGGGAGGAAGCCAGGGGGCGCGGTCCATAAATCAGACTATCATTGATGCTCTTCCATTGTTCGAGGGGATGAATATCCAGATCCTGCATGTTTCAGGAGAAAGGGATCACGAATGGATCCGGGGGCAAAACCTGGGAAGCCGCCATCTTTTTTACAGGCTTGTTCCCTATATGCATAATCTGGCGGATGGGCTCGCGGCGGCGGATCTGGTGGTTTCAAGGGCGGGAGCCACGGCGATATCGGAGATAGCAGTGCGGGGAATTCCTTCTATCCTGATACCTTTCCCTTTTTCTTCCGGAAGGCACCAGGACCTGAACGCAAAATTAATGGCCGATGCGGGCGCCAGCCATATAATATGGAATAAGGACCTGAACGCAAAAGTTTTGGTTGAAGAGATCAAACATATATTGAATAATAAGGATCTGCGCGAATTCATGGGGAATTCGGCAAGGGGGCTCGGCAGGCCGGATGCAGCCGAAGGTATCGTAAAAATGATCTATAATATTACCGGACAGGATGAGATGTTAACAAGACGAAAAGGGAGAAAGGTAAAAATTGACAAAGAAAAGCATTAATATGGCGGGAGTTAAGACCATCCACTTTGTGGGGGTCGGCGGCTGCGGAATGAGCGCCATTGCAAAGGTTCTTTTGGGAATGGGGTATGCCGTGACCGGTTCGGACCTCAAGGAATCGGTCAACACCATGAGGCTCAGGGATCTGGGGGCAAAGATATATGTCGGGCATAAGCGCGGCAACATTCGCAGTGCTGATATAATCATTACCTCTACGGCAATACCCAGGGACAATGTAGAAAAGACCGAGGCGGAATTGAACAAGATACGGGAATATCAACGGGCGGATATGCTTTCTTGGGTCATGGACCAATTCAAACAAAGGATCGCAGTCTCCGGCACCCACGGCAAGACGACCACTTCTTCAATGATCGCTTCAATCTTTCTACATGCGGGGTTTGACCCGACCTTCTTGATAGGAGGGGATGTTAATAATATTGACGGCAATGCCAGGTTTGGCGGAGGAAATATTGTAGTTGCGGAGGCGGATGAGAGCGATAAATCTTTCCTAAAGATCCATCCTACCATTGAGGTCGTGACCAATATAGAGGTGGACCATATCGAGAATTACGGTAATTATGAAAATATTGTCAAAGCTTTTTCGAGCTTTATTGATCTTCTTCCCAAGGACGGCGTTCTTGTTATAAATAATGACAAGGACAATATTAGAAAGCTTTTGGAAGGGGTCGTTGATAAAAAAGTAATAACATACGGGCTTACCGATAAGTCCGACTATTATGTCTCTAACTTCAAGTTCTCTGAGAGAAGGACAAAATTCGATGTGTTCCATAAGGGGAAAAAGCTGGGAGAAGTCACTCTCTGTGTGCCGGGCAGGCAGAATATCCTTAATGCCTTGGCTGGATTGATAGTAGGATTAGAGGTTGGGTGCGACTTTTCTCAGGCGGGTTTAGGGCTTCAGATATTTTCCGGGGCTAAGCGGCGTTTCCAGGTCATCAGTGAAGTAGATGATGTCATGGTAGTTGATGATTATGGGCATCATCCAACGGAGATAAAAGCAACACTGCAGGCTGCGCGTTCAGGGTACGGAGATGAAAGAAGGATAATCAGCATTTTTCAGCCGCACCGGTACACCAGAACGCTCCATTTGTATAAAGAATTCGGCGAGTCTTTCAGTGATTCAAATGTTGTTATCGTGACGGACATTTATGGCGCGGGAGAGGATCCGATCGCTGGAGTGAGCGGGAAAATGGTGGCGGATGAAGTCTCAAAGAACGGAAAAGAAGTTATCTATATTGCCGGCAAGGAAAAGGTGCCGGAACATATAATGAAAATGGTCAGACCTAAGGACATAATAATGACCATAGGTGCCGGTGATATCTTCATAACAGCCAAGGAGATCTCGAACAGGCTGAAGATGAAGTCTTCAGGGTAATTTTTATGCAGAAGAATATTTCCGAGATATATCGCAAGTTAAAAAAAATAAAGGATATCCGTATCTTTAAGGGCGAAGCTTTATCGAAGCATACAACCCTTAAAGTTGGCGGGACGGCGGACCTTCTGGTGGTCCCGAAAAGTATTGAAGCGCTCAAGGAGGTTCTTAAGGCTTCTGACAGATTACCGATAAAGATCATCGGTAACGGCTCAAATATTCTAGTGTCGGACAGGGGTGTTAGAGGGATTATCTTGAAGCTTGCCGGGGGGTTGTGTGATATAGAGTTCGACGGGAATAAGGCTAGGGTAGGGGTTGGCGTGCTTGTTCCCAGGCTGCTTGCCAAGGCTCATGAGGCGGGTCTTTCCGGCCTCGAATTTGCCGCGGGAATACCGGGAACTGTTGGCGGCGCTGTGCTAACAAATATGGGGGCATTTGGAAGAGCTATCTCAAAATTGGTCAGGGAGATCACCCTGATAGACAGGAAAGGCAAGGAGATCGTTCTGAAGGGGAAAGAGCTGAAGTTTAAATATCGCAAAGGGCCTGTATTGCGCGGCAAGAGCATGATCGTGAGCGTAGTTCTCGGGTTAAGGAAGGCAAGAAAGATCCTGATCAAAAAAAGGATCGAAAAATATTTGGCTGCAAAGAAAAAGAAACAGCCTCTGTCAGTCCCGAGCGCCGGGTGTGTGTTCAGGAACCCAAAAGGCCGATACGCGGGTAAATTGATCGAAGATGCGGGGTGTAAAGGATTTAGGGTAGGAGGGGCGGAAGTGTCCAAGACCCACGCAAATTATATCATTAATCTTGGCGATGCGACCTGCAGCGACGTGACGCAGCTGGCGAATAAAATAAAAAAGAAAGTAAAAGAAAGGGCCGGAGTTTCCCTTAAATATGAGATAATTGACAGTAATCATTTGAACATGTTATCCTAAGGCCCTGTCAGGAGAAGAAATGATAAAAATCCCAGAAGAAAAATTGAAGGACCTGCAAGCTAAAGCAAAGACCATCAGGCGGCATATAGTTGAAATGATAGCCTGCTGCGGATCCGGGCATCCGGGCGGATCTCTCTCCGCTGCTGACATTATCACGGTGCTTTATTTCTATAAAATGAAGTACCGGCCGAATGAACCTGAATGGGAAGGCCGGGACCGCTTTGTCCTTTCAAAAGGGCATGCAGCACCGGTGCTTTATTCTGCCTTGGCGGAAGCAGGATATTTTCCAAAGAACTATTTAAAAACACTTCGGACGCTTGGAAGCTCATTGCAGGGACATGTTGATATGCTTTCACTTCCGGGAGTGGAGATGTCAACCGGTTCTCTCGGGCAGGGGCTTTCGGCTGCTAATGGAATGGCATTGGCGCTGAGAATGGACAAGTTGGACAACAGGGTTTACGCTGTGATCGGTGACGGCGAATCGCAGGAAGGCCAGATATGGGAAGCGGCCATGACAGCCGGGCATTATAAGCTTGGGAATCTGACCGCTATTTTGGACCATAATAAGTATCAGATCGACGGAAAGGTTGAGGAAATAAAAGGGATCCAGCCTATCGCCGATAAGTGGAAAGCTTTCAGATGGAATGTTATCGATGGTGTCAACGGGCATGATATAAAAGGAATAATAGCGGCGCTCGACAAGGCTGAAGCTGTGAAAGACAAACCCAGCATAATCATTGCAGAGACCGTCAAAGGCAAGGGGATCTCTTTTATGGAGAACAGGCCGCTTGATTTTCACGGGAAAGCGCCGACCGAGGAAGAATTGGAGACCGCGTTGAAGGAGTTAAAATAGAGTGGACAAAAAGAAAGCATCAACTAGAGAAGCTTACGGCAAGACACTGGTGGAGCTTGGAAAGAAGCATCCCAATGTGGTCGTACTAGATGCCGATCTGTCGTCGTCAACCAAGACCAGCTTATTCGGCAAGCAATTCCCCGATCGGTTCTTTGATCTGGGTGTTGCAGAGCAGGACATGATAAGCACTGCTGCAGGGATAGCGTCATGCGGAAAAATAGTTTTTGCCAGCACGTTTGCAGTTTTTGGTTCCGGCAGAGCATGGGATCAAGTGCGGGTCTCAGTGGCATACACCAGGCTTAACGTTAAGATAGTGGTCACGCACGGCGGAATAACCACTGGTGAGGATGGCGCAACACATCAGGCGACAGAAGATATCGCAATTATGAGGGCGTTGCCGAATATGATGGTCATTGTTCCTGCGGATGCGACCGAGACGGCAAAGGTCATCAAGGAACTGGCAAAAGTTCACGGACCTTGCTACGTTAGGCTTTCCAGGCTGGCTACTCCCGTGATCCATGAAAATGAGAATTATGATTTTAAGATCGGCAAAGGGATCGTGCTTAAGGACGGGAAGGATGTGACCATTTTTGCGTGCGGAATAATGGTCGCGGAAGCTCTCAATGCCGCGGAAGAACTTGGGAAAGAAGGCATCAAGGTCAGGGTCGTTGATATACACACGATCAAGCCGATCGATAAAGAGCTGATTGTTAAATGCGCGAATGAAACAGGAGCGGTCGTTACTGCGGAGGAGCATTCCATAATTGGCGGCCTTGGGGGTGCGGTAGCGGAAGTTTTGGGTGAGAATGCCCCTGTTCCCATGGTACGCGTAGGCATAAAAGATATGTTCGGGGAATCGGGAAAGCCTGCGGAACTTCTGGAAAAGTACGGATTGACCTCAAAGGAAATAATATCTGCCGTTAAGACCGTCATCAAAAGAAAAAAATAGGTGTTTTAATGTCTTCCAGGCCTTCTTGGGATGAATATTTCATGGAAATTACGCAGGTTGTTGCCAAGCGGGCGACCTGTACAAAAAGAAATGTCGGGGCAGTGATCGTTAAGGATCATCGCGTTCTCTCTTCCGGATATAATGGCACCCCAAAAGGTATTGAACACTGCGATAAGCGCGGTTGTCTCCGCAAAGAACAGAATGTCCCTTCCGGGCAGCGCCATGAACTCTGCAGGGGCCTCCACGCCGAACAGAACGCTATTATCCAGGCTGCCTGGCACGGAGTGAAGATCAAAGATTCTACCATGTACTGTACTCATCAGCCCTGTATCATATGCGTAAAAATGATGATAAACGCGGGAATAAAAGAGCTCGTGTATTCGGGCGGCTATCCGGACAAGCTTGCGGAAGAAATGTTGAAGGAATCCGAGATCAAGGTGAGAAAGATTTGACCCGCTCAAGAGTAAGAGTAAATATCACGGGATATGTCCAGGGTGTAGGCTATCGTTTCTTTGTGATCGATGCGGCAAAGGCTTTGGATCTTTGTGGATACGCGAGAAATACGGCTGACGGCGGGGTAGAAGTGGTTGCCGAGGGCGAAAAGAATTCTCTGGAGCAACTGGTCAACTCTCTTAAAACTGGGCCGGCCTCTGCGACCATCTCCGATGTTGCAGTATCATATGAAAATTATCTTGGTGAGTTCAAAGATTTTAGGATAGGTTAGTAATATGAGCAAGATAGAAGTTCCGGTATCACAGGGAAGGCGGTTCATAAATTTTGGGCCGGTGGTACTTGTTACGGCTTCCCATGAACAAAAGAGCAACATTGTTACTTTGGCATGGGTAACCCCTGTAAGTGTTTCTCCTCCGCTCGTCGGCATATGTGTCAGCAGCTCCAAGTTTTCTCATAAGCTTATCCAGGAGGGCAGACAGTTCGCGATCAATATCCCCACAAAAGATATTATTGAGGCTGTAAAGGTGTGTGGAAGTGTTTCCGGTAAAGATGCAGATAAGTTTGAAAAAGCGAAATTGACACGGGAAAAAGCAAGGCGTATCAGCGCTCCGCTTATCAAGGAGTGCGCTGCTCATATTGAGTGCAAGCTGTTCAAGTCGGTTGAGCTGGGAGACCATTATTTGTTCGTTGGAGAAGTGGTGGCCTGTTCATGCGAAGATGGATTCTTGAAGCCGGACGGGATAGTTGATACAATCAAGTTTGATGTGGTCACGCATCTTGGAGGCAAAAGTTTCGCAATACTCAAAAAAATGTGAGGTGCATTTATGAAAGTAGGATATCTGGGACCTGAAGGGACTTTCAGCGAGGAAGCCGGCGCTCTTTATAAAAAAAAGATCGGCAAGGCCAAGTTCATTCCGTATTCATCGATCCATGCTCTTCTAAAGGCTGTTGACAGGGGGAGTGTGCACGAGGGGGTCGTTCCGATCGAGAATTCCGTGGAGGGAACTATTGGGGTCGTCTCCGACATGCTGGTGAATGATGTCGATCTTAAGATAACTCAGGAATTAATACTCCCAGTTAAGCATCATTTGCTTACGAAGAAAAAGGTTCCTCTCGGCAAAATAACTGATGTGATATCCCATCCTCAGGCCATTGATCAGTGTAAGCATTATTTAAGAAAAAAACTTCCCAAGGTCCAGATCCATTTTGCGTACAGTACGGCGGAAGCCGCCAGATCTGTTGCGGAGGTCGTGGAAGTTGACCTTAAGGGGAGCAAGAAAAGAGATATTTTCGCGGCGATAGGAACACTGGCAGCCGCAAAGCTGTACAAGCTGGCTATTGTCGATAAGGAGATCAATGATTACAAGGATAACATGACCAGATTCCTGGCATTATCAAAAAAGGATCACCCTCCGACGGGGAACGACAAAACATCGATAGTGTTCTCGACCCTGCGGGATCATCCGGGCGGGCTGCATAATATCCTGGGGGAGTTCGCCATGAGGGGAATAAATCTGACCAAGATAGAATCAAGGCCGACAAAGCGCACCCTGGGGGACTATTTCTTTTTTATTGATCTGCAGGGGCATAGAACAGACCCTGTGGTCCTTGAGGCGCTGGAAGATATAAAGAAGAAAGCATCTTTCGTAAAAATATTAGGCTCTTATCCTAAGGCAGGCTAAATTTACCCATCTTTTAGGCCTATTTATGCCTCTTAAATATTCCTCGAAAAGCCGCAAGTTTTATGCGTTTAGAAGCGATAAATAGGGCGTGAGGGGATGTGGTGATTATGTTTGACTTTCGAATGCACCGTGTGTATACTATTAACAAGAATGCTTATGAAAGTAGGTATTTAATGAGGGGAACTAACAAATTAAGTCGGCTTTGTATTCTTCTTGGCATATTTCTTATTTTTGTATTTTCTTTTTCTCCTGTAATTTCCGCTGCAAGCATCAAAACTACTACTGATCCTACGAGAATAGGTGTTGGAGCAAGGACCCTTGGCATGGGAAAGGCCTTCGTTGGATTAGCTGACGATGCTTCCGCGATATTCATGAATCCTGCCGGGATCGCGCAGCTAACTGAACCCCAGGGAACGAGCATGACCACGAAGCTGATCCAGATAATCGACTATTTGACGATCGGCGGTGTTTATCCTACTGAATATGGTAATTTCGGTTTTGGGTATGTAGGAGCAAGTTTGGGCGGCAGCTTTGTGACAGGGTTTGATCTGGTTGAAGACCCTGACGGGAGAGTTTACCCTGTGGCCACTGCAGAGGTAATAAATTACAGTAATAGCGTTATGGTCTTCTCCTTCGGTACTGAAGGAAGGCAGCTGCTTGATTCTGATATAATGGATAATCTGCTTATCGGCGCTAATTTAAAACTTTTCACTCAGGGGCTGTCAGGTGTGGTCGGTGGAGGGAATGCCACAGGAATGGATATGGACGTCGGAATGATCTATAAGGCCAATGAGTGGATGAACGTAGGGCTTAATTTAAGGGACATCCTGCCAATGGATATGGGCGGCGAGATCACCTATCAGAGTGGCCTGAAAGAATCTATCCCGGCATATATGGTGTTGGGTACTGCTGTACAAGTGCTTGGCGACAAAGGGCTGTACGACCATGACCATGAACTTTATTACCTCTTGGACATGAATTACCGTATACAGGGAGCTGATTATCCTCAAACTTTCCATACCGGGGTTGAATATTGGCCGAATGAATCCCTGGCCCTTCGATTCGGCATCGATCAGGACCTTGCCGGCAGGGGAGAGCTTACAGGAGAAGCAACTGTTGATATCACCTCAAATATGACCGCCGGCGTCGGATTTTTGTATGAAGGGTTCAGGTTTGATTATGCTTACCATCAGTACAGCGCTATACAATCAAATGATACGCACTATTTTTCACTTTCCTATGGATTTGGCGAACCTAAAGCTGAGGTTGTCGAAGAAAGAAAACCCAAAACATACTTTGATATCTCTTCACCCCAGGATAAGACCATACTCTATGATGAAAAGATAAAGATAGCCGGACTTGTAACGGAACTTGAGGATGTCAGGCGTTTGACCATAAATGATGTGGAAGTGCCGATCACTGTCGAAGGATCTTTTGAAGTAGCCACTTCCCTTACGTTAGGCAAGAATGTTTTTGATGTCAAGGCATATGATGCCGAGGGGCTGGTGCTTAAGAGCGCGAAGATCAGGTTATTGCGGATGATAAAATTCAAGGATGTCCCTGATAAGTACTGGGCAAAGGCGCCAATAGAGGAACTGGCAGTACTCGGTATGATAGGTGGCTATCCGGACGGGACATTCAGGCCCGATAAAGTGATAAGCAGAGCTGAACTTACGACACTTTTGGTGCGCTCACAGGGGATCGCACTTCCTGTAACAGCTGAGAAGCTTTTCAACGATCTTCCAAAGGGCCATTGGGCGGCAAAATATGTTCAGGTGGGAGTTGCAGAGAAACTTGTTACCGGATATCCTGATAAGACATTCAAACCAAATAAATCCATGACCAGAGCCGAGGGTGTAACTGTTCTTACCAGGTTTGCGAAGCTTGAGCTGCCGGAAATATTGCTGGAAGGGCCGTTCCCTGACGTACCAGGAAGGCATTGGGCGGCAAAAGCGGTAGCAGCGGCAAAATCCGCGGGAATGTTGAATTACCTGGTCGGCAAGCCTTTTGAACTGAGCAAGTCTCTGACCAGAGCGGAGGCAGTTGAAATGCTTTCGAAAACGCCGTTCGCCGCGGCCAGGATAGCTGATCTGATGAACTTCGACGATTATTGATCGATTTCCGATATATTTATAGTGAATATAAGGGAGTAGAATAACTACTCCTTTATTTTTGACCAGAAATTCAAGTTTGAGCACTATGAATATATGATATAATCCTTGATATGAAGGAAAAAATCAGGAAATTAGTTGAGAGTGTAGCAGTCGATTATTTGCGAAGCAAAAATGCCGACGAGAAGGCTATTGATGCGAGCATAGAGATCCCAAGGGTGGATAAATTCGGTGAGTACTCCACCAATATAGCGCTTCAGCTCGCGAAACCCCTTAAAAAATCCCCTAAAAATATCGCTGAGGATATCACTGTTTTACTGTTGGCAAGGGATAACGGAAGGTACTTTTCAAGTGTTGAGTCTGTTCCTAAAGGGTTCATTAACTTTCGGATCACAGACCTTTTCCTGCAGGATAATCTGCGTAGGACGGTAAAGGATGATAAAAAGTATGGGTATTCGACAGTTGGCAATGGAGAGAAAATACTTCTTGAGTATGTGAGCGCTAACCCTACCGGACCTCTTCATGTTGGGCACGGAAGATGGGCTGTTATCGGGAGCTCTATTGCCGGCATCCTGAACGCAGCGGGCTTTAAGGTTGATAGTGAGTTTTATATAAATGATATCGGGAACCAGATCGACCTGCTTATAAAATCCATCGAAGCAAGAATCAGCGATCGACCCTTGCCGGAAGGCGGATATGGCGGGCAATATATAAAATTGCTGGCTGATGATTTCCGAGGCAAAAAAGTTGAGGCCGCTGCGGTTTTGGGCTTGATACTCGAAAGGCAAAAAAAAGTTCTTGAGGAGTTGAAGGTCCATTTCGGAAAATGGTTCAAGGAGAGCGACCTCCATAAAGATAAAAAGATCGCCGGTACGGTAAAATTACTTGAGGAGCGGGGAGTCACCTTCTTTGATAAGGGTGCCAAGTGGTTCCGGTCCACCGATTTTGGCGATGATAAAGACAGGGTTCTGGAGCGTGAGGGCGGGGCATCGACATATTTTGCGTCAGATGTTGCTTACCATCTTGATAAATTCAAGAGAAAGTATGATCATCTGATCAATGTGTGGGGGACCGATCATCACGGATATGTCGCGCGGCTTAAAGGGGCAATGGAGGTGCTTGGATTTCCAAAAGAAAAACTGGAAATAATAATCGGCCAGCTTGTCATATTATTTCGAGGAAAAGAGCAGGTTCGGATGAGCAAGCGCACCGGTGAGATGATAACTCTGAAGGAAGTAATGGACGAGATAGGGGTGGATGCAACAAGATATTTTCTTGTGCGGACAAGTCCGAACACACATTTGAACTTTGATCTCGAACTAGCCAAATCAAAGTCACAGGAAAACCCCGTTTACTATGTGCAGTACGCCCATGCCAGGATATCAAGTATCCTTCGCGAAGCCCTGAAGCAGGGATTGAAGCCCGCAAAAAGCGCAGATCTTAAATTATTGACCGATCCTTCCGAGAGGAAGCTGCTTGTAAAGATCCTTAAATATCCCGATGAGGTGGCGGATGCCGCGTTATTCAGGCAGCCTCATAAATTGACCATTTTTGCTGAGGATCTTGCTACAGTTTTCCATAACTTTTATCATAATTGCCGGGTAATTTCGGATGATAAAAAGCTGTCTTCGGCCCGTTTGACCCTGGTGGATGCTGCTCGAATAGTAATTAGGAATGTGTTAGAATTGCTCGGTGTTAATGCACCGGAAAGCATGTAATTTCCTGTTAAAAGGGGGAAAATCCGTTGAAAGTAGTGTATTTCCAAGGTAAATTCATTCCATTTAAAGATGCAAAAATAGGGGTAATGACGCACGCTTTTAATTATGGTACCGGAGTGTTCGAGGGTATTCGGGGGTACTGGAACAAGAACAAAAAACAGTTGTATATCCTTAAACTCAAGGAGCACAATGAGAGGCTTCTTATGTCATGTAAAGCTATCAAGATAGACATAAAGAAAACACTGGATGAACTAGAAAAAATAACGATCGAAGTTGTTAAGCGCAACGGCTATAAGCAGGATGTTTATATCCGTCCGATCGCTTACAAATCACAGGAGCAGGTCGGACTTGGATTAACTGGACTGCAGGATGACTTCTTGATATATCTTGCTCCATTTGGCGATTATCTGGATACTTTCAAAGGAATAAAGACCTGCGTATCTTCCTGGCACAGGGTGAACGAGAAAATGATCCCCGAGGGCGCAAAGATCACGGGATTATACATAAATTCGTCCCTCGCAAAAGCTGAAGCGAAGGAGAAGGGCTATGATGAGGCCATCATGCTCAATCACAAAGGCAATGTGGCAGAGGGGTCTGGCGAGAATATTTTCATTGTTAAGAATGGGGAAGTTATAACGCCTCATTTATCTTCAAATATTTTGGCGGGGATAACTCGGCGCGCTGTGATAGGCCTTTTAAAGGAAGAGCTGAAATTGAAAGTTATAGAAGGCTCTATTACTAAGGATGAGTTGTACTCGGCTGATGAGATATTCTTTTCAGGAACTGGAGCGCAAGTCGTCGCGGTAAGCGAAGTTGACGGCAAAAAGATCGGCACGGGCTCAATGGGCGAGGTGACCTCCAAGCTCCAGAAGATCTATTTTGGCGCGGTTCGAGGCGAAAACCCAAAATACTCTGATTGGTTGACGCCGGTATATTGATGAATAAAGGTATAGGCATAGACATAGTCGGGATACAGCGTATTAAAGACGCCATTAAGGAATACGGCGACAAGTTCTTGAATAAGATCTATACTTCCACGGAAATACAGTATTGCACGAAGCGAAAAGCACTTAAGTTCCCTGAACTTGCCGCAAGATTCGCAGCGAAAGAAGCATATTCAAAAGCTATAGGGACAGGAATGCGGGGGATCCACTGGAAAAACATAGAGATATTGAACGAGAAAAGCGGAAAGCCGTATATTTCTGTTAAAGGCAAAAAAAAGTCAAAAGCACTGGTGAGCTTGTCACATGACCATGAGAATGCGATCGCTTTTGTGATCATTGACTAGGAGAGGTTTTATGCGGGCCATAAATGCTGATGAGATGAAGGAGCTGGAGCAGTTCGCCGTTGAACTTGGCATACCTGCTCGGATCCTCATGGAAAATGCCGGGAAAGGCGTGGCTTCTTCAATAATTTCCTCAATAAAGCGGCTCAAGCGTGCTGTAGTTTTGGCGGGGAAGGGAAATAACGGTGGGGATGGATTTGTCGCTGCCAGATATCTTCATAAGAACGGGGTCAAGGTAGACATCTTCTTGCTTGCTGAAAAAAGCGAACTGTCCGTGGATTCGCAAGCCAACCTTCAAGTGCTCGAAAAAATGGGAGTAGCTTATTCCGTTATTAAGAGCAAGAATGATCTGGACCTATTTAAGCAGGCATTGATGAAAGCGGATGTGCTGATCGATTCGATATACGGTGCGGGGTTTAAGGGGGAGGTCAAGGGGTTGACAGCCGACAGCATCAAAATTATCAATACTTCAAAAGATGAGGTTAAAGATAAGCTCGCTTATCAGGTTGTTTCGGTTGATTGTCCTTCCGGCGTGGATATATCTACGGGAAAGACAGCTTCCGATGCAGTTCTTGCTGATATTACCGTTACATTTGAATATTATAAGACCGGCCTTCTTACATACCCAGCAAGTGTTTATGCCGGGAAAATTATTATTGTGGATATTGGCATTCCCAAACCCAATCCGGTTGACAAGGAGCCTTTGTGGAAAAAAGAGAGGAAGATTGAAAAAAAGAAAGTCGAAGGGCTCAATATTGCTGATGCTGCTTTTGTTGCATCAGTCCTTCCTCCGCGCAGAGCAGGCGCCCACAAAGGGAGTTTTGGAAAAGCGCTGATACTGGCAGGATCTCAAGGTATGACAGGCGCTGCGGCGCTTTGCGGCCAGGCCGCATTAAGGGTTGGGGCAGGTTCGGTAGTGATCGGTGTTCCGGAAAGCTTGGTTGATGCCGTGGACTCTTTGTCCGTTGAAACGATCACCTGGGGGCTTCCGGAAACAAAAGATCGGACGCTTTCCGGGAAAGCAGTGGATAAGATACTGGAAAGGATAAAAGAATTTGATGTTATTGCTGTAGGTCCGGGGCTTTCTCAAAATAAGGGTATTTCGGACCTTATTGAAGGTCTTTTGAGGTCTGAAAACGTGAAGATACCTGTAATTCTTGATGCAGATGCGATCAATTCTATTAAGAATATTGATGTTCTAAAAGATAGCAGAGTAAGGGACATAAGTATCACCCCGCACCCTGGCGAGATGTCCAGGCTGATAAATAAAAACGTTGCGGATATTCAAAATAACAGGATCGAAGTGGCCAGCGAAACAGCGGTAGAGGCGAAAGTTAATGTGGTATTGAAGGGCGCGTATACTGTTATTGCATCTCCTGACAAAGAACTTCACATTAATCCTACAGGAACCCCTGCAATGGCCTCGGCCGGAGTAGGAGATGTTCTTACCGGTGCGATCGCCGGACTTATTGCGCAGGGAGTGGGGACTGTCAAAGCGCTGGTAGCTGCCGTTTATATCCACGGCATGTGCGGCAGTGTTGTTGCAGGGGTCAAAGGCGAGCAGGGTGTTATTGCGTCGGACCTGCTGGAGTCCCTTCCTTTTGTCATGAGTTCAATAAAAAGGTCAGGGTGAAGAAGAATGTTTGAGCAGATCGGAAGCCGGGTAATTGCGATCTTAGAAGAGATCGGCGAGATATCGATACTTGCCGGACGCACTCTCATGTCGATATTTAAAGGCAGGTTTAAGGTAAAAGATGTTTTTACGCAGATGATGCGTGTCGGTGTTGACTCCGTGTTGGTGGCGGTGGTCACTGCGGCATTCGTAGGCGGCGTATTTGCCATTCAAATATCCTCTGAGTTCATTAAATATGGAGCGGGAAGTATTGTCGGCGCGGTATTGGCAATCGCGGTTGCCAGGGAGCTTGCCCCACTTCTTACTGCCGTGGTATTTTCGGGACGTGTCGGCGCCGCTTTTGCAGCGGAGATAGGAACTATGAAAGTTACGGAGCAGATCGATGCCATCTATGCGATGGGGTCCGATCCCGTAAAACATCTGGTCGTTCCAAGATTTCTGGCTTCCACCATCATGCTGCCGGTACTTACGATCTTTGCCGATCTGGTCGGATTTATGGGTGGATATATCGTGGCTGTGAATGTTGTCGGCATAAATCCGGTCGGGTTCATGGATTCGGCGTCAATGTACCTTAAGACCTATGATATCGTAGGCGGCATTATCAAAGCCGTGTTCTTTGGAATGATAATTTCCTTGATAAGCTGTTACAGGGGAATGAAAGCGACTAAGGGAGCGAAAGGAGTAGGGGAGGCGACCACCAGTTCAGTGGTCATCTCTCTTATGAGCATATTCATTATTAACTATTTTCTGTCGTTCATGCTGTTCAAAAAATGATAAACCAAGATAATATTATAGAGATAAAGAACCTTGTAAAGAAGTTTAGCGGCACTTTAGTCCTGGACAAAGTGAACTTGAACTTAAAAAGAGGGGAATCACTTGCGATAATCGGTCCCAGCGGATGCGGTAAAAGCACAATGCTCAGGCTTATTATCGGATTGTTCCCTCCAACGAGCGGCGAGATCAAGATCAAGGGCATTAATATCAATGGGATCGACGAAGAGGGTATGACCAAATTAAGGGAGACGATCGGAATGGTATTTCAGTCTTCTGCTTTATTTGATTCACTTACAGTGGGGGAGAATGTTGCTTTTGGCCTGCTGGAACGTATCAAGCTGTCCGAAAGCAAACTTAAAAAAGTTGTTGCTGAAAAACTGGAGATGGTCGGTTTGGAGGGCACAGAAGAACTTATGCCTGCGGAATTATCCGGCGGCATGCAGAAACGTGTGAGCCTTGCAAGGGCGCTGGCGACCAATCCGGAGATCATATTATATGATGAGCCGACGACCGGGCTGGATCCTGTTACGTCGACCGCCATTGAAGATCTGATAAAAAGCGTTCATCGAAGATTAAAAACATCATCGATCGTTGTGACGCATCAATTGTCCACGGTTTACCGTGTGGCGCAGAGGATCGTAATGCTTGATAAGGGGAAGATCATAGAATCCGGGACACCCGAGGAAACCCAGCGCACAAAGGATCCGGCTATCAGAAGGTTTATCACGGGAGGACTCGAGAACCATTAAGAAAGGAGAGCGAAATATGAAACTTTCAATGTATGCCAAAGTAGGTCTTGTTGTTACGCTAGCAGTCTTAATACTGGGCGGGATGATAGTATGGAAAGGGGATGTGTTCCTGAAGGCCCGCGGATACCGGCTTGTCGGCTCTTTTAATGATGTCGGGGGGCTGTTGGTCGGAGCTGAGGTGAGGTATCGCGGATATAAGGCAGGAAAAGTCGTTAAAGTTCATCCAAATCCTGAAGATATCAAGGTATATCTGCGAATGGATCCGGGAATAAAAGTTCCCGTTGGGTCCCAGCTCAGGGTTGCATTCGATGGGCTTATTGGGCAGAAGTATGTTGAGGTCATACCTTCGCGCGAAAAGGAAATATTGAGATCAGGAAGCGTGATAAAAGGGTATAACACCCTGGGGCTTGTGGATTTTATCCATATAGGCACGAAAAACCTGGAGGAAAGCAAGCAGATACTCGAATCGGTCCGCGAGATCACTGACGATCCAAAAGTGCAAAGGGCGGCAAAGGATATATTGATCAATATTGAGAACAGCACGGATGAATTGGACAAGATCGTTTCAGGGTTCAGCAGGGCGCTTGAGAAGGGCGGGTTTGAGGAGCTTATTACTTCGCTCAGCTCGGCGTCGGAGAACATTGGAACGGTCAGCAAGCGGTTCGATAAAGTTATCATGGGGCTGGAGAAGCTTTCTAACGATCCGACTTTCATGGGAGATATCAAAGATACTGTTAAAAATGCTAAAGATGCCTTTGCAGAGCTGAAGAAAGCCTCTCAAACCGCGAATAAAGTGCTGCAGAAGTACTCGCGCTGAGCAAGAGCCGCTTTTAATTGCTTCGAATAGGTTATATAATAGAGCTATGAAGAATAGAAACCTCCTTATTTTGATATTTGTGGTATTCCTTGTCATTTCGGCAAAAACCTGCGTTTTTGCTGCATGGGACGTGGATATTGATGCTGACTATTCCTATAATGATAAAGTCAGGAATGTCCTTATTGCTAAGGGCCATGTTAAGGCAAAGGGAAAAGATTTTTACCTGGAAAGCCCCTATGTCAAATATTATTACAAAGAGAACAAGATCGTCGCCGAGGACCGCTTCTTTATTGATATCGAGGGATACAGGGTCTCTGGAAGCAAGCTGGAATACTACTACAGGAAAAAGACCGGTGTTGCGGGAATAGTCCGCATCAACTTCGGCAACACCTTTCTTGGCGGCAGCTACATGACGATAGGGAAGGGGAAGATGAAGGTGTTCAATGCTTATTTTACCGGCTGTAACGCTCCGGAATCGCACTACCATGTATCTGCCAATGAACTGGTTCTTTATCCGAAAACGGGTTTGATAGTCGCTTATTGGTCAACAGCGTGGGTTGGGCCGGCTCCGGTCATCCCCGTTCCGACATTCGTTTTCAGTACCAAGGTGCCTGAGTCTAAATTCAAAAAGAAACCAACGAAAAAATTGACCGCGTACGAGAAGAAAATGATGCGCATAGAGGCAAAAAAGAAAAAGCAGCCTGTTCCCGAGCTTGCTACTAATTCAGAAGATGGCTTTTTCCTGGCCCAGGGGTTTAACTGGTATCTTACTCCCAGAACGTACGCCAAATTCCTGCTGCGATTTACCGGCAACAAGGGTATGGGAATGGGGCTCCGTTCGAATTATATAATCAATGATGTTAATGAAGGTGAGGTCAGGCTTGGGAAAAGCGATGGGGACGGTGATTACGGCGGGTTCAGTCATTATTACTCTTTTGGCCCTAAAATAATACCGCCGGAAGAGGAGGAGTGGTTGATCTACGATACATATAAGCTTGGCGGAAAATATGCCTATGAGATCGAGTATAACCAGTCGAACAGAGAGCGCATTAACTTGGATGAAAATAAAGGGCCTTTTAACAGGGTCAGTTTCTCTCCGATGGTCACTTTAAGGTCTAACAGGCAGCCGCTGCCGTATTTAGGATTGCCATTTACATATTATATGGAGGCAAATACCGCTAATGTGACCGAAGAGCCGACCTCTATATCGACAACGGCCGCGCAGTCCGAGAGGCAGCAGTTTTACATGGATATTACTTATGATACCGAGGTTCCTTTTCTTGGGGATTTCAGCCTTCTTTATGACGTAAATTCCATTGATTATATTACAGTAGATAGAACCTGGCAGAGGTCCACTCAGAGGATGGAATTGATCAAAGATTTCGGTGTGCTTGAAGCGAAACTCGGGCATGTTCATTATATTCATCAGGCAGGGACCGGGAGTCCGTTCGCTTATGAGACATATGACTTCTCGCCGTTTGACCAGCTTATGACAAGTTTCAAGGCAAATTACTGGTGGAGCAGCTTGAAGGTCGATACCGTTTATGATCTGCCTCAGAACACTATCAACAGAGTTAATTACGCGCTTATCTTTGGAATGCACTGTTACGATCTTGTTTTTACCTATGATGTTCGTTATTATCCTGAACAATCTTCAACATTCATGTTCACTTTCGATCTGACGAACAGCAGATGGATTGACAAGCCAAAATAGGGGGAAAAATGAGCCATCACAATAAGAAAACATCACGTAAGCATATAATAAAGCTCTTTCTCTTATATTGGTCGGTCCTGGTCATTTGCATCTTATGGATCGATTATTACGCTTACGAGGCCCTTAATCCGCTGCCATTCATCCTAATAGCTCTTATTGTGTCCGCAGTTGCCACATTTTTTCACGTCCGGCAGGGGCAGAGGTCTGGTGTAGATGAGATAGCGGATAAATTGTAGGAACAGTTTCTTCTAGTTTTTTTCAATTTCGATAGGGTATATCTTTTTGTCGACCGGAGGCACTTTTTCCTCCCACGGCCTCGAATACTGCAGATATATCCTTGTTTTTCCGGCTTTTACGGCTTCAAATACAAATATCTGCTTGCCGCCTTGGCCGATCCGCGCATATTGTTGGGTCTTATATTCGTTTTTAAGGAGTTTTACGTGATCTGCGTCAATATCTCTGGCAATTGACCACCGGTAGCCGGTTGTCGGGTTTGAATCCAGGGTTATCGTGAATTCACTGCCGCTTTTGACCTTTATCGGTTGTTCCTGGGAATATTTGATCTTATTGAGGGCAGCATATGCCAGAAAGACCAATAAACCGGCAATAAAAAGGGGTACTAATATTGATGTTATTTTTTTCATTTCGGGACATATTATAACATATATTCAAGCGGTAAAAAGAGCGTTTGACCCGGCATTAAAGACCCGTTAAATCTACCTATAGCAACGTCGCATAATATATCTTATGTCAAGTAGAATGAAGGGGTCAGGAGGAAGTATCGGTCAGTGATGATCATGAGGCATTTATCAGTGCTGCTAATGATAGTTAAAAAGGTGTGCCTACGTTGCCGAAACGCGCATATAACCGGGATTTGAGCCTGTAATGAGCGTTTAATTTGCGCCTCTCCCCTGCTATAAGGTTTGCTAATTTTGCAACTTTGCAGTATAATCTAGCCAAAACAATCGTGAAAGAGGGGTAGAAAAATGAAAAGGTTTATATTAATAGGGTTTTTGCTTGCGGTTTTACCCTTGGGTGCCTTTGCTTTTGATGATCTCGAAGCCGCGATCGATATTCCTACCAAATATATTGCACCGCAGATCTACAGCAGGAAGGCATTCGCTGTGACGATGAAAGCTGAGAATTTCAGCCCTCTTAATGGTCTTGTCAGCAATGACATGAACCCCAGCACCG
This sequence comes from Candidatus Margulisiibacteriota bacterium, assembly GCA_042577445.1. GTDB lineage: Bacteria > Margulisbacteria > WOR-1 > CAVSGV01 > JBHPDX01 > JBHPDX01. The sequence continues at coordinate 17,714 of JBHPDX010000006.1, read as the reverse complement.
GGACCGCTTTCGAATTGTGCATTAAAGCATCTGATACACTTGATCATGTCATTAAATTTGGCACAACTGCCAGAAGATTGGTGACTGATGCAGGAGTGAATGCGGCTTATGATGCTATCAGGGTCGGCTGGGGTGTTAAGGTGTACGCTCTGGAATGGGGAGATTTTAGCGATATACATGGGTTGTTCAATATTTATGGCATTTTCGGGATAGAGGGGTATTCGGCGACCCAAACAGAGGATATCGGCGGAGGGTCCCCTCCTACTTCGTTCTCCGGGTTAGGAGTATCGGGAGGCGGCGGAATAGAATTTATCTTTACTCCTGTCACATCGGCTTTTGTTGAAGCTGTTGTTCAAAAAACCAGTTTAACTCAGGGTGCTTTCGAGCTTCCCTTTGAAGGGTACCTGTTAAGCGCAGGCGTAAAAATAGAGATATTATAACTTAAGGAGGTGACAGAATGTTAATTCTAGTTAAAGAGTTGATCCTTTCCGGCGGAAGAACAATAATGGTGCTTGGCGCTCTTGCTTCACTTTTCCTTGCGATCGGCTATCTTTTTGCACCTAATATGCTAAAGAGCATGAGCGGATCCGTTAACAGGATATTTGAGATAGATCAATGGATGCTTGGGCACAGGCTTGCAGCAGGAATAGTTTTCCTTTTGGTCGCAGTTGTGCTTATTGGAACATTGTATTCTGTGAAGTAAAGCAGGTCTACAGTAGTATTGATTCGAAGATCGACTTTCCATCCTGTGATCCTAATAGGGCTTCAGAGCAACGTTCTGGGTGAGGCATCATACCTAGAACGTTGCGTTTTTTATTGCAGATCCCCGCAATGTTCAGCATGGCTCCGTTGGGGTTTGATTCATCGGTTACCCTGCCCTTCTCGTCGCAATATTTAAAGATTATCTGCTGGTTCTTTACCAGGTCGTTCAATGTTTGCGTATCCGCAGTATAGTTGCCCTCGCCATGGGCGATCGGTATCCTTACGGCCTGATCATTCTTGAACTTTTTGGTGAACCTGGTCTTATTATTCACGCATTTCAGATCTACATATTTGCAGATGAATTTTACGTCTTTGTTCTGTTGAAGAGCTCCCGGAAGCAGCCCCGCTTCGGTAAGTATCTGGAACCCGTTGCAGATGCCGAGCACAAGTCCTCTTCCATTTTCCGCGAATTCTTTTATTTTTGGCATTATATTCGCAACGTGTGCGATCGCTCCTGCTCTTAGGTAATCCCCATAGGAGAATCCCCCGGGCAGTATTATACAGTCGAAATCATTCAGTTCGTGATCTGCATGCCAGATGAATTCCACGGGTTGTTTTAGCACTCGGTGGATAACATTGTAGCAGTCGTAATCGCAGTTGGAGCCGGGGAAAACGACAACGCCAAATCTCATTTTGTCCCCTCTATTTCATATTCAAAGACCTCGATCACGGGGTTTGCCAGAAGTTTTTTGCATATTTCCTCGACTTTTTTGGCGGCGTCGTTTTTATCCTTCGCTGACAGCTTGACCTCGATCAGTTTGCCGACCTTTACGTCGGAAACCCCTTTGTATCCAAGGGATTGCAGTGCTGACCCTATCGTTTTTCCCTGCGGGTCAAGAAGTCCCTTTTTTAGTCTAATATAGATCTTAGCGAAAAACATACAAATTTGATTATAACATAGATAACTGTTAAAATAAATCGCCATGAAAAAGTTCACATTGGTTTTTGTCTGTATTTTACTCTTCTCCTTTGGGGCTTTCTCGCAGGAAGAATGGTTTCCGAATGAAGGGATCTCACCTTATAGCCTTGAAGCAAAGGAACTTGCTTTCAGTAAGGGGGATATGGTTGTGTCCCCTTTGGTCGTTAAATTCCCTAATGGTTTGATCGTTGACTGGGGGAAAAGGGTAATTGTGGTGAAAGGGCAGGAATTTATAACCGGCAAGCCTACGCCTCAAAACAAGAAATTGATCGAAAAAGGCGCGGTTTATAACGCCAAAATGAAGATGGTTAAATTGATCGATGAGTTCAGGGTTGACAGGTCCAGAAGGCTGGCGGACATGTTCCAAGCAAGCTCTAAATTGAAGACAAAGGTCAAAGATCTCATTATGAGCAGGTCTAAAGTGGTCCACAAAGCACACCTGGAAGACAGGAAAATGCTTGAAGTCACTCTTGCCCTGGATATTTACGGAAAAAACAGTTTATCAGAGGCTTTATTTTGGCATTTGTTTTACTGGGAAAGTGCCTGGAATAAGTATTATCCCGGTTTTAAGTCATCAACTTCCGAGGCTTTCAGCGGCCTGGTCATTGATGCCAGGGGGCTTGATCTTGAGCCTGCTTTTCTCCCTCGCATCGTGAATGAGGATGAGGATAGTCTTTATAGAGATAAATACGTTAATTATGCTTTATTAGTCAAAAAGGGGCTGGTACTTTATACTGACAGTATCGATACCGCTATGATCAGTCCTCGTGTGGGAGTTAAACCCATTCTCATTAAGGCTGTCACCAAGGTTAAAAGCGCATATGGGACCGATGTGATCCTTTCTGAAGATGATGAAGAGAGGTTGAAAAAAGAGGACAAGAACGAAGTTTTCCTGAAATACCTCAGAGTCATAATAGTCCTTTAGTTTTTGCCGGTATAAAGCCAAAAGTGACGATTTGACATTAAGGCGCGTTTAGTGGGGAGGGGCAAGGCCTGAAGGCTGGCTAATCATCACCTGCAATCATCGCCGCAGTTTGGAATCATCACCCAAGGCAAAGTTACGTTGAAATGCCTATTCTTTTGTATATTTCCCCTATATTCCGCAGGTAGTAATCAACGGAAAAGGCAGAATCGATCTCTTTACTGCTCAAGAGCTTTGTAGCCTCAGGATCCTTTGATATCATCTCTTTTAGGGGCTTTTTGCCTCGGGCCTTCATAGCGTTCCTCTGGACTATATTGTAGGCGGCTTCTCTTGTAATGCCCTTTCCTACCAACATTAGAAGTAGTCTCTGCGAGAAGATAAGTCCGCCTGTTTTTTCCAGGTTTTTCTTCATATTTTCGGGGTAAACCACCAGATTGTCGATCACTCTTGTGATCGTCTGCAGCATGTAATCCATGAGAATAGTGCTGTCAGGGAGGATTATCCTCTCTGTTGATGAGTGAGAGATGTCCCTTTCATGCCATAAGGCTATGTTTTCCAAGGCTACGATCGAGTTAGCCCTCATTATGCGAGCCAAACCGGTCAGCCTTTCGCATGTAATAGGATTACGCTTGTGAGGCATTGCAGACGAACCCTTTTGCCCTTTCTTGAACGGTTCCTCCGCTTCCATGAGTTCGGTCCTTTGAAGATTCCTTACTTCAGTGGCGATCTTTTCTATGGTCCCTGCTGTTACGGCAAGAGCGCACATAAAAGCGGCATGTCTGTCGCGCTGAACCACCTGGTTTGAGACCTCTGCTCTCTTTAATCCCAGGCTTTTGCAGGCTATTTCCTCTACTTTTGGGGTTATATTGGAGTATGTCCCTACAGCACCGGATATTTTGCCTGTGCTGACGGTCTCCTTTGCCGCTTTAAGCCTTGCGAGATTCCTCTCCATTTCCATCGCATAAAGCGCCATCTTCAGTCCCAGGGTCATTGGCTCTGCATGGATGCCGTGGCTTCGGCCGATCATGACAGTATCTTTGTATTGCTTGGCTTTTTTGCGCAAGACCTTTGTCAGGTTTTCGGCATCGGAAATAATCACTTGGCTTGCCTCCTGCAGCAGGAGCGACAGCGCGGTATCGCATACGTCGGAAGATGTCATGCCCATATGGATGAACCGTGAATCAGGGCCGACATGCTCGGCAACAGAAGTAAGAAAAGCGATAACATCGTGATCGACCGTCTTTTCTATCTCGTTTATTCGCTTTATGGTGAACCTGGCATTCTTCTTTATCTTTTTAAGGGATGTGTCGGGGACCTTTCCAAGCTTGTTCCATGCGTCACAAACCGCCACCTCAACTTCCAGCCACTTATTGAACTTATTCTCCTCGCTCCAGATGGATTTCATTCTCGGCAAAGTATATCTTTCGATCATTTACTGTCCTCCAAACTTTCGATTTCCTTTAAGGCTTCAGCAACTAGTCTATTTTCCGGAACTTTTCTTGCTGCTTTTCCTTTTTTGAATATGGTGCCCTCTTTTTTGCCGCCGGCTATTCCGATATCCGCTGCTTTTGCCTCTCCCGGGCCGTTCACCGCGCAACCCATTACCGCCAACGTCACCGGTCTTCTAATATGCCGCGTTTTTTCCTCAAGCTTTTTCACGATCTTTTCAATGTCTACCTGGCATCTGCCGCAGGTCGGGCACGAAATAATTGTAACACCGGATCTTTTTAATTCAAGAGATTTTAAGATCGTATGGCCTGTGAGAACTTCTTCTATAGGGGCTCCTGTCAGGGATACCCTTATAGTATCCCCTATTCCTTCCGAAAGGAGCGATCCGATTCCTACGGAAGATCTTATCATCCCCGTCTTGCCGAACCCTGACTCGGTGATGCCGATATGAAGAGGATAGTCAACTTTTTGCGACAGCTCCCTGTAAGTTTCTATGGTAATCGGTATGCTGGTCGACTTTGCCGAAATCACAATGTCTGTGAAGCCAAGGTCTTCGAGCATTGTTACGTTCCTCAAGGCCGATTCCACAAGTGCTTTACTTGAGAGATGTCCGTATTTTTGCTGCAGGTCAGGCTCCAGAGAGCCTGAATTTACTCCTACCCTGATAGGGATGTTCTTTTCTCTGCAGGCGGCCACGACTTCTTTTACTTTTGTTTTACCCCCTATATTGCCCGGATTGATCCTTATTTTGTCGGCGCCCGCCTCTACCGCCATGATGGCCAGCCGGTAGTTAAAATGAATGTCCGCCACGAGGGGGATATTGATCTTGCTTTTTATGATCTTGATCGCCTTTGCGTCCTCTTTGCCGGGGACAGCGACCCGCACGATATCGCAGTCGGCTTTTTCCATTGCCTTGATCTGCCTGATAGTTGCGGCTGTATCACGGGTAAAAGTTTTAGTCATTGACTGAACGGAAACGGGGTTGCCGCCGCCAATTTGAAGATTTCCTGCGCTAATGATCTTTGTCTGTTTTTTACGCATAGTGAAGGCTCTATGGGGGTATTATAGCTTCTTTCCCGCTGTTTTCCGGAAATTCTTTGAGTCGTAGCAGCTTACTGCAAAAGAATCGACCTTCCCGTTTTTAAGCGTGAAGTAGGCATTGGAAGATGGGTAGCCCCACATTTCTCTTTTAAAAAAGATGCAGCTTTTTATATACTCAGGTTTCCCGAAAGTTTTTTGAACGTTTTTTTCCGGAGATCCGATACTGATCCCCAGAATGCTGTGCTTGAGATCTTTCCCTTTAATGATGATGCTTTCCACTTTTTTGTTCTTGTCGAATATGACGATAAGTTCTTTGTTGTCTGACCCGTATATGAAGTCATATTTACTGGGGGAATTTGGCTGGCCGAGGATCGAAGCGATCTTATTTTTGGTCATGCCAATGGCGATCTTGCCTATTCCTTTAACTGAGGAAGAGGCTCCTCCTGCTATATGCAGGCTGATAATAAAAGCCAAAAATAAAGCAGCAAACCCGTAGATAATTACTTTTTTCATTGAAGCTGTACCTCGGTTATCTTTGGAACCCCTAAATTATATAGGGGGGATACCGTGATTTCAATGGATATTTTATTTATTTTACCGTCCGCCTTTTACTGCTTTGTACAAAAAAACAGGCAGTTTTAATATTCTGGGCAGCCTTTTCGGCTCTTTGATCAGCCGGAACAGCCATTCTATTCCGGATCTCCGCATCCACACCGGGGCTCTTTTTAGTCTTTTGGATAACACATCAAAACTTCCCCCGACGACCATTACCGCCGGAATGTTCAACTCTTTTAAATATTTATAACTCCATTTTTCCTGGCGCGGTGATCCTAGTCCTACGAACAGGATGTCCGGAGCGGCGTTCTTTATGTTCTCTATCGTGAGCGCGTCATTCTTGAAATAGCCGTGATGTGTGCCGGCAATGTTCAGCCCCGGATATTCGTCCTTTAAATTTTGGGCGGCCGCCTCGGCTGTGCCCTCTTTTCCGCCCAGGAGGAATATTTTTAGATCATTAGAGTTTGCCAGCTCGATCATCTGTAACATTAGATCGATCCCCGTTACTCTTTTTTTCAGCGGGAGACCTTTTAATCTGCTGGCCAAAGTTATTCCCACGCCGTCAGGCAGGTTCAGGGCCGCGGTGTTCAGTATGCTTGTTAATTCCATGTCTTTTTGTGCTTCCAGAAGGATCTCAGGATTTGCTGATGTGATAAGGTGGGGAGTGCCGCTTTTGATAAAATCCATGATCTTACCCGCGGAATCCTCCATGCTGGTATTGTCAATGTCTATTCCGAGTATACGCACCTTTTCTTTTTCTATGGCATCCTTGAGTAGGTCGAAGTTCAGAGCAGCGATCTTTTTCAGCCTCAGCGCTTCGTTCTTTAAGGTGTTCCTGTTCAGATTTAAATTGTCCAGTGTGTGGTCAAATGTCTTGATCAGCTCTTCGCCCCGCAGGTCATTTATTTCAAGAAAGGGGAATTTGATAGAGCTTAGGAAACTTGAGACTTTCGGGTCATATGAAAGTCCTATCATCGGGGTCGCGGCCAGTGTTGAGAATATCACGGAATGAAGCCGCATGCCGATCAGGACATCCATTCTCGATATTATTCCCAGCATATCCGTAGGCCGGCATCTTCTCATTATAAGGTGCGCGGGGCTTTTCATCTTTTTCATTACCTTACCCGTTATTTCCAGGTCATCGGGGTAATGAAAGGTCAAGAAAACTATTTGGCAGTTCTTTTCCGAGATTTTGTCCAGCGCTTCGGCTATTTTATTGATCCAATGTTTGCTGGCGTACCCGGGTTTTTCCCGCAGAGCAACGCCGATAAGGTGCCTGCGGCAGTGTTTGATCCCTTCAAGCTCGAAAAGTTTATCTGTTTCTGACCTTTCTGGAAGTGAAAGCAGGAACGATATGTCGCTGGCAAGAAAAGCTTCTTTTGGCTTGAGAGAGAGTTTTTTTACCTCTTTCGCGGATATCTCATCTCTGATCGTAAGAAGGTCAATGTCCTTAAGCGTCCTTTTAACCAGAAAACGATTGAATTTTCTTTTTATGGGACCCAGGCTGTGTCCCAATAGAACGACCTTCTTTTTGTATCGCTTTGCCGTCCGGACGAGGTAGAGATAATAATACAAGCTTTTTGAGCTGGTTATATCCTGCAGTATCCCCCCTCCCCCCAGAATAAAAACATCGCAGTTTTTCAGGTTCCTGCGGAAACTTCTTAAATTGGTGCGGTCGAACGCGACAACGTCATAGCATTCGGCTGTTTCTTCGGGGTTCCCGGAAAGCACGGTTATCTGCGGATCGGGGATATATTTTTTAATGCCGGCGATCAGCGCTTCCAGTATCGCCTCGTCGCCGAGATTGCCGCAGCCAAAATATCCAGCAAGCAGGATTTTCATGCTTTAAATAATTTCTTTAAGGTAGGAGTGATCAAATAATAGATCGCGTAAATTATGGTCCCAAGAGTTAAGCCTAGGAACAGGCCGTAAGTCGACCTGATCATGGTTATCGTCAAAGGAGAATGGATGTGGCAGAAGGTGTTCGTCATGGATACAAGTGCCAGCATCCCTGCGGCAGCCCAGACAGGAAGCCATGCCCTGCCCCCTTTCAGGTGATATATCGTCCCTAAAAGCAGAGCAGGATATCCGACCAGGAATTCTTTGGTCCTTGGTCTTATCACGAGGAATGCTTCAAGGGATCTCCTGAATATTTTCTCAAATATTAGGATTGGGAGGCCGAAATTGCCGCTTCTGAGCAATAATAAGGCTACTGTGGCGAGACCGAAAAGGATAAGAGAGCCGTTCAGGATGGTGATCTTCAGGCTTAATATCGCCGCTATCCTGCTTTTTGCTTTCTTGATATCTATTGTGCCTTTGTCATCTCTCAGGAAAAAGTAAACGGCTACGATAAGAATAGGGAGAATGAGTGCGAGCTTGACGCCGGAAAAACGGTTTATCCCCATAAGAAAAGTTGTGTCTGCCAAAAGCCCCGCTATCAGCATTCCTCCGAGGAAAGTTATGCCTGCCATGTAAAGAACAGCGAATATCGATGTAGCAAGCACGCCGTGCTCTGCATCCGGCTTCTTTACCGTGTACATGGAAACTACTGCGAACGTGGGAAAAGTGACGGCTGCCAATAGGGCAAAAAGTTTTCTTATCAGCATGCTGTCAAGTGTGGCGGACAGAAATATCGTCAATATAAAAACGGCTGCCGCCAAGAGCGGGCTTATTCCGGTGAGATAGCTGATCAAAAGCAATGCGCCTGCCGCTGCCCCTAAAGCCAGGATCGTCAGCTGGATCTTATTTATGGAAAGTTCTTCGGGAGCCGATGCTTTGCCGAAGAAAAATCCTTTTCCCTGAAGGCCTGATCTTATTCTTTCCACGATGGCTACATTGGTCTCCATTGCGGTTCTGTCCTTATCGGGATACGGATAAGTGTGGAGATAGAGCATCCTTATGCCTCTGTCCTGTGCAGCCCTTATGAATCTTTGTGCTGCCGCTGCCTTGGTCATTGTTCCCAGCTCATCCCCTGAAATGCTGTGAAGTTTAATGATCTTCAATCCCTGGGATCTTAGGAGCGCGGAATCGCCGCTTTGCTTAGCCAGTTCAATATAGCCGTATCTTACGTTGTTTTCCTTAAGAGCTTTGGCCGATTCTTTTACATAGTTCGGGTATCCAAGGACCTCTTCGCCGTCGAAGATCACAGTTTCAAAAGGTGTAAGAGCTTCCGTCATTTTTATTTTTCTGTTGATGGAATCATTGTTCATGTTGTATGAGTTCTTGAGCCGTGGGATCACCCTTAGCCCGAGGGAGCGCGCGGTCTTCACTTTTTTTGCGGAGAGGCCGATCCCTTTCAGGAAGATCCCTTCTTCGTCGCTTGAAAGCTCTATTGCACCGTCAGTCTGCCTGATACTTTTTGCGGCAAAGGCTATCGAAAGGCCTTCGATTAATTTTGGAGTTGCAGCATAGCTTTGAATGAAAAGATATATTTTGTCGGGCTTATAAAGTCTTGGCTTCAGGGTATATCCGGGAGAAAGGAAGATCGATCCCTCTTTTTCCGCGTCGATCAATGTGTTCTCTGTTATTGCTACCGAAGTTATGCCTGCATCCATGAGCCGTTGCAATACATCCTCTACGCTTACTCCTTCATTTAAAGCCAGCCTTTCGGCGTCCGTATAGTCGATAACAAGCTCGATAATGTTATTCTGCTTCTCCACCATCATTCGCTGGAAAGAAATGAACGAGCTCGTAAGCGCCGCAAGGGCTATAAGGGACAGTATAGAAAGCAGCAGCCATTTATTTTTCATATGATTTACTCCTTAAACATGCTTCTATGAACATATTTATATCACCATCTATGACTTTTTGCACGTTGCCGGTCTCGGTGCTCGTCCTGTGGTCTTTTACCATTGTGTAGGGGTGAAAAACGTATGAACGGATCTGGTTGCCCCACCCTATTTCCCTCTGCGCCCCTCTAAGCTCTTCTATTTTTTCTTTTCTCTCCTGCAGCAGCCTCTCGTATAGTTTTGCCTTCAATATTTTTATTGCGGCTTCTTTGTTCTGGTGCTGCGATCTGGCGGATTGGCTCTGCGTCACTGTGTTCGTCGGGATATGGGTTATTCGAATGGCGGAATCCGTCTTGTTCACATGCTGTCCTCCCGGGCCGCTGGCCCTGAAAGTGTCTATCCTAAGGTCAGAAGGATTGATCTCGAGCTTTATGTCCTCTGTTATCTCGGGTATTACCTCAACTGCGGTAAAAGAGGTGTGCCGCTTCCCTTCCGATGAAAAGGGCGAGATCCTGACAAGTCTGTGTATGCCCCTTTCGCATTTGAGCTGTCCATATGCATAATCCCCTGATATCAAGAGCGTGGCGTTTTTGATCCCTGCCCCTTCGCCGTATGAGATATCGGGAGCCTCCACTTTATATCCTTTATCCTCCGCCCACCGGGAATACATGCGCAGCAGTATTTGAGCCCAGTCTTGTGAATCGGTGCCGCCTGCCCCGGCATTGATCGAAAGGATCGCGTTGCCCTTGTCATATTCTCCTCCGAGCAATGTGAGGGTTTCAAGGTCCGAGAATTCCCTGCTTACCTCGTCTTTTTCGGCAGCAAGTTCTTTTTCGAGGGTCTCGTCCTTTTCCTCAATGGCAGTTTGAGCCAGCAAAAGGAGATCCTCGCTCTTGGCGTAAAGATTTTCCCACTTATTTATCTGAGATTCCAGGCTCTTTGATCTCTGGAAAAGTGTTTGCGCTTTTTCTCTGTCTTCCCAGATGGATGGATCGGAAGTTTTGATCTGAAGTTCTTTGTGCTCGGCCTTCTTGTCGTCGATGGAAAGCAGTTTTTTCAGGTCCAAGATCTTTGACTTGAGGTTTTCAAGCTCCGTTTTAACTTCGGTAAGCATGTTATTTCAGTATGATTATCTTGCCTTTCCCTATTTTTCGTCCCCCAGCAGACAAGTTGTACAGATACGCGCCATTAGCTGCAGTACCGCCGAATTTCGAAGAGCCGTCCCATTCAATAATGTTCGTTCCTGTATGGCCGCCGTCAGGGTCCCCCGCTGGGTAAGTTTTACTATATATAAGTGTTGCAGTTATGTCAAATATATAGAGCTTTACTTCCATGTTATCAGGAAGGACATATTTGATCTTTGTCCTCTCGCCGATAGCGGGATTGAACGGGTTAGGGCCGCTTTCCGCCACACCAAGTATCTTGAAGCTCCCAACGCTTACAACGATAGTTGATTCAAGTGTTGACCAGTCATTTATTCGGATCCTTAGTGAGTGAGGCCCGAACTTATCCTGCGAGTGCCAGGTCCCAAGAAGTCCGTCCTCCACGGGGACCTTCCCTTCATTCGCCAAGATCATCCCGTCAGAGCTGTAATCTTCTTCTTTTGGGGATGTTCCCGGAGCCCACTGCAGGGTATAATTCTGGAAAGCTTCGTGCGATGCCGTCCCGGTTATCGGGACGACCCCGTCAACATGGCTTCCGTTCTTAATAGAAGAGAAAACAGTATGGATGTTTGAGGACCTGTAGGCGTTTATACGTCCTGCGCCAAGAAGATCCGCGTATCCAGGATTTATGGAAGAGATGTCGTCTGCCGTATCTTTAAGCTGTTTTTCTATGTCGTCCGGAGAATATTCAGGCCGCATTGTTTTTATCAGAGCGGCAACGCCTGCAACATGCGGAGAGGCCATCGATGTTCCCATCATCCAGACATAGTTATTGTCGGTACTATAGTATGTGCTTAATATCCGCGACTTGGGGTCGTAGGATTGATCTCCGCCCGGGGCTGCGAGGTCTATCCAAGATCCGAAATTTGAGTAATTGGATTTGCGGTCATCGATATCAGTTGATGCGACAGCTATGACATTATCAAAGCCAGCGGGATATATTTTGCTGTCGCTTGCGCCGTTGCCTGCTGCCGCGACAAGTAAGCATCCTCTCGCATGGGCATAATCGACTGCCGCCTTTTCGTAAGGGTCGTTGTAGCTGCTGCCATAGCTCATGTTGATTATTTTTGCGCCGTTATCAGCGGCGTAAACGATCGCGCGTGCAGAAGTGCCGGTATATCCCCATCCTTCGCTGTTAATGGCTTTTACCGCCAGGATCTTTGAGTCCCATGATATTCCCGCTATACCTTTGGCGTTATTTGTCGCAGCACCTATGATGCCGGCAACGTGGGTCCCGTGGCCGTGATCATCCATTGGGTCGCTGTCCCAGTTAACAAAATCAAAGCCGTTTATCACTTTTCCGGCTAGGTCCTCGTGGTTGTAATTAACTCCTGTGTCTATTACCGCCACTTTCAGGTCCTCTGACCCTGTGGTTATGTTCCATGCTTCCTCCGCGTTTATTTTAAATAGGCCCCACTGGTTAAAATAGGTCGGGAAGTTGTTGAATTTTGGGTCGTTGGGTGTCAGGAAAAGTTCGTTTTGATGGTTCACTGATGCGGATATAACGTTCGGGTCTTGATCGTAGTGCGCAATAGCTTTTTTCAGGTCCGTTCCTTCCGACATGTGCAGAATGTAAAAATTGGAAAGGTCGGGCACCTGCGGTCTTTCTATTCCATCCAGGATAATGAACTTTGATGGAGCTGTCTTAGCCTCAAATAATCTTTCGATCTTGTTAACCTTGTATGAGGTGTTAAGGCTCTTGATCGATGTAGAACTTATCGATACTGCACTGGGGTCAGCGGATTGCGTCCCTATTGGAAGCTGGGCAACATTCGGGGACAACTCGATAATGATCTGACCCGGCGCGTACTTTTCTTCCGCTAACACATGCGTGCAGAGCATTGCGGATATAAGCAGCAGTACTAAAAGTAGCTTTTTCATCTCTTATTAATATATCGGAAAAACCTTTCAGAAATATCACTTCAGGACGATTATTTTACCCTTCCCTATTACGCGGTTGCCTGCAGTGATTTTGTATAAATATACGCCATTTGATACTGTCTGCCCGAAGCTGTCCTTGCCGTCCCAGTACACACGGTTATCCCCCTGCCATCCGCCTTCAGTTCCGGAGCCGTAATTTTTTCGCCAGATAAGGTTCCCTGACATATCAAAAATATATATCCTTATCGACGCATTGGATGAAAGCTCATATTTGATCATTGTCGAACCGGTCAGGGGATTAAAGGGATTCGGCCCATTCACTGCGGGGGTGACCAATGTTGCAATGTGAGGAGATCCCACGCTGAAGGTAACGCGTGCTTCTGTTGTTGCCAGATCATTGATGATAACTCTTGCGGTATAGTCGCCTTCTGTCCCGCTGGTATCAAATGATCCAAGAGATTCATTTAGTTTCGTGGAGCTGGAGGTTTCCGCAGTTGTCCAGCTGACAGGGCTGCTTCCTAATCCATATTCTACCTTGTAAAAGCTGAAGCCTTCCCCTGTTGCTGTGCCCTGCACCTGCACGGATCCATAACCTGTGCCCCCGCTTAAAGGGCTGCTGATATGAGAATAGAGCCCGCCCAGTGCGGCAAACGCATTGATCCGGCCTGAACCGAGGAGGCCTGCATAACCAGCGTTATGGCTGTCGATATCATCTATGTAGGTTTTTATCCGGTCATCGATCTGTGATTTTGTCCAGCCAGGGTTCTGTGCTGTGATCAATGCTGCAGTTCCAGACACAAAAGGAGCGGCCATTGAGGTGCCGAATAGCCATGCATATCCTATGCCTTCTGTGCTAAGCCAGGTGCTTTCTATATATTCTGTTTTTGTGGTATCCCCTCCTGGCGCCGAAACAGCCACCCAGCTGCCGTAATTTGAATAGCTTGCCTTTTCATCGTTTATGTTCGTTGCCGCGACAGCAATGACCTCGCTGTAGGCCGCAGGATAGTTCATGTTGGAAATGTTGTCGTTTCCAGCAGAAGCAATAAGGATGACCTCTGATGTTGCGGCGTATGATATCGCGTCGTAGATCAGGGAGCTTTGGCTGTAGCCACCAAAACTCATATTGATAACAGCGGCATTGTTATTGACCGCGAATATTATACCGTTCGCTATGTCGGAATCCGGAGCTTCACCCGCGGAATTAAAACTTTTTACGGCCATGAGGCGGCAGTTCCAGTCAGTACCCGCAACCCCTGTAGTGTTGTTCGTTTTAGCTCCGACGATCCCCGCTACATGCGTCCCGTGGCCGTGATCGTCGGCGGCATTGTTGTTGCCGCCCACAAAATTCCATCCGGAATAAGCTTTGCCGACTAGGTCAGGGTGATTATAATCTATCCCTGTATCCACGACCGCAACAGTAACAGTATTTGTTCCTTGCTCTTTGTCCCAGCCCGAAGTCCCGCTGCCTGTCGGACCTAGCCCGATCTTGTAAAGCCCCCATTGGTTCGGATCATCAGCAGGATCACCGCTTTGGTAATCGGGATCATCGGGAGTTACTGTAATGTGCCTTATATAGTTCGGTTCAGCATAGATGACAGAAGGATCATTTTTATATTCTTTGATCATCTTTGAGATATTAGAGCCTTTAGGGATCTCTAATATAAAAATATTCGACATGTCGGGAAGATAAACGGTCTTTCCTGATTTGATCTTCTTCGACTTCTTGCCCTTATAAGCTTTCTTTATGGCCTGCCGGACCTTGCCTACCTTAAATTTCTTATTAAGGTTCTTTATCGACGAAGATTTGATCGAAGCATTATTAATATTTACCGCACCGTCATCCAGAGGCAGGACCAGAATGCCTGGCTTAAATTTAATGATCAATTCACCGGGGATCGTCTTTGATTTCTTAGGGGCGCAAAAGCTCGCGCTGCTTATGACAAGCAGGATGACAGCAACAATAAGTAATATTATGTATTTTTTCCGCAGCATTTTTTATATTTCTTTCCGGAGCCGCAAGGGCACGGATCGTTCCTTCCGGTCTTTTCAGCTTTCGTTTCCGGGGTCTGTTTGCTGACCTTTGACGGTTCTCCGTACGTTACTTTTTTCCTTTTCGGGAGGACTTCCTCCCCTTCTCTCACGACCTGGACCTTGAAGATCATGGAAACTATTTCCTGTCTTGCCGAATCCATCATTTCCTGGAACATGGTGTAGCCCTCGAACTTATATTCGACCAATGGATCCTTTCCTCCGTATCCGCGCAGCCCTATCCCATCCCGCAGGGCATCCATGTTGTGGAGCTGTTCTATCCATTTCTGGTCCATGACCTTCAGCATCACAAGTTTCTCGATCTCCCTCATCGGATCAAAGCCGACGTGGTCCTCTTTCAGTTCATATGCCTTTTTCATTATATCTACCAGAGAGCTTTTGATCTCTTCTTTATTTTTTATCGCTTTAATATTATCAATCCCCTCCACGAGCGGGACAAGTTCCTTGAACGCAGCTACCAGCCCGTCATGATCCCATTCGTCAGGATGGATCTTGGGGGGCATAAAGTTTTCGACCAGACTGTCCGCTATCTGTTCCATCATTTCGAATACTTTGGACTTCAGGTCTTTTTCTTTTAGTATCCTGTGCCGCAAGGTGTATATCGAATCGCGCTGACGGTTCATGACATCATCGAATTCCAGGACCTGTTTTCTGATGTTAAAGTGATATGCTTCCACTTTGTTCTGAGCGTTCTCTATTGCCCTTGTTATCAGTCCGTGTTCGATCGGAGTGTTCTCTTCAACGCCAAGACGGGTCATAGCGTTCGCTATACGGTCGGAGCCGAACATCCTCATTAGGTCATCTTCAAGTGAAACATAAAAACGGGATGATCCGGGGTCGCCCTGCCTGCCCGACCTTCCGCGGAGCTGATTGTCTATGCGTCTGCTTTCATGCCTTTCTGTTCCTATTACGTGCAGGCCGCCCATTCCGGCAATGCCTTCGCCGAGAACGATATCGGTCCCACGGCCTGCCATGTTGGTCGCGATAGTCACGCCTTTTTTCTGCCCGGCCTTTGCTATTATTTCGGCTTCTTTTTCATGGTGTTTGGCGTTGAGGACATGATGAGGCACGCCTCTTCTCTGCAGAATAGAGCTCAGGAGCTCAGAATTTTCGATCGATATGGTGCCTACAAGCACCGGTCTTCCTTTGCGGTAATTTTCTTCTATATCATCGGCCACACAGGTGAACTTTTCTTTTTTGGTCTTATATATGACATCGTTGTTATCTTTCCTTATCATCGGTTTGTGGGTCGGGACCTCAAGCACTTCCAGGCCGTATATTTTTATGAATTCCGGTTCTTCCGTTTTTGCAGTGCCCGTCATCCCTGCCAATTTTTCGTACATCCTGAAGTAGTTCTGAAAGGTTATGGTTGCAAGCGTCTGGCTCTCTTCCTGTATTCTCACGTTCTCTTTTGCCTCTATTGCCTGATGGAGCCCGTCGCTGTAGCGCCGCCCTATCATAAGCCTTCCCGTGAATTCATCGACAATGATAACCTGGCCTTCTTTGATAACGTAATCGATATCCATCTTGTATAGATGCCTTGCTTTAATTGATTGAAGTATCTGGTGTGCAATGTCCATGTTGGCGACATCAAAAAGGAAGTCAACGCCTAAAAGTTTTTCCACCTTTTTAACGCCGGGCTCTGTAAGGACAGCATTCCTGGTCTTTTCTTCAACTATGAAATCGGTCTCCTTCGCCAGCTTTTTGGCGATCTCGTTGGCCTTGAAATATCCCGAGATGTTCCCTTCAACAACACCGGAGATAATAAGAGGCGTTCTTGCCTCATCGACCAATATGCTGTCGACTTCATCAACAATGGCGTAGTGGAGGTCTCTCTGCACGCACTGCTCGGCACTTACCGACATATTATCCCGCAGGTAGTCGAACCCGAATTCGTTGTTGGTACCGTAGGTGACGTCGGCGCTGTAAGCTTTTTTTCTTTCCTCATAATCCATGTCATGTTGGATCACCCCGACCTCAAGCCCCAGGAACTTGTATATCGGACCCATCCACTCGCTGTCTCTCCTTGCAAGATAATCATTTACCGTGACGACATGTGAGCCTTTTCCGGTAAGCGCGTTGAGGTATATCGGCATTGTGGCGGCAAGTGTCTTACCTTCTCCTGTTTTCATTTCCGCTATTTTTCCCTGATACAGCACGACCGCTCCGAGAAGCTGAACATCAAAATGGCGGAGGCCCGTCATCCTGACCGAGGCTTCTCTGACAACAGCGAACGCTTCCGGAAGGATGTCGTCGAGAGATTCGCCCTTCTCTATCCTCTGCTTGAACTCGGGCGTCTTTTTGGCAAGGTCTTCGTCGGAAAGGTCTTTCATCTGCGGCTCTAGTGAGTTGATGCGGTCTATCAACGGCTGCATTTTTTTCAGCTTTTTTTCGTCAGATTCGGTTATCAGGTTGATCAACCACTTCAACATAGTAGCCTCTTTTATAAATGAAAAAGGAGACAGACAAGATAGTAAATCAATGCCTGTCCCCTCTTAAATCTTTAAGTCAGATCAATTCAGGTTCGATCAGGCCGTAATTTCCGGTCCTTCTTCGGTATACCACGTTCACTTCATGCGTTTTTGAGTTCTTGAACATGTAAAAATCATGCCCCAGCATTTCCATCTCCTCCGTTGCTTCCTCCGGGTCAAGAGGCTTCATGGGAAAGCGCTTTACTTTTACGATGGCCGGAGAGGCCTGGTGTTTCGGCTCGACTTTTTGTCCGTAAAGCTCCATCAGTGCTTCTTTTTCTTTGTGGCCCTGCTTCTTTTTCTTATCCTTCATCTTTTCTTTGTGTTTTTCTATCTGCCTTGCCACTTTGTCGAACACGAGATCTATGGCTGCGTACATGTCCGAGGTTCCCTCTGCGGCCCGGATAACCCTTCCTGCCGTCCAGACAGTTATTTCGCACACCTGGCTCCTCTTTGATGAACTTATTTTCCTGGCATCGAGGGTAACTTCCACTTTTTGTATATTGTCAAAAAACTCCTCGAATTTGCCGACCTTTTTGTGGGTGTAATCCCTTAACGGTTCCGTGACCTCCATGCCGTGTCCCTGAACTGTGATCTGCATTAAATGGCCCCCTTTCAGAATTGTGAAAACTCTTGATTTTCTATTATATAATGAGAAAAACTGGAATGCAATTGGAAGAAGGCTAAAACTTTAAGCGCGCGCTATCGTTAATACGCAGACCTTTTTGGCCCCTGCATTTTTCAGCGCGGCAGAAGCCTCTTTTACTGTGGTGC
>JBHPDX010000005.1:0-42150 GCA_042577445.1 Candidatus Margulisiibacteriota bacterium | reverse complement strand
GAGCAAGGGAACCATAAAGAACTATTGGAAAAAAGCGGATTATATAAAAAGCTTTATGACCTTCAGTTCAAGTATGATGATGAAAAACTAAAAGCACCCTTACAGTAATGACAAAAATTACCTGTATAATACCTGCATACAATGAAGAAAACAGGATATTGCCTGTCCTGGAAGTCATCAAGCAAAGCCCTCTAATATCAGAGATAATCATAGTAAATGACGGCTCTACCGACAATACCAAGAATGTGCTTTCCGGCGTAAGCGGCATTAAACTTATAAATCATGAAACCAACATGGGAAAAGGCGATGCCATGCAAACAGGCATAGACGCCTCGACAGGAGACCTAATCTTATTCCTGGATGCCGACCTGAAAGGTCTGACCACAAAACATATTGAAGAACTTATCACCTCTGTGGCGAACGGCTCTACGGATATGTCTTTCAGTTACCGCGACAACAGCGGAGAACCTTTCTTTAAGGTAGACATCTTCTCCGGCGAGAGAGCGCTGATGAAAGAAACTCTTAAGAAGATCGGCAGCTTAAAAGGATTAAAATACGCAGTGGAAGCCTATATAAACAAATATTTGATAGACAACAACTTAAAATGGAAAAGTATAAGGTGCGAAGGGCTGTATTTTATGCAGAAAGAAGAAAAAAAAGGCAGCAAGATACTCGGGGCACTGGGACTCTATAAAATGTACTGGGATATAAGCAGGAAGGTCCCAGGATTGATCAAGATGTGGTGGAGAATGGGAAGACAGAAATCATGATAGACAAAAGAGGGCATTAAAACATGCCGAAATCAGCACTACAATGCACGCAACTCTAAATTATTAGTACAAGCGAAAAAGGATTCAGATATGAGGCAAGACGCAATTTTCAATAACATTAAAAATAACCTTACAAGGCTTGTGTCAGGCAATAGAATAAGGATCCTTGCTATCACCTTATTGGTATTATTCTATTATTCTTCCCTGTCTTTCTTTATCCCGGTTGATACAAATAACACTCTTGACGGCTCATGGCTATATGCATTATCAAAAACAAGAACATTAACTCCCCCTGTCATCTTTGGAAAAGACATTGGATTTACATTTGGCCCACTTGGATTTCTTTGGGGATCTATACTGCCAATGGGTAAATTTCAGGCAGTTCACGTTTTCATAGTGACCACTCACTTGCTTCTTCTCCTATTGACCATTTATACGCTTAGCCTTTTCGCAAAAATAGCCAAGGGCTGGAAATTCTGGTTTTTATTAGTAGTGGCGGCCCTATACCCCATCCTATTGCGCTCTCCAGACATCCAGTTAATCCCTTTAGGGATATTTCTTGCCATAGCAGCAAATTATAATAAATTCGATCAAAAAACAAGAAATGCTTCCCTGCTCTTATTAACTCTATTATCCATCTTCAGCATGCTATTGAAATTTTCCACAGGCTTTCATTTACTTATACTTTTAATGATCGCATTAACAATAAGCTATTTATCCAAATTGAACAGACCGATTGTCTACGCAACGATTTGCACATATGTTTTCGGCCTTGCAGCCGCTTGGCATATAACAACAGGAGGGGGCGCATCTCTACTAACGTATCTTAATGAAGGATTTCAGACCAGTTCAGCTTATCAAGAATATATGATTTCCCATTTAACATATTTATATGGCAAAAGTGTGTACTTAATACCCTTTCTTCTGGTTCTATCAACAACATTTTTAGGTTTCGCCATTGGGGGAATAGGTACAGCGATTATCTTAGCTTGCAGCTCTTTTTTATTATTTAAACATGGGTTTGTACGCGCCGACATTCACATGTTAATCTTTTTTACGTGCCAGTGGTTCATGTTGCTGTGTCTTGCGGCGATGGCATCAGCAAAAACCACAAAGAAAACAATAAATATTTGCCTGACCAGCATAATTATTATTTGGTTTATCTGTTTTCAGGGGGTTTCCTCCTGGACCACACCCCACACCATGTTCCATCCTCAAGATCATATGATCAATGGCGCACTAAATATACCTAGACTTTTGAATCCGCGCGGATATTTCAAAACTACAAGAAAACAAACAGTTGAAAATTATAAAAAGCTAAGGTCCTCACATGAAGAGCTTTTCTCAAAGCTAAATAGATACTGCTCTCCTTCAGATACAATATCTTTTATGCCATGGGAATTAATGTTTGCGGAACTGACGCCAGCCAGGTGGGTTCCACTGCCCACACTCCAGCAATACGAAGGGTCGGCACAAGTAAAGATCCTCATAGAAAAAAGCAAGAACCTGCTGCGGGGAAATGCTTCTCCCAAATACATTGTACTTGGGCTAAAGGCGACAGATAAGCGATCTCCGGTAGCGGAGTTATCCTCTATACTGCCAGAATTACTCGAGCGATACAAACTCGTCGATAAAGCAGATGGCTTCCTTATTCTTAAACGCAGAGATTCCGATCTAGCCTTAAAATACTCCCCCTATAATAAAAACTCAAAATATAATAGTAAATTGCTGCATATCAAAATTGACAACATAAAAAGCCAGCCATGGTTCAGTATGCAGAAATTTCTCTTTAAAGGCCCTCAGTTTTCCATTGAGATCATTCAAAAAGACGGTAAAAGGTCAAAGTGGAGGGCCTACGCTTCACAATTGGAGGATGGAATATTTCTGTGCCTGCCTGACGTAACTTTGGAGGAATTATTTTACCCGCCCAAAAATGATCCATCCATCAATCCTGTCTCCATAAAAGTGTTCCCGGAAATCTTTGCAGACATAAGCATCAATAAGTCTCCCAATATAAAAATCCAATTATGTGCGCTCCACACAAGAACACCATCTGATATAAATTCGAGGACTAATTAAATTGAAAAACACTATAATAATATCAGCAAAAAAGGCTCCAGCCCGATCAAATAAAGCGGGAAAACAATGACAAATTTTGAGGATAGTTTTGCAGGAAAACAAATAATGATCACCGGCGGCCTTGGAATGATAGGCAGTACCATTGCCCATAAACTCGTGAAACACGGTGCGAACGTTACAATAGTTGATGCCTGCATTGAGCCATATGGGGCTAATGTGTTCAACATCAATGAAATAAAAGATCAAGTTCAGGTGATTACGGCTGACATCAGGGACAAAGAAGCCGTAAAATCCCTAGTAAAAGATAAGGATATTATCTTCAATTTAGCCGCACAAGTAAGCCATAATGACAGCATGGCCGATCCTTTTTTGGATGCTGATATAAACTACCTTGGACATTTAAACGTGCTTGAAAATATTAGATTGCATAACCCAAAAGCCATGATCCTGCATGCCGGCTCACGGCTACAGTACGGTCAAATAAAAAGTGTCCCTGTCAATGAAAATCATGACTTAAGGCCAAGAACCCCTTATGCACTAAATAAGACCGCCGCTGAAAACATGTATCTTTTCTACCATGAAATGCACAACATCCCCTGCTCCCTCTTTAGGATAGCAAATCCATACGGGCCCAGGTCTCAAATGAAACATAATAAATACTCAATGGTCAATTGGTTCATCAGGCAGGCCATGGAAAATAAGCTCATAAAAGTGTTTGGGGACGGCAAACAGATCCGTGATTACATCTACGTTGACGACCTTGCAGACGCATTTTTGCTTGCGGCAGTAGAGCCCAAATGCTGCGGCAAGGTTTTCAACATTGGAAGCGGAAAAGGAACAAAATTTATAGACATGGCAGAATTGATCGTGCGTACTGTTGGCAGCGGAAAGACAGAAAGCGTCCCCTGGCCGGATGATTATGTTCGAGTAGAGACCGGGGATTATATAACTAATATAAATGCTTTTTCTGAAGCGACCGGCTGGAAGCCAAAAACAAGCTTAGAATCAGGGATCAAATCAACAAACGAATATTACCGTAAAAATAGGTCTTTTTACTGGTAAATGGGGAGTTAATATTTTGTCAAAAAAGAAGATCCTTTTTATTTCTCACGATGCCACACGAACAGGCGCGCCGATGGTCCTTCTGTACTTTCTGAGATGGCTCAAAAATAACACCGATATTCCTTTTGAGATAATCTTAAGGAAAGGCGGCAAACTAAAGCCTGAATTCAAGAAATTAGCTCGCGTAACAGTATTTAACCCTGAGTGCTTTATCCCCTTTTTCAATAAAAACCGCTACCATAATAAATTAAAGAACAGGCTTCTAAAAGAAAACATAGGGCTGATCTATTCAAACACAATAACAAATGGATTTGTTCAGAAATTCTTGTCCTTTCTAAATTGCCCCATGATCTGCCATGTGCATGAGCTTGAGCACAGCATCAAACATATTGTTGATAAAATAAACCTTTTAAATGTAAAAAAATATACGACCCATTACATTGCGGGATCTAAAGCAGTAAAAGAATGCCTTATCGATCACAATAATATTCCAAATAATGTCATAGACTTAGTTTATGAATATATCCCGATTAAATATTATAAATATAGTAAGGACAGGATAATTAAAATGAAGCACCGGCTCAATATCCCCAAAAACGCGTTTGTAGTCGGCGGGGCTGGGACAATGGGCTGGAGGAAAGGCTCGGATTTATTTGTCCAGCTGGCAAAATCATTAACTATCAAGAAGAAGATGAAGATGCCGGCTCATTTTTTATGGCTCGGCTCTGACCCCTCAATATTCAAAGATGAATATGATCGCCTGATGTATGATATCGAAAAATCCGGGCTAAAAAAAGCTGTACACCTTATAGGGACAAAGAAAAACTACATGGATTATTTTGCACTTTTTGACGTTTTCACAATGATCTCCAGAGAAGATTCTTTCCCACTAGTCAACTTAGAAGCAGCTATATTGAGCAAGCCTGTTATTTGCTTTGATGCATCGGGGAGTTCAAAAGATTTTGTTGAAGATGATTGCGGGTTTGTCATACCTTATCTCAATATAGATAAAATGGCAGAAAAGATAATTAAAATGATGAGGGCCCCTGCCCTGGTAAAACGCCTGGGAAAAGCAGCAAGGGAAAAAGTCATAAAAGAACATGATGTGAACAATGCCTCGGAAAAACTATTGAACATAATCAATAGATTTATGTTGAAATAATATTAACATAAAGAATAACTTAAAAAGTGGCAATAATTAACCATTGATGTCACAATTACAGCAAGCTTATTTGCAACCCCCTTTACTCTCAATATTTTCCGCATAAGCAATCTCAATAGATCCTTTTTATATAATACCAAATATTTATCATGATCAATATTCCCAACAAACTGTTGATTTCCGCTGCTTTTATGAATGCGCCATTTTGTCAACCGCTTCGACAAATACAGGAACTTCCCCTCTATCGCCATCTGATTCCACAGCCACCAATCAAGCCATATTTTATGATTTTCCGGCAAAACCATCTTTCTTAGCAATTCACTTTTGGTTGCTGCAACAGAAAATGTAGGGACAATATTCCTTTCCAAAAGCTCTCTTGTTGCAATAAATGGTTCACGATACTTACCCCCGGTTCTTCTGCATATTTCAACGTATCCAGCCTTACTATCTGCATCAACATCTTCAACGATCGTCTGCAGATCGTTATAAATGACCGCGACCTCCGGATGCTTCCGGAACGCTGCTATTTTCAGCTCCAGATTGTGCTTATCCCATATATCATCTGACTCAAGATATGCCACATACTCGCCTGATATTTTACTCAATGCCAATGCATGCGTGGCCGGGATCCCCTTATTAGCACTCCCTGGATGGACATAAAGCTTAATATTAGGATGCCCATCAACATACCCTTTAATGATCTTCACTGAATCATCGTTTGAGCCATCATCAACGATGACAAGCTCCCAATTTTTATAGGTTTGATCAACAACCGAATCAATGGCTTCTGCGATATATTTGCCATGATTGAAGCTGGTCATAATTACAGACACTTTTCCATCCATAAATGAGCTCTCCCCCTCAAAATCAGCATAAAAACCCCAAAAAGGCACTAAGCTAGTGTAAATCATATTAAAACCATCGTAAAGCGCAAAATCCCAACCCCATTAATACAACCACTGTAAGCGCTCGCAAAAAAATGATATAATTGTGCCTTATTTTCAAAAAGCTGATTCTCCTCATAAGAGTTAATATATTGCGAGGCAATAATGCAAAATACAACGGCAATGAAAAATAAGTATTGGTTCATAGCAATCATCGTTCTTTTCTTATTTATAAGATTTATCCTATTTTTCTATGATATTACTGCTCCTACGGCAGAACTTTATAGTAGCTTTAGGCAAAATCAAAATTTAATGGGGATCCAAAATTATTACTTGGACGGGATAAATCTCCTATTGCCAAAGGTGGACATGTTCGGGGATCCGGGGTATTGCATACTTGAGTTCCCGATCTACCAGGCAATGACCGCCGTGCTGTGGCATGCCTTTTCCCCTTCAGCAATGTACGGCAGGCTTTTAAGCATATTCTTTACGATATTGTCTTCCATATTCCTATATTTACTGGCAAAGAAACTCTTTGACTATAGGATCGCTGCTTTCTCAATATTATTCTTTTTATTCTCTCCTCTTATATTATCTTATTCAAGGACCGTCATGCTTGAGCCAATGGTAATAGTCTTATTCCTTTCTTCGCTTTATCTGTACTTAACCTGGCTAGACAACAACAAATCGTTTTTTTGGATACTGGCAACAATCACAAGCACGATCTTCGTTCTGGTGAAACCTCCTTACATGCTAATACTCATGCCTGTAATTTTTGCTTATAAGTTCAATAAAGAAGATATACTCACAAAAAGATGTCTGCCTCTCTACTTTTCCTTTTTTGTACAGGGTATCTTTCTACTCCTTTGGCAGTATCACACGCATGTAACTACCAGTTTATACCCGCACAATTTTTCTTTTGCTGCAGCATCGTTTAGTTGGTATTTTGGTAAAGCCGGGCAATGGCTTAATCCGAATACATACTTCTTCATTTTAAGAAGAATATTCGAACGCATAACAGGCATAATGGGGGCGATCTTTCTCATCTTGCCCTTGTGGGGGTGGAAACAACTGCCGGCCACCATAAAGACCTGGCTTATAGCTTCAATAGTATATATTGTGATATTTATAAATTTGAATTTCGTACACGACTATTACCAATTGATCATTATTCCAATGATAGCGATATTTATGGCAATTGGCTTTGAAAAAATATTGAATTTGGTGCACAGCAAAAAAAATCTGTTCCTTTTCATTATAATATTCATGATCGCCTACTATAATTCCAGTATAGCCTTGGAGTTCTTTAAGCAAAAAGATGTCCTTATAAACAGAACCGAAACGATAAAACAGTATTGCCCGCCGCGCTCTAATGCTGCATATTTTGGGTGTGATCTTGATCCAAATTTGCCCGACTATCACTACTTATCCAACACAAAAGGTCTAAATATCCAGCTTACGTCCAAACATCTATCGCAAGAAGATATCCTTGCCCTTAATAAAAGAGATAATATTAGATATTTTATTTTTCTCGGGAAATCGCCGCAAAATATCGGCTCCGTATTTAAACAGCTTAAAGGTTCGTTGCTTTACATGCAAAAGGATGAACTTATCATCTTTAAGATAAATAACCAATAAATGGAGTTCATTTTTACATGATCAGCATTATCATCCCCTGCTATAACGGCAAACGATTACTTGCCAAAAACCTCCCGATATTGATCGACAGCATCAAAAATACTGAAGCAGAAATTATTGTTGTAAATGACGGCGGCAGAGATGGAACCGTTGAATTCATGCGAAAAACCCACCCCAATATTAAACTCGTTAATTTAGTCAAAAATAAAGGTTTTGCCGGGGCCTGCAATGCCGGCGCCAGAGAAAGCAAGGGCAGCCTTCTATTCTTTTTGAACACGGATGTTAAGGTTACAGATAACTTTTTGGAACCACTTATAAGACATTTTAAAGATAATGATAGCCTATTCGCAGTTTCCCCAAAGGTTCTCCGCGGTCAACCTCCTACGGAAAACGAATCAATTACCACCGGTGATTTTCAAAATGGAACGATCTGGATCGATTATTTGATCAGCAGGAAATTAAAAAGCGGTGATGCGCCGATGAATATCCTATATGCGTGCGGGGGAGCAATGCTGGCCGACAAAAACAAGTTTTTGGAACTAGGAGGTTTTGATGAAATATACTCCCCTCTTTATTATGAAGACACGGATTTAAGCTTCCGGGCATGGAAAAGAGGCTGGCAGGTCATTTATGAGCCAAAAAGTACTGTTCACCATGATCAAGGCGGAACAGTTAAAAAACACGTTAACCCCACAAAAGTTAAGGTCATATTTACAAGGAATCGCTATATTTTTATATGGAAAAATATAACCGACCCTAAAATGATGGCACAGCATTTCATTCACATGATCATTCCCAAGATGCTGGTGCCGAATATTTACGAATGGCCTGGCTTATTTCTTGCATTTACAAAAATATTTAAAATAATAAGGAAAAGAAAAGCACAACAGCAAAAAGCAGTATTGACCGATAAAGAGGTTTTCAGTAAATTCGAAAGTCTGAACAAACTGAGATATTTATAAAATTCAATAGGCAGGGGAAATATAGTATAATATATTAAGGGGGAGAGAATACATGGCCGAAACACTTGGCGGTCTCATAGATAAGCTAACGATAAAAAACATCAGGCAATGGCACCTTAAAAATGAGGCTACAAAGCTTACTGCTACGCAAATAAATCAGGCATTAAAGATCATAAGATCACAGATAAATGATCTAACAGACGAGATCAATGATTTCATTAAAAATGCGATAAAAGGAAAAGTGAGGGTGCGCGAGCAGAAGCTCAAGCTATACAAAAACCCGAAAGAAGAATTGACATTAAATGAAATTGGTCCTCTTGTCGCCCTACTTTCAAGAGAAAACCTTTATATCTGGCAACTTGAAGACCATGTCAGAAGAGAGGGCCTGCCTGACAGCGAGATAGTGAAGGCTAAGCGGAAGATTGATGCGGCAAACCAGAAAAGGAATGACCTGATAGACAGGATCGATGAACTTCTTGAAAAGAAACTGAAAAAATGATTGATTCCCGCAGCTTAAAAGACATTAAAAAAATATTAATAGCCCGAACTGACGTTATAGGAGACGTCGTTCTTGCCACAGCAGCCTTACCCTCACTAAGAAGGGCCTTCCCGAAAGCGGAGATCGTTTTTATGGGCAGAAAACTTACCCGCGGCCTCATTGAAGCAAATCCACTTATTGACGGATTCCTGATAGACAGGATTGCTGAAGGTGAAGCGAAAACCTCCAAACAATTGAAAGATTATGCAGAATATCTGGGAACCATGAATTTCGATCTGTTTATTTCATTATGGGAAAATCCGATTTACAGGGAATTGGCAAAGCTGGCAGCCTTCAAGTACTGGGTGGTCGGGGATCCTCCGCCAAGAGTTCTAGTAAAACATCAGGTGGACTATAATTTAGCCGTATTAAGGAAAATCCCTATAGACACAAAGCCCCCGGAAAATCTGACAATAAAACTCAAGCCGGAAAATACCAACTATGCAGATAATCTGCTTGCCCCACTCAAGCCGCCGATTATCGTGATCGCTGTAGGTAGCGGCAAACACGATGTTCGCTGGGAAACAGAAAGTTTTATATCAACCGCGGAATACTTAATCAAAAAGCATAATGCCAACATCATCCTAATCGGCGGAAAAAAAGAAAAGGCTCCTTCTGATAAAATTGAAAAGCGCATTAATTCAAGTAAGGTCCTAAACCTTGCAGGCAAAACATCCATTGAGGAAGATGCAGCGATCATAGGTAAGAGTCAGTTATATATCGGCGGAAATACAGGCCCTGCGCACATAGCTGCGGCCTTAAAGATCCCTTCTTTAGTTATTTTCAACGCAAAAGACTCTACCGTACTCCGTTGGGGACCATGGGGAACAAAACATTTCGTATGCATTAAAAAGCCTGATATAGCAGGAAGCCCCTCTAAAAAAGAAGTTATTGAGGCGGCAGAAAAGCTTCTGAACCATGAGGGAATAAGCGGGATAGAAGCTTCAAGATATTACTGGAAACAAAAAATGTTTAGGACGATGATCTTTTGCAACTCTAATACTAATGAAACAGAAGAACAGGCAAAAAAAACAGTAGCTCTCCTTAAGGACAACGGTTTTTATGTCTGGGAATTAGATGGGCGGAAATGCCATACCTGGAATATTATCCCCATAATCATAGAAATGGCAAGAAAAAACATTAACATAATACACCATTTTGGAGAGAACTCATGGCTATCAAAGCTGCTCTACCGGATAGCTCGGATCCATGCTGTTCATCTTCCGATATTCTCCTGTGATCAAGGCACATATAAAACAATAGATTATCTGGTTGATCTCTATACTGAGAAGTTTAATCAAAATGAATAAAAATAATACCCCAAAAATATCAGTATGCCTGCCAACCTATAACAAGGCCAATTACATAGGTGAGGCGATAGAAAGCGCCCTTAACCAGACCTTTAAGGAGTTTGAGCTCATTATCCTTGATGACGGCTCCACGGACAACACCGGCAAGATAATATCAAAATTCAAGGATCCCAGGATCAAGTATCACCGGAATGACAAAAATACGGGCATGACGCAGGCCTGGAACAAGGCTCTTTCGTTCGCTTCCGGAAAATATATCACGATACTTCATCACGACGACCGCTATTCGCCAAAAATGCTGGAAACAGAAAGCAAATTTCTTGACGGAAATCCTGACGTAGGCCTTGTTCACTCCGCCTGCAGCATAATAGATGAAAAAGGGAGCCTCAGGTGGCTCCACAAATATAAAGAATTCAAAAATTACGGCTTGTTCAAAACGGCCAAGGCCAAGAAAACCCATGTAGTTGACGGGCATGAATTCATGAAAGATATCATAATGGACTGCTTTATACGCTTCCCTACCGTTATGGTAAGAAGAGAATGCTATGAAAAACTCGGAAATTATAAGAAAGAGTTCGTACTGGGGGCGGATTGGAACATGTGGATGCGGATAGCCCTGCATCCTTATAAGATCGGATATATAGATGAACCTCTCGCATCGTGGCGCAGGCATTCAAAGAACACGACAGCCTCGCTTGTCAGCAGCGGTGAGGCAAGAATAGATGATTACAGGGTTGTCATTGATATACTAAAAGAGGCCGCTCCAAAACACGTGTTCACGAAAAGAGAAGAGAGAAAAGTCATAAAAAAAATGGTAAGGGATCTGCTTAAGGACCGTATCGAAAGGGTCTTAGCCTTAATGAAAAAAAGGAAATTCAAAGAAGCTAAAAAGGATTGGGCGGTCCTTAAGAAATGGAAAAAAGAATATACCATAAAGTACGGCATTATGGACATGCTAGCAGCCTTATTATCGATCAAATTGTAAAAAGGATCATTAAATGAAAATATGCGTATTAACAAGAACGACATCTGAACATTGCGTGGGAGGCATGGAGGACCATATCAGAACGCTTTACACTGGTCTTGCTAAGGCCGGCATTAAAGTCCACATAATAACAACAGGCCACCCAAAAGGCATTGAGAGCAAAACATCTGACGGGATAGAATACTTTTTCATTAAAAATGCCGCCGGAAGCGCTTACACTTTCAACTGGTGGAGGGGAAGCATAAAGAAATTCGTCGAGCTCCACAAAAAGAACAGGTACGATCTGATCCACAGCCAAAGCATGGGCGCATATGAACTGGCAAAAAGAGACCTGCCAAAAAAGCTCGGTCTGCCCTTTGTATCCTCGTTCCACGGCACACCGTTCGATGAATATAGAACAAGCTTAAATTTGATCAAAGAAAAAAAAGGCAGGTTCTCCAAGTTCGATGAGCTAATCGCCAGGGCCAATTTCGCCCACAGGAATTATTGGCTGAAAAAGGTGAGCACGAGTTCAGATGCAGTCATCGCCACAAGCAACGAACAGGCAAGGATCATGGATGAAGTATACGGAGTATCCCGCAATAAGATCAAAGTTGTTTTTAACGGCATGAACCTTGATGAGTTCACACCGGGAATGGATACTGATAATCTTCGAATCAAACTGCAGCTCGCTAAAGAAGATAAAGTGCTGCTCTGCATCGCAAGGTTGGAGCCTGACAAAGGCGTACAGTTCGTTATTGACACCATGCCGGAACTTATAAAAAGGGGTAATAAGATCAAGCTCGTCATCGTGGGCGACGGCAGCCTGCGCAGAATGCTTGAGAATAAGGTGAAAGAATACGGTATCAGCGATAATGTCATATTCACTGGCTATGTAAAATTCAGCGATCTGCCTAAATACATGGATCTCGCAGATATATTCGTTAACTATACGATAAGGCAGAACGGATACGACCTTACCATGCTCGAAGCAATGGCCTGTGAAACACCTGTGGTAGCCTCTCATATCGGAAGCCACCCTACCCTCATCAAGAACGGCGGTAACGGTTTCATGGTACCTCTGTGGGATATAAACAACCTTGTTGACACCCTGCATAAAGTAATCGAAAATAAAGCCTTAATGCGGAATATCGGGAAGAACGCCAGAGAAACGGTGCTTTCCGACTTCTCGGATAGCGCTATGGTCAAGGGAACAATAAAGGTATTCGAAAGCCTGGTAAACAGGGGATAAAATGGAAAAAATGTTCAATAAAAAAGATATTCTGATAACCGGCGGGCTGGGATTTATCGGCAGCACGCTTGCCCATAGGCTGGTCGATCAAGGCGCAAAAGTAACGATAGTCGACGCGCTGATATCCGACTACGGCGGCAATATGTTCAATATTGACGACATAAAGGACAAAGTTTCGGTAAATATCGCTGATGTCAGGGACGAAGCTAAAATGAGCGAATTCATAAAGGGCAAGGATACGATATTCAACCTGGCCGGCACTCTCAGTCATATCGACAGCATGAAAGACCCGTATACTGACCTGGATATCAACTGCAGGGCTCAATTATCTATACTGGAATCATGCCGGAAGAACAATAGGAACGTGAAGGTGATCTTTGCAGGTACTAGAGGGCAGTACGGCAAGGCCGAATACCTCCCAGTGGACGAAAAACATCCCCAGCAGCCCACCGATGTGAATGGGATAAACAACATGGCGGGAGAATGGTACCACATACTATATAACAACATTTACGGGATAAGGGCGACATCCCTAAGAATGACGAATACTTACGGCCCAAGGCACCAGATGAAGCATCACAAGCAGGGAGTGATCAACTGGTTCATAAGGCATATTATCGACGGTCAGGAAATTAAGATATACGGCGACGGCAAGCAGATAAGGGACCTGAATTATGTTGACGATGTTGTGGAAGCGCTCATGCTGGCCGCCGCGAACGACATATCGAACGGAGAAGTGTTCAACCTTGGAGGAACCCCGATAAGCCTGACAGATTTCGTCGAACTTGCGATAAAAACGGCAGGTAAAGGCAGTTATAAATTGATCCCCTACCCGCCTGAAAGCAAGCCGATAGAGGTTGGCGATTACAAGGCGGATCATACAAAAATTACCAAAACCCTGGGCTGGAAGCCAAAAGTTCCCCTTGAGGAAGGGATAAAAAAGACGCTGGATTATTACACAAAGAACAAAAAACATTACTGGTGAACAATATGATACCAATGGTCGATTTTAAAAGGGAATATCTTTCGATAAAAGCCGAGATAGACGGCGCCATCAAGGAAGTATTCGATTCGGGATGGTTCGTTCTGGGAAAACAGGTCGAGTCATTCGAAAATGAATTTGCCTCTTATATTGGCGCAAAACACGCTATTGGAGTTGGGTCCGGAACCGAAGCTTTGCATCTGGCCCTGATCGCCTGCGGAGTACAGAGGGATGACGAGGTAATAACCGTCCCGAATACGGCAGTACCGACCGTTTCCGCAATAGATTTTGCCGGCGCAAAGCCGGTCTTTGTCGACATAGATAAAGATTCCTACTGCATGGATCCGGCTGAAGTCGAGGAAAAAATAACTAAAAAAACGAAAGCGATCATGCCTGTCCATCTGTTCGGACAAGCAGCGGACATGGACCCCCTGATCAAGCTCGCCAAGGAACACGGCTTGAATATTATCGAGGATGCCTGCCAGGCTCACGGCTCTATCTACAAGAACAAAAAAGTGGGCGCTCTTGGTGATGCCGGATGCTTCAGCTTTTATCCCACAAAGAACCTGGGAGCTTACGGCGACGCCGGCATCGTCACAACGAATGACGCGAAGATAGCGGACAAGGTCAGGTCCTTAAGGAATTACGGGCAAAGCGAAACAAGGTATGTACACAAAATAAGAGGTTTCAACAGCAGGCTGGACGAGATACAGGCGGCGGTGCTCAGGGCAAAATTAAAGCATCTCGATAAATGGAATGAGCAGAGAAGAAAGCTGGCGGATAAATACAGCGGACTCCTGTCAAAAAGCAAAGTGGCTGTCCCAAAAGAAAAAGATCACGGAAGATCATGCAACCATTTATATGTCATAAGGAGCGAAAAGCGCGACGAACTGCAGAAATACCTGAAAGACCACGGGGTCGTCACGAACATCCATTATCCGATACCCGTCTACCTGCAGGAAGCTTACGGTTATTTAGGGGTTAAGCGCGGGGCATGCCCTATTGCCGAAGCTTATGCTGAGCAGATACTATCCATCCCTCTTTATCCTCAGCTGAAAGATGAAGAAGCCGAAAAAGTCGCAAGTCTTATCCTGGAATTTGAAAAAAAATGAAGATCGCCCACGCAATAAGGCATTACAATAAAGTGACCGGGAGCTCGCGCGTCGTTGCCGAGCTCAGCGAGAACTTCATCAAGGACGGCCATGAGGTCCATGTATACACCAGCAGCTGGACCAAAGACGCGCCAAAAGAGATAGTTTTCCACAAAGTCCCCGTATTTAAATTGAATTTCCCTTTTGAGATATCCTCCTTCACTTTTATGAGCACTTACATGCTGCGGAATAAAAAATATGACATCATACATAATCACGGCGACAGCAGGGCGGTAGGCATTTACACCTGCCACGGCATCCATTCATATTTCCACATAAAAAAACTGGCGCCTTCAAAGCCGTCATCCCTCGACAGATATATAATGAACAGGGAATATTTCATTTACGGGAAGCGCAACTATAAAAAGATCATCGCTATCTCGGATCTCATAAAAAGGCAGATAATTGAGAGCTTTAATGTCCCGGCTAACGATATCGCTGTCGTGCATAACGGCGTGAACGTAGAGGAATTCAGCAGTAATAAGGCTGAAAAAAGGCTGTATATCAGGAAAAAATACGCTATTAGCAAGGATGAGATAATCCTGCTTTTCGTTGCATACGGATTCGTCAGAAAAGGGCTTGATGTGGCATTAAAGGCCCTCGCCCTCCTGAAAAACCTTCCTTTCAAGCTATTTGTTGTGGGAAAAGACGAGAATATGCGGAAATTCACGGCAGAAACAAAGCGGTTGGGATTAGACGATAAAGTGATATATACCGGACCAACTAAAGAGATATCCTCTTTTTTCGCGGCAAGCGACATTTTTGTTTTCCCGTCGGTTGCCGAGCCTCTCGGTCTTGTGGAGTTGGAAGCAATGAGCGCAGGACTGCCGTCTATCGTAAGCCCGCCAAGGGTGAACGGCGGCGCAGAATTGATGGAGAACGGCAAAGACGGCATAATCCTTGAAGATCATAAAGATCCCGATGAACTTGCCGAAAAAATAAGAAAATTGATCGAGAATGAAGCTTTAAGAAAGACCATAGGCATGAACGCTGTTGAAAAGGCTAAGGAATATTCTTGGAACAAAGTTGCACAAAGAACGCTGAACGTGTATAACATTGTAATAGCAAATAAAGGGAGTTAATATTATGGGACAATTAGAAGAACTTTTCTGTAAAAAGCTTTTTTTCTTATGGCAGAAAATAGGATTTCACATAACAAAGGTTGATTTCGATTCTCCGATTCCCGATACAAGGTCACTAAAAGACGCTTTGTGGGAAAAGCATACGGAACTTATAGGTATTAATATGAATGAAGCCTACCAATTAAAGCTTCTTGATGATTTTTCAAGTAGATTTTATAATGAATACAAAAACTTTCCCCGCAATAAAACTTCAGATAAATATCAATACTATACAAGGAATTATTCTTTTGAGGCTGTAGATGGAGAGATGTTATATTGCATGATCCGCAACTTTAAACCACGTAGAATGATTGAAATTGGATCAGGATTATCTACGCTCTTATCAGCAAAAGCACTAACAATAAATGAAGCGGAATCTTCAATAAAAAGCATATTTACTGCCATTGAACCTTATCCAAAAAAATATCTACTAGACGGCTTCCCAGGATTGTCTAATTTGATCATTAAAAATATTGAAGATGTTGAATTGTCAGTATTTGATGAACTAGAAGAAAACGATATTTTATTCATTGATGGAGCACATACATTGAAAATTGGGGGCGCCGTTCAATATGAATACCTTGAAATACTTCCTCGATTAAAAAAGGGTGTTCTTATCCATATACACGATATCATGCTGCCCGCAGAATATGATAAGGGTCGCGTTTTAAAGGAACATCATTTCTGGAATGAACAATATTTACTACAGGCATTTTTGGCATTCAATGATGCCTTTATGGTAATGTGGGCTGCAAATTACATGAGATTAAAGTACCACGATAGACTAGAAAAGGCTTTTCCTTCATACAAAAAAGATAAATGTGGGACTGGTAGCCTTTGGATAAAAAAAATAAAATAATCGCCAAGAATACCATATGAACATTGTATGCCTTTCAACACAGAACTGGGACGATCCGATGTGGACGAACAAGCAGCACATAATGAGCCGCTTAAGCCGGGAGCATAGGGTCATCTATGTCGATAAAGGTGTTCTCGGCCTGCGGTATTTTATCTATAAAAAAGATGATGAGTCCGGGTTCAGGTTAACATTGAAATATCTTTTCAATGCTTTCGAGGAGCGGAACAAGAACCTCACCATTCTGACCGAAAAAATAACGCCGCCTAACCCTTATTGGCTGAAAATGCAGCTGCTAAAAAGATATCTTAAAAAGAAGAAGATCAATGATGCTATCCTATGGATCTACCAGCCTGAATATGAAAAATATATCGGGACACTCGATGAGAAGCTTGTCGTTTATGACTGCGTCGACGAATATTCAGCATTTCCGGCCTACAGCAGCCCGCATAAAAAGAAAAATATCATCGAAACAGAAAAAAGGCTTCTAAAAAAAGCAGATCTTGTTATAACATCCGCCCCGGACCTTTATGAAAGAAAAAAGAAATTCAATAAGAACACTCACTTGGTCCACAACGTTGGGAACACAGAACTTTTCATGAAAGCAATGGATAAAGACCTTGAGATCCCGGATGACATCAAGAATATAAAAAAGCCCGTGATCGGATTCGTCGGTGCAGTTGACAGATACAAAGTAGATTTCGAACTTCTGCAGAAGATGGCCGAGAAACATCCTGAATGGTCCATTGTTCTTATAGGCCCGTCGGGTTCCGCTGATTTTTCCACAAAGACATCTTCGTTAAAGAAAATAAAGAATATACATTTCCTTGGGACAAAAGACTACACGACCCTGCCGAATTATATCAAAGCTTTCGATGTCTGCACGATACCATACAACATAAATGAATACACGAAGAGCTGCTTCCCGATAAAGTTCTTTGAATTCTGCGCTTCGGGCAAGCCTGTTGTCATAACGGCACTGCCTGCACTTAAAGATTACTCCTCTATCGTAAAATATGCGCGTTCGAATGAAGCGTTCATTAGATCAGTTGAAGATGTGTTGAAGAAAGATCCGCGTGAAAGCAAAGAAAAAAGGCTTAAAATTGCAAAAGAGAATTCATGGGACAGCCGCATAAACAGGATAATGGACCTCATTCAACAGAGGTTAAAGGAAAAATATGGCAACGCTTGACGAAAGCAGAATTAAGAAAATATTGATAATCAGGCCCGACAGGATCGGCGACCTTTTAATGACAACCCCTGCGATCTCTATCCTAAGAAAAAGATTCCCTAACGCCCATATATCCATACTTGCCGGTGAATATGCGAGAGGGGTAATAGAAGGCAACCCGGACGTGAACGAAGTTATCATCGATGAACTGCAGAAAGGAAAAAAGAAGAACCTTTTTCAATATCTGTCATATGTAAAAAAGTTCAAAGCAATGAAATTCGATCTCTGCGTTAATTACTTCAATGACGAGAACCAATATGCACTCCTACCCTTCTTGGCAAGGATACCTTATAGGATAGCTGACAGATCCAGAATAGCCGGCGCCTGGCTGTCCAACCTTGGAACATTCTTAAGAAGAAAAGATCTCTCAAGGCATATGGTCGAGTTCAATGCTGACATGCTTGCTCCTTTGAACGTTAAAACGAACGATCTGAAGATGAAGCTTTCCGTCTCTCAAAAAGCCGAAGAAGCAGTAAATAAGAAACTTAAAGATTTTGGCTTTAAAACGCCAATAATTGGCCTTCATTTGGGGACAGGGAACAACAAGCCCTGGTCGGCTAAAAACTACGCAAAACTAGCCGATGCTATGGCAAATAACTTCGGCGCATCCGTGATACTTACGGGAGGAAAAAGGGAGATACAAAGGTCAGAAGAAGTAATTAACCTCTGTAAAAGCAAGCCGTTGAACATGGCGGCAAAGACGACTTTGGAGGGATTAGCCGCTTTGATCAAAAAATGCGATATTTTTGCGGGGGTGGACACGGGCCCTACTCACATTGCCGCGGCGCTGGGCATACCGGTGGCGGTCCTTTACACTGCCAAGAGAATAAAACCGGCGACATGGGGGCCGTGGGGAACAAGGAATACCGTTGTCAGGCCGCACATAAAATGCAGCCTTCCCTGCTTCAGCCACAAATGCCCCGAGAACTACTGCACTGAACAGATCCCAATGGAAGAAGTACTGAAGTCTATCGAAGTTCTTCTTAAAGATGGGGGCAATAAAACGATAGCCGGATCAAAAAATGACTGGCTAAAAAAATCACTTAATATCATGGTCGTTTGCTCCACACACGACAGGAAAAAGATGTCCGACACGGAGAAAAATATGCGTTTGCTAAGAGATAGCGGTTATCACGTCATTCTTGTGAGCCCAGCCGGCCATCCTCTCATACAATTTGCGCATGATGAACTCATGCAGGCGTATGAGCTGAACTTTAAACTGCCGGCCCCTTCCACGATAAAGGGGCTCTTGAAGATCATTATCGATGAAGATATAAATTTGATCCACAGAATGGATAATTCAGGCGCACTTAGTCTGAACTTGGCTTTCCTTCTTTCCGCGATCAAACTGCCGGCATCCATAACGGTACTAAAGGATCGGGGCATATTGTTTCAGACGGCCGATGAAGTGGTTGAATTCTATAAAGAAGTGCTTCGTAAGGCGGTCGTCTGAACGCAGGCGACTTTTTCCGGACCCATTAACGCCCCTATCCGCATGCTTGAATCGGACTTCTTCCAAATAAGACCCATCTGCATTATTAAATAAAGGACGAACAGAAAATAAAAGAAGGTCATTACTTTTTTCTTATCAAATATCTTTCCCAGAATTGTTCTAACAGAGATCGCCATGCTCCCAAATAAAAGATACATAAAAAAAGCAGGAAATAGATGGTATCTTCCCCAGATAAAATAAGCCACTCCTCCTCCGGAAGGCCTCCCCACAGCCAGAACACCATAAGAGATACAAACGCCTATAAGGAAAAACCAAAACAGTCCACGGTCCCCTATCAGACGGACCCTCTTTTTCTTTTCATTAAGAAGAAAGTACATCAGAAGGAAGTAAGCCAGGAAAAGCATATTCGCAAGAAAAATGACCGCGATGAGCAGGCTCCATACATTCGGAATAAAACCGCCTATACCAAGTATCCTGGTAAAAAAAGCAATAAAGCAAAGGATGAAGTAGCCAATGAGGTTCAGTATATTAAGGTTATAAAGGTGCCTTTGATCCAATAGCATTGCGCGGGTCTTGATAAGTTCATAAGTAGTGAAATAATAAACCGCTATATATATCAGCCAGCCTATCAGGTAAGGCAGTAAAAGAAGAGCATCCTCTTTGAGCCGGCTCGGGTTAAAAGATCTTTTAATGATAAGAAAATAATAGGCCACTAAAAATATAAAAG
Organism: Candidatus Margulisiibacteriota bacterium; assembly: GCA_042577445.1. Taxonomy (GTDB): domain Bacteria; phylum Margulisbacteria; class WOR-1; order CAVSGV01; family JBHPDX01; genus JBHPDX01. The sequence continues at coordinate 22,008 of JBHPDX010000005.1, read as the reverse complement.
TAAAAGAGCCCAAAGCGAAATTCAAGGGCGACAGGATCGAAGATGCTATAGATATGTAGTAGAACTTCTTATCTTTTTTTATAACATATAAATGGAGGAAATACAGGGCGCACAGCATAAAAAAGAAACACAGGGATATCTGCGTCGTGGTGAACCAGCGTATTATCTCGAAGTAAACATTGGAAACGCCAAAAGCAACCGCAAGAAGTAAGGGCAGCTTCTTCCGGCCCTTAAAGATCAACTTTGCCAGCAGATAGAACATGACCGTATTAAGCACATGAACAGACAGGGCAATTGCCATATACGGGGGGAAATTCATCCCAAAAATACTGAAAGCTATATAGAAAAATACCTTAAAGAAAGGCAGGAAATGCTCGTTGTAAGTCCTAAAGAGATACCCGGCCTGGAACCCATGATTTGTGAACTGATTGATAAATGCCCAGTCATCAGAGAAAAAGGTATTATTATGGAAGATCGGCGACCAAAACAGGGTAACCGTGGAAATAAGCAGGATCATCTGCCAGTACTTCGCCCAAAAAGGCTTGATTTTCTTTGCTATCTTAGTAAAAATCTTGGTTTTCATAATGCGCGAGTCAAAATTATATCATACAATCCGGCTGTTTCACAATAGACTTTCCCATGCATTTAATTTATAATTGGACCCTATGAATTGGACAGCTGTAAAAAAATATATAGCCCAAAATAAGGACATATTGACGCTGCTTTTGATATCCGCCGTCCTGATATTCTACAAAATAAGCAGCCTGCCTATTATCGACGGAGATACGGCATACTACTCAAAGATCGCTAAAAATATCATTGGATCCGGAAACTGGCTGACCTTTAGATACTTGAACCCTGCGGACATAATCGATAAACCGCCATTGGCGTTCTGGCCCACTGCGTTAAGCTTTAAGCTGTTCGGCATAGGCGACTTCGCGGTGCACATTTGGCACGCGTTCCTTTCAGTGGGCGTTGTATGGCTGACATTTTTGATCGGAAAAGAGCTTTTCAACAGGAAAGTAGCCCTCTATTCCGGGCTGATACTCATGACCATGCTGCAGTTCTTCTACATGACAAGACTGCCGATGCAGGATATGCCGCTGGTAATATTGATCTCGCTATCGTTGTTCTTTATTTATTTGTTCTCAAAATACAAACAGATCTACCAATATTATCTGGCGGTGCTCTTCGCGGCGATGTCCATTCTTGTAAAAGGCCCGCTTGGGATAGCCTTGATAGCTCCCACGGTATTCTTCTATTACCTGTCCATAAGGTCCCTGCCGTTCGAAAAATTGAAAGATTATGCGATCCACGGTGTTCTTGGGCTTGTACTTTTCATAGCTGTCGGGTGCAGCTGGTATATACACCAATACTTCGTTTGGGGCGATGCGTTCCTTGATAAGTACTGGTACAGGAACGTGGGAAGATATTTTAAACCGGTTGACGTTGAGAACGTGCCGAAGCGTGATTTCTATACATATTTCCTGGTACTTCTGGCAGGAACACTTCCATGGGGAGGCTTCCTTTATCCTGCGATCTATCATGCGTTCAAGCAGATCAAAAAGCATAAAAAAGAACTGATATTCCTGCTTGTATGGTTCCTAACGATAATAATCTTCTTTTCGGTCTCCGGGAACCGGAAGATATTAAGATATTCACTGCCGGTCTTCCCTGCCCTTGCAATAATGATAGGTAAGCTGTTCGACGATATCTTCAAAAAACCAAAGGAATATAAAAAACTGATAAATATTTCTATCGGGATAACGGTCGTCCTGACCTTTCCCTTGGTGGCCTTCATGTTCTACAGTATATTCACGAAGTTCTCGGATATATTCTTTGACTATTTTAGAATCTTGGTCCCGTTCCTGATAACACTATCTTCAGGATTACTTTTATTTATCATCCTATATTTTATGAGGAAGATGAAGCCGGCATTTTACACGCTTGTGGGAGTTACCAGTCTTTCATATCTTATATTTATTTATAACGGCGCCCTGCTCTTCCCGAAGCTGAAACCTTACCAGCATTATTCGACGGTGATCAATGACGCGCTTACCAGAGGCACAAAGGTGGGGCATTATCCCGGAGACCCGAACGCATTTTATGTCTTTTATATCAACAAAAATATCGACAGGATCAGGACGGAAAAAGAGCTGGCGGGCTATCTGAATACAGGAAGACCTGTCTTTATTGTCAGCGAGAACAAAGAAGCGGTTGAAAAATACAAAAAAGGACATAATATAAGGGTAATTAAAGAAGCTTACGAACATACATTGTTCACAAAGGGGGAATAAATTGAAACTTATAATCCAGATACCTTGTTATAACGAAGAGAAGACCCTGCCTCAGACATTAGCTGACCTGCCGAAGGAGATCCCGGGCATAGACCAGATAGAGGTCGTGGTCATAAACGACGGCAGCACGGACAGAACGGTGGAGATCGCCAAAAATAACGGCATTAAGCACATCGTCTCCTTCACCAAGAACAGGGGGCTGGCAAGCGGCTTCAGGGCGGGCCTTGCAAAAAGCTTGGAGCTCGGAGCGGATGTGATCGTGAACACTGACGCGGATAACCAGTATCAGGCCGGGAACATAGCCGATCTAGTAAAACCTATCATAAATAAAGAAGCTGATATCGCAATAGGATGCCGGCCGATAATGAAGATCAAGCATTTCTCGCTCATAAAGAAATTCTTCCAGGTCCTTGGAAGCAATATCGTCAAAAGGTTCACGAAGCTTGATATTCCGGACGCCACATCGGGTTTCAGGGCATACTCAAGGGAAGCGGCCCTCAAGACCAATGTCCTCTCAAAGTTCACTTATACGCTGGAAACCCTGATACAGGCAGGCAATATGGGGCTCAGCGTAAAAGCTGTCCCTATTGAAGTCAACGAACAGACAAGGAAGTCGAGGCTTTTCTCGAACATATTCCAATATATGATCAGGTCCATGGGTACGATACTCCGGATCAATATAATGTACCGCCCTTTTGAAGTTTTCTTTAAACTTGGCGGAACATCGCTCTTGATCGGAGCGATACTGCTGTCCCGTTTCTTATATTTCTTTTTCCTCCAGCCCAAGGACACGGGACACATACAGTCCCTTATCCTTTCGGGAGTGTTCCTGATAATAGGCGTTTTCGTTGTGCTTCTGGGGCTGATCGCCGACCTGATAGCAAGGAACAGGAAGCTTAACGAGGAGGTCTTGTACCAGATAAGAAAGATAAAGCTGGATAGAAAGTAACCATGAAAAGATCCCTTATTTCCCTACTTGTCACCGTCGCATTGCTGTGGCTGCTATTCTCACAGATAACTTTTACCCAATTTATGGAGACAACACGCAAGATCAGCCTTACCTCTCTATTTTATGCGTTTTCGGCATACCTACTCGTTTACTTTTTCAGGGCCCTAAGGCTTAAATTGCTGCTTAGGCCCGAGAGAACAAGGTTCTGGCCGCTGCTCAGGATCGCGGCTGCGCATAATTTCTTCAATCGAATACTTCCGGTAAGGGCCGGAGAGCTTTCCCTGGCTCACTTCATCAACAAGAGATATAAAACAACCATGACAAAAGGCGTTGGGATACTTCTTGTCGCACGTATACTCGATCTAGCGATACTGCTTGTACTGATCACTATTTCGGCATTTTTCTTCAGTGCCCTGGATCCTGTATATCATATTATACTTATTGCGCTGCTTTTGCTTTTAATATACATGTTAAGGAACATATCAAGAACGATCCAGTTCGGCTTCCGCCTGATCGATAAAATGCCGCTTCTAAGCACGAAAATAAAAGAACACATTAAACAGAGAAAAGACCTGATGATAGAGTCATTCGCACACGTGCAGACCCCTTCCGTATTCTGGGGACTTGTGGGCCTTACTCTTTGCTGTTGGCTTGCGCTCAATTACACGTTCTATGTTCTAGCTTTCACCATGGGGTTAAAGATATCCTTTCCGCTTTTCGTTCTTGGCGCCGTACTTGCGTTCCTGTCAAGCATACTGCCTGTGGGCGTGGGGGATTTTGGGACCCACGAAGCCGGGTGGACAATAGGGTTTTTGCTGATAGGACTGCCAAAAGGGATAGTTATCGCATCCGGCTTCAGCGTACATATAATAGCATTGTTCTTTGCGCTGATCGTTTTCCTTATTTTCGGCCTTTATGAGATGTGGACATAAAAACCTAAGTTCACTATAATCAAGCCATCTATGAAAAAAGTTCTCTTTATATCGAACGGCTATGCGGAAGATCTTGGCGCCATAGCAATAATAAAAGAATTGAAGCAGATCCACAAAGACGTGGAGATACTGGCTCTCCCTATAGTCGGAAATGCAAAGCATTTCAAAGGGCTGGGAGTTAAAATAATCGGCCCTCACTGGGAACTTCCCGGCCAGGGGGTCACCGTCGGACTCATTCCGATGTTAAAAGACCTTGCCTGCGGCGCCCTCTTCCTTTATCTTGGGCAGCTTATATCACTATACAGGCACAGGAACGTAGATCTTGTTGTCGGCGTCGGTGATTATACAAGCGTCCTGATATCAAGTTTCTGCCCGAGGAAACCATTCATGTTCGTATGGGCCTGCCCCAGCCCAAGATTCTCAAAAAGAACTGAAAAATATATGCGGGAACAAGGCGTCAAGATGTTCATGCTGCATCCGCGCTTCAAGCATCTCGATTATCTTGATGTCCCCCAAGAATACGTGGGCAACGTCTTATTGGATACATATGAAATAAAGCCGGGATCCGTGGCCCTGGATAGGACCAAGCAGACCATAGGGATACTTCCGGGGAGCAGGAAGTTCGCATATAAGGAGCTTCCCATGTTGATAAAAATAATGGACCTGATAACACAGCGCCAACCAGTGAACATACTGTTCTCCGTCGCCAAGCGTCTTAACAAGGACAAGCTGATGAGGGATTTTAAACCGTCTGCGAAAGTTGTTTTCTGCGAAAATTTCGGAGATGTGATCTGCAACTCCGATCTTATAATCGGCCTCGGGGGACAAGGCAATGAGATCGCGGCATCACTAGGCAAACCGATCATAACCTATCCTTCTAATACCCATCCAAGAAGGGTGAAGAAAATGGTAAGATGGCACAGTAAGTCGGTCTTAAAGGGAGCATGCCTACAGCTTAATCCTGATCCGGAAAATATCGCCAGAAAAGTGGTGGAAAGGCTGAACGACAAGGAAAGAATGAGGCTGATGAGCGAAAAAGGGAAAGAGCTCATGGGAGAAAGAGGCGCCTCCAAAAAGATCGCCAAAAGAATAAAGGAATATTTGTTAAAATGAAATTAAGCGTTGTGATCGGAACATATAACCAGAAAGACAGCCTAAAGCTTGTCCTCGGATCTTTTGAGGACCAGACCGCCCCAAAAGACTCTTTTGAAGTAGTTCTTGTCGACAGCTCCTCCTCGGACGGGACTGACAAAATGATAGCGGACCTTAAACACACTTTTGATCTGAATTATATAAGACAGGAAGATCTCGGCCGCCCCGGAGCAAGGAACCGCGGCATTAAAGAGGCAAAAGGAGAGATAATACTCCTGACCGACGCGGATATGATAGCACATGAAAAACTGGTAGAAGAGCACATCAAGTGCCACGAAGAATGCGGAAATGTTGCTATTGAAGGATTAACTTATAACCTTAAAAGGCTCGAGAACTATCGAAGTCCGGACAATCTAACCCCATATATACAGAAAGAACCAAAAGCAAAACAAAAACTCCACTGGATGTATTTTTTATCCGGCAACCTTTCCCTTCGCAAGGAAACCGCCGTAAAAGCCGGTTTATTTGACCCGATGTTCACCGGATACGGATGGGAGGACATTGAACTGGGCTACCGCGTCCATAAGCTCGGGATGCCCATAATCTATCTCCCTTCGGCAAAGAACTATCACTATCACATCGTTTCTGATGAAGGCATGCTGGAAAGAAAATATAACATGGGCCTTTCGGCGGCCAAGTTCTATAAAAAACATCCGAACAAAGAAGTGAAGAACTTCCTGGGGATGCACCCAGCCGTCATGGCCATATATGTGTTCATGAAAAGCAATAAGTGGCTCCTTGATATAATAAAAAAACGAGCTGCAAAAGGGAGTTATTTTAACAACATGGTCCTTCAGGAATACAATTACAGGGAAGGATTAACTGACGCACTGAAGAAAGGCAAAGCATGACGGACATATCAATAGTAATAGTCAACTTTAACAACTCAAAACTTCTAAAGGACTGCTTGAATTCAATAAACACGTCGACGCATAAAGCAGGACTGGATATCATCCTGGTGGACAATGCTTCAAAGGATGATTCAGTAAAAATGGTAAAAGAGAACTTTAAAGGTGTCAGGGTCATTGAGAACAAAGAGAACCTTGGCTTCATAAAAGCCAGCAATCAAGGTTTACGAGTAGCTGCTGGAAGATATTCGATGCTCCTCAATGACGACACGATCGTTCAGGACGGGGCTTTCGACAAAATGCTTGAATATATGGACAAACATAAGAAAGTCGGCGCTGTCGGGCCAAAACTACTTAATGTGGACCGGTCCGCGCAAAGGCAGGGAAGCATACTTGGCCCTAAATTCTGGAAGCTGGAGCATGTAAAAGAGGTCGATTTCCTTGTCGGTGCATGCTTAATGGTAAGAAAAGAGGCGATCGAGCAGGCGGGCATCCTGGACGAGAACTTCCTTTTCTATAATGATGACCTGGACTGGTGCAGAAGGATAAGAAAGGCCGGCTGGAAAACTATCTTTTATCCCGAAGCGCATGTCATACACTACGGAGGATACAGCAGCACAAGAAAGTTCAATAGGAGGCTTTTCGTGGAAGGGTTCAGGGGCGGCCTATACTTCTGCAGAAAACATTACGGCGCCTTAGCCTACATAATTTACCGCATATTACTGCCTGTAGGCCTCATCTTTTTGGCGCTGACATGGATCATAAGTTTTCCGTTCAAACCAATTGAGAAGAAAAAGGAATACCCTCAAAAATTCGCGTCATTATGGGAAATATTCATGATCGATCTGGTCGGAAGAGTGATCCCGCCGCGGGCAATTTAACCTACAAAATAATCCCCTTTTATGATATGATACCCCCTGTATGAAAAATGATATTACAAAAGAGATACAAGAAAGTATATCTGTCCAAGAAAAAGTATTGGCCTCCCTTGTAGATGATATAGAAAGAGCCGCACAACTCATTATTTCTGCCTATAAAGACGGCAAAAAACTGCTGATCTTCGGGAATGGCGGAAGCGCCGCGGACTCTCAGCACATGGCAGCGGAACTGATCGGAAGGTATAAAAAAGAAAGGAAGTCCTTCCCTGCCCTCGCCCTATCTGTTGATACTTCGATCATAACTGCGATAGGCAACGACTATGGATTTGAAACGATATTCACTAAGCAAATAGAAGGATTAGGTAACACAGGAGATATAGCATTCGGAATATCCACTTCCGGCGGCTCAAGAAATGTGGTCGATGGCATAAAACATGCAAAAAACAAAGGATTACAGACTATCGGTCTTCTTGGATGCGGAGGGGGAGAGATAAAGAGCCTTGTCGATGTTGCTATCACCGTTCCTTCCGATGATACGCCCAGAATACAGGAAAGCCATCAAGTTATCATACATGTGCTGTGCAGCCTCATTGAAAAGGAGTTAGCTTAAAACGCGCATCATGAATAAAGCTGTTTTTCTTGACAGGGACGGGACGATCAACGAAGACACGGGATATTTAAGCCATCCGTCAGAATTAAAAATGATACCAAAGTCCGCGGAAGCCATAAGACACCTCAACGAAGCGGGCTTTAAAGTTTTCACGATCAGCAACCAGTCCGGAGTGGCAAGAGGATATTTTTCGGAGGATATGCTGCAGTCTATCGACAAGAAACTGCAGAAAGAGGTACTGAAAGGCGGGGGCTACATTGACGGCATCTATTACTGCCCTCACCACCCTGAACACGGCGTTCACCCGTATAAAATGCAGTGCGAATGCCGCAAGCCGCACAACGGCCTCATAAAGAAGGCCGCGAAAAAGTTCGACATAGACCTGGGGCATTCATACATGATCGGTGATAAGCTCACCGATATACAGACCGGCAAGAAGTCGGGAATGAAGACGGCGCTGGTCCTCACCGGCAGAGGCAAAAAAGAAAGCGAGAGCAAGGGATTCGGCGGAGCAAAGCCTGATCATGTTGCGAAAGACCTGTATACTGCTGTAAAATGGGTCCTGGAGGACAAAGGCAATGTCTGAAAGACTGATAAAATACCTGGCACAGTTCAAAAATAAGAAGATACTGGTCATCGGCGACATAATGCTGGACGAGCATATATGGAGCAGGGTTGACAGGACCTCGCCTGAAGCCCCCGTCCCCGTTGCGGACGTGACAAGCATAACACATGTTCCCGGAGGAGCAGCGAACGTTGCCAATAATATCAGAGCTCTTGGAGGAGATCCGATATTAATTGGAGCGATCGGCCGCGACAGCTCCGGAAGCAAACTCGTCAAAGCGCTCAAAAAGAACAAGATAAGCCCTGCATTCCTGATCAAGGAGATTAAAAGGCCCACAACTCTCAAGTCCAGGATCATAGCCGCTAACCAGCAGGTAGTGCGAGTGGACAGAGAGGAAAAGGGCAAAATAAATGACGCCATAGAAAGAAAAATAGTGGCTTCCCTTAAAAAACTTATCCCAAGATCGGATGCCGTGATAATATCAGATTATGGAAAAGGCCTCCTGACCGATACCGTCATAAAACATGTCATCAGGCTGTCAAAAAAGAACAGAATACCAGTGTCCGCAGACCCGAAAGGAGCGGATTACCGGAAATACAGAGGGGTAACCGTTATCACTCCAAACAATAAAGAGGCTCAGGCAGCTTCAAAGATAGAGATAAACGACGGCAAAAGCCTTTTAAAGGCAGGGAAACAACTCCTTCAAATAGTAAAGAGCGACTACGTTCTGATCACACGCGGAAATAACGGGATGTCCCTTTTCACGAGGGGCAGCGGCAAGGCTTTCCATATCCCGGCCATTCCAAGAGAGGTTTTTGATATAACAGGAGCGGGAGACACCGTGATCAGCGCCCTCACGCTGTCGCTTGCTTCAGGTATAGGCATAAAAGACTCCGTGGTCCTCTCGAATTACGCCGCATCGGTCGCTATAACCAAGGTCGGCACAGCGCCGGTCTACCTTGATGAGCTCGGCAAGTCCCTTTCGGAGAAAGCAGCCGCCCACAAGAAGATAAAAAGCCGTTTCGAACTGAAGGAGATATTAAAAAAGAAAAAACAGGAAGGCAGCCGCGTCGTGTTCACGAACGGATGCTTCGACCTTCTGCATGTGGGGCATATCAGATACCTGGAAGAAGCAAAAAAATACGGCGACATACTTGTTATAGGATTGAACAGCGACTCGTCCGTCAAAAAGATCAAGGCCAAGAACAGGCCCTATAATCCGCAGAGCGAAAGGGCGGAGATACTGGCGGCGCTGGAGACCGTGGATTATATAACCATATTCTCGGAAGATACCCCAAAGTCCATTATACTGGAGCTGAAGCCCGATGTGCAGGTAAAGGGAGGCGATTATAAACGCATAAGCAGCCTCCCGGAAGCCAAGGCAGTAAGGTCCTACGGCGGCAAAGTCATTATCGTTCCGGAGACGAAGAATAAGTCCAGCACCAAACTAATAAATAAGATAAGGAGAAAATAAAATGAGGATGCTCCGCATGCTATTGATAACAACAATGATCGCGGTCCTGTTTGGAGGCTATGCATTCTGCTTCACGCTGACCGATGACCTGAAGACCGAGATCGAAGAAAAAGAATGGCTCGTAAAAGTGCATCCGGAAGATCCCGCGGCTTATTTCGACCTTGCCATTACCTATGCGTATTCGAACAGAATAGAGGACGCATTGAGCATGCTGAAAAAAGTGGACGAGCTTGACAAGGACTTCCCCCCTAAAGCCCTGGAAATATACTCAAAAGAAGTTCGGTTCTTTCCCGATGACTGGAAAACAAGGTTCCGTTTCGCCTTTGCGCTGTACTTTAACGGCAAAAAAGAAGAGGCCATAAGGGAATTCAAGCAGATAATAGAAAAACATCCCGACAATGTCTTCTCATACGCTTATATTGCCACCATATACGGGGAACTGGACAATGTGGACGAGGCAATAGATTGGTGCAAGAAAGCGATCGAAGTGGACAGTAATGTCGCGGCCACTCACCTGCTGCTTGCCGCCGCCTACTACAAAAATGGGCAAGGCCTTTTAGGGTTTCAGGAAACATTCGAAGCGCTCCGCCTCAGGGCATTGGGTTACTGATAGTGGGCAGGCTAAAACCTTTAATATTGATCCTACTGGGAATATTAGTAGTAGGATTTTTTATGTGGGCGATCTTCTCTCCGAAAAATAACGTCCAGGATATAATATCCCGCAAGCTCGCGAATGAAGGGGGAAAATCGGATATAGCATTTAAAACGGTCACTTTCTCCGAGGTCGCTGACGGCATAAAATACTGGGAACTTAACGCTATATCCTCCACTATAAACAAAACAACGAACACAGCATACCTCACCTCTGTTGACGGCCTGTTCTTTAAGGACGGCAAGCCGACCCTCAAATTCTTCGCTCCGAGAGCTGTGTGGAAATTAAATAAACAGGAGATCCGGCTGATCGAGCCGTTCGGCTATGACATCAAGTCGGAAAAAGAGTTCCAGAAAGAATTAAAAAGGATCGGGAGCATAAAGAAGCTTATTTCTTTCTTCTCCCTGCCCTCGGAAAAACCGCTTTCAAAGAGCAAGGGCTACTGGTTCAAGGCAAAAAGCCTGGACTGGAAGCTTTCGACCAAAAAGTTGTACTGCGAGGGAGACATCGTCCTCACGAAAGGCGATATAACGATAAGATCCAATAAACTTGAGGCGGATGCAGGCCTTGAGCGGGTACTTCTAACGGACAAACCATCCGCTGTCGTTATTTCCGAAAAAGACAGGTCAAAGCTCAACGCTAAAGCCGAATCCTTCCTAGTGGACAGCAATACAGACAATATCTATGCCTATAATGATGTAACGATAAAAAGCCGGTCTGCAACGCTGCGCTCGCTTAACGCGGTCTATGACCAAAAAGATAAAAAGATAAGCATGCTAAAAGGTGTCCATCTCGACACAAGGAATATCCAGGCCTGGAGCGATCACGCCACCTATTCGCTTTCCGATCATATAGCCGAGCTCTCCGGAGGCGCCAGGGCCGTAAGAGATAAAAGCGAGCTTCAGGGGGAAAAGATCATAGTCTTGACCGAAGAAGGCAGGCTGTTCATAATCGGAAGGTCAAAGGCAAAGATCAGCGAATCGGAGATCGAGAAACTGCAATAATGCGCCCTTCAATATTTAAACTCTCGGAAACCGCCGGCAAAAGGGCGGTAAGCATACCTGTCCTGGAAAAGTACGGCGCTACGGCAAAGATATCTACCAGGGATTTTGACAGCGCCTCCGGGTTCCTTCTCCACATGAACATAGACCCCGGATCAGCTGTAATGGCTGAGCAGGTACACGGCGCGAACATACGCGTAGTTGACAAAGAAGACCTGGGATCGGGCACCCTTAGATCCCCGATAAAGTCCTGCGATGCCCTGATCACGAACAAAACACATATCCCCTTGGTGATCAGAACAGCTGACTGCATCCCCCTATTCATCCTTGATCCGGTAAAAAGAGCGATCGCCCTGGTACATATCGGCTGGAAAGGCGGTACACTGAAGATCGCTGAAAAAACATTAAAAAGAATGATCGAAGCATTTGATATTTCGCCGTCAAATTGTATAATTGTTGCCGGGCCGCATATCAGAAGAGACTGTTACGAAGTTGACAGCAAGGTTATCGGACCGTTAAAGGAAAGCTTTAAGGACCACGAAAAATATATAATACCAAAAGACAATGGTCACTGGTATCTTGACCTGCTGGCACTGAACATAGGCCAGATGAAGGAACTGGGCGTAAAAGAAAGCAATATTCATCACGGCAGCTATTGCACGCACTGTAAGACCGATATGTTCTACTCTTACAGGAAAGAAGGAGGAAAAGCTGGGAGAATTTTCTCCGTTATTATGCTTAAATAACGAATTATGAGCACACAAAGCACTACAGCACCAAAAACTAAGCCGCAAATAATGGTAAAAAGGGAGAAAAAGCCGTTCTCCCTGATAATTATCGGCGGCGGACCGGCGGGCCTTACAGCAGGCATTTATGCCAAAAGAGCAAAGATAGACACCATCCTCATAGAGAAAGCTATACTGGGCGGGCTGATAACCTCCACGGAATTGGTTGAGAATTATCCAGGATTCCCTCAGGGCATATCCGGAATGGACCTGGGCAAGAATTTTGAGGACCAGGCAAAAAAGTACGGTTTGGACATAATTTACGGCAAGGTCACGAAGATCGAAGTAAAAGGCAAGATAAAAGAGGTCCACACGGAAGAACATTCATACAGCACCAAGGCTGTCATCATCGCCAGCGGGAGCGAGCCTCAGAAACTGGGCGTTCCCGGCGAAAAGGCCCTGACAGGCAAGGGAATATCCTACTGCGCCATCTGCGACGGCCCTTTCTACAAGGACAAAAATGTGGCCGTAGTGGGAGGAGGCAACGCAGCTCTGGAAGAAGCTATATTTTTGACAAGGTTTGCAAAGCTTGTGACCATAATACACCGGCGCGATGAGCTCCGCGCGGACAAAGTACTGCAGGAAAAAGCCGCCGCCAACCCGAAAATATTCTTAAAGCTCAGTACAGTAGTGGAGGAGATCGTCGGCGACAAAAAAGTCCGGTCAATAAAGGTCAAGGATGTTAAGACCGATAAAACATCATCCATGGATATTGACGGGATATTCCTCTATGTGGGGTTGAAGCCTAACACGGACTTCTTGAAAGCCCTCGTGGATCTGGACAAGAACGGGAATATTGTTACGGATGACAAGCTCGCCACGAATATAGAGGGTATTTTTGCGGCGGGAGACGTAAGGAAAAAACATTTGCGCCAGGTCGTGACCTCGACGGCTGACGGGGCAATTGCAGCACATGGTGCCAAAGAATATCTGGAGCTGGAAGGTTTCAGCCTGTTCTAACCTAGACCAACTTTAGTTCTTCATTAAGCTTCAGAAGCTGATCATCGCTCTTCCTTATGCTTTCGATAAGGTTCTTTATCTTGCCGTCATTTGCCATATCAAATACGCCGTTATTCATAAGGTCGAACACATGCTTTCCGAGGTCGGCATAAAGATTCTTGCGCTTCCCATCTTCCATCCTTATCTCAACCTGGATCTTGGCAACATTCGCGCCCTTTTTGGTCTTATCGGCGGCGAACGAAAAGCCGCGCTTGGCGGCCTCTATACCCCCGCTCAATTTTGAACCCATATTATCAAATAATCCCATCATTTTTCCCCTTTCTAATTAATTTATCAATACGTATCCCATGCAAGAAGCTTATCGATACGATCCTTAAAAATGCCGGATTTCCAGCAAAGCTGGATCACATCCGCCATCGTCGCAGGCTCCGAAAGATCCACCTCGCCGCCAAAGAACTGCGACGCAGCGGCAAGATCAACCCCCTGAAGCACTGCTACAGCCTCAAGAAGCTCCGACCTGTCCATATGATCCCGCGGTTTGAACTTACTGTCAGCTGAGACCCTTAGAGCGCCGGTCCTCAATACAGCCGCGATCGGTCTTGCAAGCGGGTAATTCTTTAGAACATCGGTTGCAATGTCCTCTTTGACCTCCGGCACGGCCAATCCCTTTGCCTTTACTATGACGTCACAGAAGTTTTCCCTTCTTATCCTTTCACTGAGCCTGTACCGCCCGATTATCTCGACCATCACCTGCATTGCCGCCTTATACTCGGCCGGCTTCGCTTCAAGCTTTGTCCTGTCCTCAAATATTGAACCTTCGGGCAGCTCGATCCGCAACAGCCTCTTCTTTAAGGAGGACATCCCGCCGCCCTTAAGACGGGCATCCACGACCACGCGGTTCTTTCCCATCTTAAGGTCGACTTTTTCGTTGAACCTGCCGTTTTTGAGATCAACTACCTTGCCGTTCACATCAACCTTTTCCACTTTTGCGGTATTTACCCGTCCGGAAACATCGGTAAAGGAATTAAATGTGACCTCTTTATCGGCCGGACCATCAACTACCAGATCTTCAACTGCTTCTTCCGGAACCTCGGGCTTAAGCTCCGCTTTTACCTCTTCACGCGTGATCCCAAGGAAAGCCAGGTAATCATTGATGCCATCCTTAAGGAGATTCGTGTTATACATTACCGATATAACATCGCCCATCGTTGCTTCCTTGTCCAGCTCATCGGAGATCAAGAGTCCTCTTAATTTATCTACAGGTATATTGGTGGCTTTCGAGATAGTCCTAACAAGCTCGCCTCTTGTGACAAAATAATTGGGACGGAAAGTGTTATTTTTATATAATGTCATTGATCCGCTGTCCAGAACGGCCTTAATGTTCCTTGCGGCCCAGTGGTTCCTCGAAACATCGTTAGAGACCTTTTCAAAAAGCACTGGAAGCTTGAGATTCTCGGCTTTCGACAAGATGACGGCAAGCCTTGACCTGGTCAGCTTTTCACTATATCTATACTCTTTGTCGATGTAGTCTGAAATGAGCGTGGCAGATAGCTTGTAATCAAGCGTCTTCTTTTCGATATCTTTTCTTGCCATTCCCTGCGGGATATAGAGCCTTACGACCCTCCTGTCGAACTTCTGCTGTTCGTTCCGGAGGTCCTTTATCTCGAATTTAAATATGTTCTTCCCGATCCTAAGCTCGCCGTAACTATTGAACTTCAGGCTGTCTGATATTGATATTTTTTTTCCGGCAAGCGCAAGAAGCGTAACGTCCGGATCGACCGTCCCCTGTATCCTTACCCTCTTATCAAACGTGTAGATCCTGTCCTTTGGGGATGTCATCAGCACTTTGCTGATAACAGGCTTGTTCGTTACAACGATCTTTTTTGGCGGGGCCTTCTCCGCCTTTTTGACCTTTTTCTTTTCAGGCTCTGTCCTTTCCCGGAAAGAAAAAGAGAAATAATTTGATGCGGACCCGATCGCCTCAAAATCGACAAGATACGCCATATCAACCCTGAAGCCGTTCAGCATAAGGCCGATCCCAAGCGATGGATTGGTGGCAAGCATCCCTGTATTCCCGCCTATCGATTGGTCAAGCCCGCCCCTGAGGACAAAGTTCTTATCGACCTGCCACTCAGCTCCGATATGCGTCGGCCAGGGTACTGCTCTGCCGAAATACATGTCTTTGTCGACCGCAACCAGGATATCCCTGTTCACCTTGAAAGCGGCGCCGATCTTTGCCAGCATTGGTATCTCTTCGGCCGCGATGCCGCCGCCGATCCCTCCGCCCAGCCATGCGGGAATGCCGTTCTGTATATTAAGGCCGTAAGTTATCCATTCACTGCCCGACGGAGTATACAGCATGCCGAAGTCAGCATTGAATCCCGTGCCGTGCGCGCTTGTAGCGCCGCTGAATCCCTTTGAGAACAGCTTGAAGTTAGCGCCCACATGGACATCTTCTTCCTCGCCCAGCCAGCCAGAAAGATATTCGCCGGCATATGTTGCATAAGAAAGGATCAGGACAGTATTTTCAAAATCAGTTGTCCCGCCGCCGCTTACCGGTATCTGCCCTACCCTGGACGAAACGTACCCAAATCCGTATGTCGCGCCGTTAACAGGATATGCCCCTCCCAGGACCATATACTGGTAAGTATCCATGAAACTGGTGCTCATTGAAGCGATATCCCAGCCCTTGAGAGTAGAAAGCCCGGCGGGATTGATGAAGATGGCATTGGCGTCATCCGCAACTGCAACAAAGGCTTTCCCCATGCCGATGGGTCTTGCGCCTATGCCTAATTTGACCGGGTCATCATATTGGATCCCTGCACAAAATGTACCGGGAATGAGGATGAACACCAAAGCACATACTAATATCCGTTTAAGATCCACTTACTCTCCCTTTCCGTTACCTTCTTAGTACTGCTATCTTAACTTTTGCAAGTTCTCTTGTGCCGCCGGCGCCTGTTGCGATAATTCTGCATATATACACGCCTGTCGGTACGGATTCGCCGAAGTCGGATTTCGCATCCCAAGGAACTGAATTGTCGCCGCGGACGCCGTTTATCCTTTCCTTCCAGACCATTTCTCCTGTCTGGCTGAACAGATATAGTGTTATCGTAGAAGGCGCTGACAGGTTAAATTTGATATTTGTCGGGCCGGTCCTAGGATCGAACGGGTTAGGCTCGTTGCTCGCCGTCCCGACCAGCCTGGCAGGGCCGGATTCAATGAGATTGAACGCATTATACAGGACGCCTGTTTTTGTTCCCTGATTGGTAACCGCAACGTTCCACAAGCCCGGGGTCCTTGATGTTACATCAAAGTAAGCGATAATTTCCGTTGAACTGGTATATGTATAATTATAGCCGTTGATCTGCGAATATCCCGTCCTTGTAAGAGCTGCTGTGGCGTCAGTTGAGATATTCGAACCGGTTATCTCAAGTGATACCGCGCTGTCGTTATACCAGGATTCCGGAGTAATGGAAGTAACTATTGGCGCTCCTTCAACGGTCGCGCCCGTGAGGACTGCCGCGACGAATCCGCCTTTTATCGAATAATTCGTGCTGTCCGAGATCTCCGGCTTATGCGGCCTTGCCTTGCCTAACATTATATAGTTAGTGGATGACGATTCGTAAGTGCCTCCGGTGAACTCAAAGACCTCCGCGGATATCTGGTAATTAGCGCTCGCCGCCGCAAGGGCCATCGAACTCACCCCTATCATCATGACCAATAATATAACGAGTCTTTTAACCATAACTTCCTTTTATTCGATCACAGTAACGCCCGGGAACATTATATCCTGGCTGAACTCTATCCATGGGTTGCTTTGAGTAACAGTAGTCTGATCTATGGGGAGATCCGCCACAGCGCTATCGCCGAATCCTTGAGTGCTATTCCCGTTCTTTTTATATATAAATGCTCCGATCTCAATAACGATCCTGTCTCCTGACTGAGCAGTAACAGAATTAACTGCCGTTGATACCGGCGTATACCTGTTCTCCATGGTCAGGGTATATTCATTTGCAGCCGTCAATGCAGGATAAGTCAGGTTTAGCAGTGTTCCCCTAACAACCGTGCCGTCGTTTGAAACGACCCTTATTAATACAGCAGAGACCCTGTTATCATTTACCCCGCCTTCCAGCCCTCTTACTTGCCCCTGGACCGTTCCGGTAATTGTCTGCGGAGCTATTGGGTCGGAAATATACTGCCTGTTCAGGGCGCTTGTACTATCTACGCCGCTGCCCGCCGTGGCTTTTGTGTCGTTCATCGCTGAATTTGTCTTGAATCTTGCCAACCTCACCCTGTCAGCATCTGTTGTATAATTCCAAGTGGCATCATAGGCCGGGGTAATTTCAGGAGCCCCGGCACTAGGCAAATAGAACCTGGTTGCCGCAAATGACGGCAGCGATAATATCAGGACCATCAATAATAAGATAAACTTTTTCATCTTTTAAGCTCCCCGGTAAAACCTGTTACGGCCGCCTCTTGTACCTTACCAGTACGGTCGCGCCGCTCACCGTTCCTGTCACTACGGAAGTCTCGAACCTCAGGGTCTGATTTGCCGTATAATTCGGCGTTGAAATTGACGGGGCAACGGCCCAGTTGCCCGCGGTTGCCGATACGCCTGCCGCGGTTATGTAAGCGGCAGCGCCGGCATTGTAAACACGTCCGGTAACATTTGTTCCGCCATTGCAGTAAACCTCAACCGACGTGATCTCTGCATTATACGGGAGCCTAATAAAGCTCTGGCTTGTTGTATAAGGATAGAGGAACGCTACTCCCTTTTCATATACTCCTGTGTATGTTCCCTCAAAAGTGCCGACGAATGCGGCGGCTGTCACTACTCCTGTTATCCTTGCGTTGCCCCCTACGCCCAATCCGTTCGCTCCGGGATCTGCAACCCCGCCCCTGCCGATCTTCATCCTGCCGTAAACTTCCAGAGTAGCCGTCGGTTCCATGGTGGCGATCCCCACATTCCCGTTACCGTGGACCGTCATTCTTTTATTCGCCTCTAACATCCCGCCGGTAATGAATATTATAGGCTGCGATGGCATGATACATCCGATCACCATTTTATTACCCGATCCTGCGAGATATGTATCGTTAGGCCCCAGAATATAAGATGGATTATTGTATACTGACGAATTAATGCCCATTGCAATGAAACCGCTAAATGGGCCGACATTATCAGCCCTGGCCGTTATGTTGGTGGAAGCAAGCGCTCCCGCCATCTGGTTCTGTACGTTCACTCCGAGGTCGCTGTTCACATTCCCGTATGCGCTTATCACGTTCTCGGAAGCGGACGGGCCGGCGTCAACTCTCAAAGCTTCCGTACTCGGCGGAGGCAAAAAGCCTGTCGCTCCAATTGCAACTTTACCCTGGATAAAAGCGTCATTGGCCACATTAAGCCCGAAATTGGAAGCTGATATTGTCACAGTGCCTGTGGATGTTATGCCTGCCGCACCTGATATGGTCTTGTTCGTCAAGACTTGCGCATCCGACGTTGTAACGACAATAGTGGTATCTATTGTCAGCACGCCTGTAGTTGTTATCGGGTTCGAGCTTGTCGTAAGGCCTCTGCCCGCCCCTATCGACGTGACAGAGCCTGCATTTTCTGCTTCCCATGATGGATTAGCACCAGGCCCTTTTGTCTTTAATATATAATTGCTCGTACCTGGAGAAAGCGCAACCCAGTTGCCTGCGCTATTTTTATAAAGGATCTGTCCTTGACCAGCTCCTGAAACATCGCTCCCGAGGCCGCCTCTCGCAGGCCCGAGCGTTCCGGCTGAGATCCTTGCTGCGTTCAAATTGAAAAGGGATGATCCGTCAGCTGAAACGGTTCCGTTAACGAATATTTTATCATTGAACTCGAACCTTGAATTGCCGGAACTCCAGCGTAGATATTTCGTCCTTGAATTATCAAGAAGGATGAACGCATCACTATTGAATGCTACATTGTTCGATGAAGTCGTGGCTTCTATGGTATTTCCCGTAACCTTCCAAGCAGGAACTGACCAGGACGGAGCCACGCCGGGCCCTCCACTTTCAAAATGATATCCGGCAGTCCCTGCCGGCAACCTTACCCAATTCGTTCCGTTAAAATACACCACATCTCCCGTTGCCTGGCTTGTAAGGACAAGGTCAGCCGCAAGCGACGCCGTACCTGATAATGCGGCATATCCCGCGGTGTCAGCACTTATATTATCCAGATTCGTTCCGTCCCCGTAAAGGTATGTTGCATTAAGCGTTTCTGCAGTGATATATCCAGTTGTGGAGATATTGATATCTGCTGCCAGCTTTGCGCCGGTAACCGCGCTTGAACCTATGGCGTCCTCGGTAACTGAAGCTGTCCCCATATCTGCTGCCGTTATAGTCCCGTTAGCAATAGCTCCTGATGTGACGGAGCCTGCAGCATATCTTGATGCATCGAGCCCTCCTGCCTTTACTTCTATTGATCCATTGACATTATATGTGGTGGTTATTTCATCCACTTCTATCGATCCGCTGCCTCCCGGAGGAATCGCCCAAAGCATATTTGTGCCGTTCCACTTAAGGTATACATCCGTTCCTCCGTCCGTCGCCGATATCGCGCCTTTTGTGACCGAACCGGTGCCCATGTCAACCGCCGATATCGCGCCGTCGGCTATTGCTCCTGATGTGACAGAGCCTGCCGCATACCTTGAGGCATCAAGACCGCCTGCTTTAACTTCTATTGACCCGTTCACATTGTATGTGGTGGTTATTTCATCAACTTCTACCGATCCGCTGCCTCCCGGAGGAGTCGCCCAAAGCATGGCACTGCCGTCCCATTTCAAGTATACATTCGATCCTCCGTCGGTCGCCGATATCGCGCCTTTTGTGACCGAACCGGTGCCCATATCCGCTGCGGTAACTGTTCCATTAGCAATAGCTCCCGAAGTAACTGATCCTGACGCGAACATTGATGCGGTTATCGCCCCGTCATCAACCGCCGCAGCAGTGGATGCTGTGCCTGCAAGCACGGCGTACGGCGCGTAAGCTACTTCCAATGAACCGCTGCCGTCCAATACGATGGTGTCATTATCGAACTTTGCTTCGATCGTGCCGACCAAAGTTGTGATCGGGCCGCCACCAATACCATTTATTGTGTAAAGACTAAATCCTTCTGACGCGGCTTGCCATACAGGATCCTGCCCTGTTCCCATGGACGCTAAAACCCAACCCGGCGTCCCTGACGGATTCAGCGCCTGCCATTTCCCGTCATCTTCCATATATAGGATACTTCCATGCGCCGCACCTGCCGTATCGCGCCCCACGCCGCCTCTTGCGACACCAACTATTCCCTGCGTTATATTTGTAGCATCCAGGCTGGAAATACTCGTCCCGATACCGACAAATTGTCCGCCAAGGATGCCTCCTGAATAAAGGTCCCCGTTGAACTCAAATCTGTTATTTCCCGAACTCCATTGCACGAATCTTGTTTTCGAACTGTCCATAAATATCCTTGTATCGCTCAAGAAAGCAAGGTCATTAGTCGGCTCGGTAGCTTCTATGGTATTTCCTGTCAGTGTAAACGGGGTCGGTGAATAATATGGGGCTGCCCCCGGGCCGCCGGACCTTAATCCATAATTTACTGTTCCGGGCGCAAGGATCACCCAATTTGAACCGTCAAAATATGATACTGCTCCAATTGTCTGGCTTGGAAGCGTCAGGTCTGCTGCAAAAGATGCTGTTCCGGATAATGTTGAATAAGCTGCGGTGCTTGCGGTTACGTTCGAAACATTCGTGCCGTCGCCGATAAAGTAGTCGGCTTCCATTGAACCTCCAATAGCATTTACTCCCGCGGGAGCATATATCTTTCCGGTCGCCCCCGTAGTACCGGTGACCGTAAGGTCTCCCGGCACGTTCAATCCCTTCGGGGCAGGATAGGCAATACACCCCAAAATGGAAACCAGCATTATCCCGGCCAAAAATATCTTTTTCATAACGACACCTTCCTTTTTTTATTTATATTATTTATTTGCTTTTTTATATTAGAATTTATGTATCCAGACCGTTACCGTTCCTCCGCCCTCATCCGTCAAGGCGATGCCTACCGTAGAACCTACCGTTAATTTGGGGCTTACGGGTCTTACGGCTCCCGCGAGATCGGTCGTTTCAAGGTAATCACCCTTCACTATCCCGTCGGTGCCCTTGGTTTTTGCATTGGTCACCCTTCCGGAAACTGCAACATATACCGGGTTGCCTGCGGTCGCGGAATTCACGGCAAATCCCATGACCGCCTGATCCGCCGCTGATACTGTTGTTTTTACCTGGTTATCGGCTGTCGTATCATATATAACGACATCCCCTGCCGTGATAGAGCCGGCCGCGACCATCGGGACAACAAGCGCGCTCATGCCCGATGTGGAGCCGCTGCTTAAGTAAGCATTTCCGCCTGCCGGGATATAGACATTACTGCCATAAATGGCAGAAGCCGTGACTATCCCTGTTGTACTTATGCTGATATTTGTTGCAAGGTCTCCGCCGACTATCGTTCCATCAGCGATAGCGCCTGATGTGACTGAATCCGTTCCCATGTCAGCTGCGGTTATTGAACCATCGGCTATCTCATCAGCCCCTACCGCTCCTGTTGCTATGGCTGCTGCTGTAACTGAGTCGGTTGCCATCTTTGCTGCGGTTATTGTTCCGTCAGCAATTACTCCCGGGACATTCTGTAAGTTAGCACCATCACCGAAGAACTCTGCTGCGGTGACTATTCCTGTTGTTGATATACTGATATCTGCTGCGAGATCATCGCCAATGATAGTTCCATCTGCGATGGCATCTGATGTAACGGAATCTGTGCCCATATCAGCTGCTGCTATCGTTCCATCTGCTATTGCGCCTGATGTAACTGATCCGGCTGCTAGTTTGGTCGCGTCAATTGCTC
>JBHPDX010000004.1:0-42756 GCA_042577445.1 Candidatus Margulisiibacteriota bacterium | reverse complement strand
ATGGCGCAGGACTTTTCACTTCGCTATATGCTTGTTGACGGGCAGGTTTTTTCTTTTTTTCTTTTTTTACTTTTTTCTTTGCCACGCCTTTTCCTTTCTCCTTTGGAGCATCTTTTTTATTTTTATCTTCAGCATCAAACTTAAATTCTTTCTGTTCCGGATCCGTCATTTACCCAACCTCTTTCTAAATATCAAGCCATCTTACATTCTTTGCGTAAGATTTGATAAAGTCCCTTCTGGGCTCCACTTCCGATCCCATAAGTATCTTGAATATTTCGTCCGCATCTTCGGCATCTTCGATCTCCACCTTTAGAAGGGCTCTCTTTTCCGGATCCATTGTCGTTTCCCACAGCTGTTGGGGGTTCATCTCTCCAAGGCCCTTGTATCTTTGAAGGCTCGTTCCCTCTTTCCCCAAGCGCTTAACTATCTTGCCCATCTCGTCCTCGCTATATGCATAGTGCCCTTCTTTTCCTTTTTTTACCAGGTAAAGCGGCGGCTGGGCAATATAAAGATTGCCGTTCTCAATAACGTCTCTGGCATATCGATAGAAGAACGTTAAGAGCAGCGTTCTTATGTGCGCCCCGTCAACGTCCGCGTCGGTCATGATTATTATTTTGTGGTACCTGAGCTCATCGTCTATCTGTTCCTTCTCAAGCTCTTCTCCTTTTTTCCCGTCACCCTTCATTCCCGTTATAACTCCCGGCCCTATCGCCGTTATCATTGTTCTTATTTCTTCCGATGTGAGGATCTTGTCCAGGCGGGCTTTTTCCACGTTAAGGATCTTGCCCCGCAGAGGGAGTATCGCCTGGAACATCCTGTCGCGCCCCTGCTTTGCGGAGCCTCCGGCGGAATCTCCTTCAACAATGAAGATCTCGCATTTTTCCGCTTTTGATTCCGTGCAGTCCGCAAGTTTTCCAGGAAGCGTTGCGGTATCAAGCGCCGATTTTTTCCTCTCTATTTCCTGCGCCTTTCTGGCGGCAGCCCGGACGCGGAAGGCTATCAGGGCGCGCTCAACGATCTGGCGGGCAATGGACGGGTTCTTTTCAAGGAACCTGCCGACCTCTGCGTCAACAACGGAGTCAACGATCCCTTTTACTTCGCCGTTCCCAAGTTTCGTTTTTGTCTGCCCCTCGAACTGCGGGTCCGGCACCCGGAGATTTACCACGGCCGTCATTCCTTCTCTTGCGTCCTCCCCGGAAAGTGTTTCACCCTCTTTTATCAGCTTATTTTTCCGGGCAAAAGTATTTACCGATCTTGTGAACGCCGTCTTGAACCCGGCTACGTGCGTTCCTCCTTCTTTTGTGCTGATGCAGTTAACAAAAGAGTAGATGTTCTCGTCATAATAGTCTTTGCAGTGCTGTACTGCGATCTCCACGACCACATTGTCCTTTTCCTCAGACATGTAGATCGGGGGAACGAACAGCGCCTGCTTTCCTTGGTTCAGATGTTCAACATAAGAGATTATCCCTCCGTCATAATGGTATGTCTCGCTCTTGTCGTTCCTCTCGTCAGAAAATATTATTTTTATCCCTTTATTAAGATAGGCCAGCTCCTGCAGCCTGTGCCGAACGGAGGAATAGTCATAGTCAAGCTCAGTGAAGATCTCCTTGTCTGCCTGAAATGTTACTATTGTTCCTGTCCCTTTGGGCGGCGTCTTCGGCGTTGCTATGTTCGGCTTTTTTGGTTTTCCCCTTTCATATCTTTGGGTATATATAACTCCGTCGCGCCGCACCTCTACGTCCAGCCATTCGGAAAGGGCGTTCACAACCGACACGCCTACGCCGTGAAGCCCCCCGGACACCTTATAAACGTCTTTGCCGAATTTTCCGCCCGCATGCAGGGTGGTCATAACGACCTCTATCGCGGGGCGTTTTGTCTCCTTGTGTTTATCGATCGGTATGCCGCGGCCGTTGTCTTTAACGGTGACGGACTTATTTTTATTGATGGTCACTTCAATTGTGTCGCAAAAGCCAGCAAGAGACTCGTCGATGCTGTTGTCGACAACCTCATATATTAAATGGTGCAGCCCGCCTTTGCCGGTAGATCCGATATACATGCTTGGACGTTTCCTAACAGCCTCGATCCCTCCCAGTATTTTGATCTTGGAGGCGTCGTAGCCGGCGGATTTGTGATCTTTTTTCGGCTCCGCTTTTTTCTTCGCTGGCTTGGCTTTTGGTTTTTTCTTCTTCACCTAAGCTTCCTCCTCCTGGAATAATTATTGACCTTGTTCCTCACTGCCTGACGAACTCCTTTCAGGTCTTTCTCCTCTATTTTGTTTTTTTCTCTGCCGAGCAAGACCTCTGCATAGCTGCGCAGCGTTATTTCCCAGTCTTTCTTCTTCATGTCGCGGCTTCCTTTGATCAGTTTTTCCAAGAGGTTGCTCTTCATTGTTTTTTTTATCTTTGAAATTTTTTCCTGCCCGATCTTTTTTCCGGCCTCGCCCAGCTCGCCATGCTTCAGCCAGGGGCTCTTTCCCAACAGCTGGTATATTTCCCCGGTTGTTTTTTCTTTCAGCTCTTTTTCGCAATATCGGCAAACGCCACCTTGGCCGGCAAACTCAATGCCGCATTTCGCACAGGTCTTATTCTTCGTTAGCGACAGATTTTCTTTTTCCTTCGGTTGGCCCAGTATCGTGCCTGTCTTGAACTTCATGTCGCGTATGACCTCCTGGCCAAGCACGCTGTTCATCTTTTCTAAAAGCGTTTCCTTTATCAGGCTGAGTTCCTGGGCCCATGTAGAACTTTTTGCTTTCAGGTACAGGGTTCCGGCAACAAACTTTTCCGGAGAGGAGTTTGCAGCGATCTTGCCGGACACGGCCTTTTCCCAGGCGCTAAAGACCCGGACCTCATCAAGGACCCTTGAGATCGCGGGGGCATTTTTTGCGTTTACTTCTAATATTTTGCCGATGTGTGTTGCCATGGTCAAGATCCTTTTATCCCTCCGTCTTTAACCTCGTAAAGTTTCGCGTCCCGTAAAAGATCTCTTTGTACGCTGTTCAGGTCTGTGGTTGTAATAATGCACTGTGAGCCGTTCCCTGTGCTGCCGAGCAGGGCCTTGCTCCTGCGTTCATCGATAGAGGAAAAAACGTCGTCAAGCAAGAGCAGGGGCTCTTCCCCGGTCATGCCTTTAATGAACTCGACTTCCGCCATCTTCAGGCTTAACATGATAACTTTTTGTTCTCCCGATGAAGCGAATTGCCTGGCACTTTTCCCGTTTACCTTTATTTCTATGTCGTCCCGATGCGGCCCCAGGCTTGTCCTGCCTCTTGCCACGTCAAACGGTTTTGCCTGTTTTAGTTTTTCCATATACTCCACCTTATCGGTAGGCGCACTCTTTGAGTAGCCAAGGCTTAACTGCAGATCCTCTCCGATAAGCACCGTGAACATTCTGGCAGCAATGCTCCCCATCTCTTTTATGGTCTTTGCGCGCACTTCGGTTATCCATGCGCCAAGGCTGGCGAGCTGTTCATCCCAAATGTCGGCATTGTCCGCCACTCCGCCGGCTAACGCATGGTTCTTCTGTCTAAGCGCCTTATAATAATCCCGCAGGCTATATGCGTAATTTTTGCTTACCTGTGAAATAACTATGTCCAGGAATTTGCGCCTGAAAGAGGGATCATCCTTCACTATTTTCAAGTCTTCGCTGTGGAACAGTACTGATCTAAAATTCCCAAGCAGGTCCAGGGTCTTGCCGCAGCTTGCCCCGTTCACTTCAACTTTTTTGCGTTCACCCTTTATCTTGACCAGTGTGGAAAGCTTTCCTGTTCCGCTCTCCCCTTCTCCCTTCACGGCAGCTTCGTCGCTCCCCCAATAGATCATGTCGCTGCTGCTGGATGTTCTATGAGATCTGCCTATGGAAAGCAGGTATATCGCCTCGATCAGGTTGGTCTTCCCCTCTCCTATCCCCCCATAAAAAATAGTGGTGCCGGGAGAAAGATCGGCTGCGACCTCCTTTATATTCCTAAAATCTTTAAGCCTTAGTGTATTAATCAACATATTATGTAGATGTTTCTGCTGTCCTTATTGGCATTACTATATATGTATAGTTCTCTCCGCCTACTGGCCTGAGCAATCCTGCTGACAACGGACCTGAAAGTTCGAGCATTACTTTGTCGGAGCTGATGACCTTAAGGGCGTCAATGACCAGCCTCACATTAAAAGCGATTTGGGACTTATCTGAACCCTTTACGTCCGCATCTAAAACCTCGTTAACATTACCTACTTCGGGGGCAGACGCAAAAAGATGCATCTTCCCGCTTTTAACCTCTACCCTGATAATGTTTGCGCTGTTTGAGGCAATGACCCCTGCTCTTTCAGCTGACTCCAGAAACGCTCCTTTTTCAACGGTTACTTTTGATTCGCTTCCTTTTGGCACTACTTTTCTGTAATCCGGAAATTGCCCTTGAATACGTCTGGATACAATATAATAGTTCTTGTACTTAAAGGCTATCTGATCGCTGCCAAGACTAATGCTCAGCTCGCCTTTTGGCTGGTTTTGTATCGCCCTCACAAGTTCTATCAGCGCTTTAGCAGGAACGATCGCGCTTGATTGGTCCGTCACAGGGCCTGATATCTTGCCGCCTCTTTTTGCCAATCTATACCCGTCGGTCGCCACAAGCCGTATGTTTGATGTGTCGGAAGCCTCGCCGGATTTACCAAATTCCATAAGAACGCCGTTCAAAACATATTTATCTTCGCTAAGAGATACGGCAAATATGGTCTGCTTGACCATTTCAGAAAAAAGTTCTGCATCTATCATAATGCTCTTTGGTTCCTTTATTTTAGGAAGAAGCGGGAATTCGTCCGGTTTAAGGCTGTTAATATTAAAAGAAGACTGTTTATACGCGATCTTAACTGATCCTTTATCTGATGCCTTCAGGCTTATGTTCGTGCCCGGAAGTTTAGAAACAAGACCGGAAAATGTTTTTGCTGGAAGAAGAGCTGCCCCCTCTTTATCAACCTTTGCCTTAACAAGCACCTCCATTCCTATTTCAAGGTTATTTGTGGACAGTTTAACCCCGCCCTTCGTCGCCTCGACAAGAATATTACCTATTATTGGAAGCGTGCTCCTGGCCGCTACTATTTTCTCAACACTTTGAACACCTTGATATAAATCTGCCTTTTCACATGTGAATTCCATGTTTATCCACCTTCCTATATATTATTATTATTTATTAATTATATTCAGTAGTAGTAGTAGTCGCTGTGGATTTTGTGTAAAGGCCGATTCTTCCCACAACAACAAGAAAACCCCACCAAATAAACACTAACAACTTTGTTAACAACTTGTATTTAACCTGTGAATTAGGTTGTTAGCGGCCCAACTCACAGGTTATCCCGCCGTTTTCTACACACATCTCCACAGGCTATGGCGAGTACTTCCGCACATTGTTTATTATAGACTCTACCGCCTCTTTCGTTTCAAGCTTATTCTGCTTTTCTCCGCTTATTTTGTCGCACGCGTGCATTACTGTGGTATGGTCCCTTCCCCCGAACTCCTGCCCTATTTTTGGAAGCGATGCATCTGTGACCTCCCTAGCAACATACATGGCCACCTGCCTGGCAGTGGCGATCTCCCTTTTCCTTGTTTTAGCGGACAAGTCATCGATCTTCACGTCGTAGTACCCTGCGGTGATCTTTTTCACTAGATCTATCGTTATAGGAGACTTGCCCTTGCTTGGGTAGACAACGTCTTTCAGAACGCCGTCCGCCATGGAAAGAGTTATTTCATCGCCAATAAGAGAGGCGTATGCTATGAGCCGGATCAAGGCTCCTTCCAACTCCCTGATGTTGGAGCTGACCTTGGATGCGATGAGGGTAAGCACCTCATCAGACACGGCAAGGTCTTCCAGCTCCGCCTTCTTTTTAAGGATGGCGATCCTGGTCTCCAGGTCCGGAGACTGGATGTCTGCGATCAAGCCCCACTCGAACCGGGACCTCAAACGCTCTTCAAGCGTTGGGATCTCCTTTGGAGGCCGGTCGCTGGAGATGACGATCTGTTTATTTGCTTCATGTAAGGCATTGAACGTATGGAAGAATTCTTCCTGCGTCCTCTCCTTGCCGGCAAGGAACTGGATATCGTCAACCATCAAAAGCCCTATTGACCTGTATCTGGCGCGGAAATCTTTCATTGCATCGTCTCTAATGGAGTTGATCAGATCGTTGGTGAATTTTTCGGAAGTTATGTACAGGGCGCTGGCGTCGGGCTGTTTTTTAACAACGTAGTGTGCGATCGCCTGCATGAGATGGGTTTTTCCGAGCCCTACCCCGCCGTATATGAACAAGGGGTTATATGCTTTTGCGGGAGTTTCGGCAACTGCCTGTGCTGCCGCATGGGCGAACCTGTTCCCGTGGCCGACAACGAAAGTATCGAAAGTATATTTTGGGTTCAGGTAAAGCCTGCCTGTTTCTACCGGAGGCACCGGGGGCAGGCCGATCTGGTAGCTCTGAGATTCCAGCGGCGGCGTGTTGAACAGTTCTTTTGAGCCCACAACGAACTCAACATCTTTCAGCCCGTTGCTTACTAAATTTTCTTTTATCCTTGCGCTGCAATTTTCAGAAAGCCAATCTCTTATCACGTTGTTCGGGACGGCGATAACCAGGGTGCCCTCCGCCAGCGATATCGGCTTTGCGGAAGAAAGCAAAGCGCTGTATATAGGCTTGCTTATCGTTCCTTCGAGGGACTTCAATGTGTTGTTCCAAAGGGTATTTATGTCTATGTCTGCCACTAAGGCGTTCCTTCCTCTAATTGTCCACAAAGATACTCTAAAACGTTAAATATTACTACAAAAACTCATCCTAATTTATGCTATTTTAACAGTAAAAACTCAGTTTATCAACAAGTTTATCCACAGGATAAACAATATTGTGGATAAAGAAGCGGGCCACCTGATGGTCCCACGTTGCGCTTTTTACGACACCACACTTTTTACTCGATCAAGCCAACAGTCTTGATGGAGAATAAACCAAAAAAACCAAGACAATCAACCTTGATAAGGAAAGCATATTCTAACAAATTGTTCTCGCTAAGGCAACCTGTTTTTGGCTAATATCTTTGATTGAAGAGTGGCTTTTTTGAAAGACCGAAGCGCGAAGAGGTAAAAGGCGATCCGTCCGAACATAGATCTTTTATGCGGAGCACTTGTGGACGCAAGAAAAAAATAGCTTGAAAGTTTTTACACTTATAAGTATAATAACGGCTTGTTGACTTAGGAGGAAAACGATGACAAAAAGAACATTTCAGCCTCATAACCGGAGAAGAAAAAAGAAGCACGGCTTTCGAGCGAGAATGCGAACGCGCGTAGGGAGAAGGGTGCTCAGCAAACGAAGAAGAAAAGGCAGAAAAAAACTAGCCGCTTAAGCTTTGAAGAGAAAACTCGAAACACTCAAGAAGAACGAAGATTTCAAAAAACTGCTGTCAGGCGGAAAAAGATATTCTGACAAATATTTGCGGGCGGTTGTTGAGAAAAGCGAAACAGGAAAGATGCGGATCGGCGTGGCCGTAAAAAAGAATTTCGGAACGGCCGTGGCAAGGAACAGGGTTCGCAGGCAGATAAAAGAGGCGTTTAGGGTAGGGGCCAGCAGCGGAGCGGGGCGGGCAGGCGCAGACATTGTAGTTTTTCCCGGTATAGAGGCAAAAAACGCAGGTTTTCTTGAGATCAAGCGGGCAATAAACAGAATATTAAGCAGGGCAGGACTTGGCGGCGATAAATGATAAAAAACATGATAATTTATACGATCAAGGCATATAAGAAGCTGATTTCGCCTTTGCTTCCCGATTCCTGCAGATATTACCCGACCTGCTCTGAGTACGCAGTTCAAAGCCTGGAAAGGCACGGCGCCTTTAAGGGGCTTTTCTTTGCGACCAGAAGGGTTTTAAGCTGCAACAGGCTTAGCAGGGGCGGGCATGACCCTGTGGATAACCAGTTAATTGTTTCACGTGAAACAATCATGAAGAGGAGAGGGTAAATATTTTTAAGTTTTTAGCAGATATAATGCTTTCGGTGCTGCAGTTCCTGTTCAATCTTAGCGGGAATTACGGCACAGCCGTAGTTCTTCTTACTATAATTATCAAGTTCGCGCTTTATCCGTTAACGCTGCAGTCGACCAGGCAGATGGACGCAATGCAGAAGATACAACCAAAGGTCCAGGAGCTGCAGAAGAAATTCAAGGACAAGCCGGACCAGCTGCAGAAGGAAACAGTGGCGCTTTATAAGCAGGAAGGGGTTAACCCTCTTGGCGGGTGCCTTCCCATGCTGCTCCAGATACCGTTCTTTATAGGCCTGTTTGTGGCCCTGACAAGCAAAGAGTTTGCGGCCCTATTGTCTGCGGAGGGTGTTAGCGCGAACTTCTTGTGGATAGGCAATTTGGCCAAACCCGACCCGACCTACGTTATGGTCGCCCTGATCGGAATTTCAACCTACCTTTCACAGATCACCATGCCGGGGGCGGGGTCAAAACAGCAAAAGGGCATGCTTTACTTTATGCCGGCGTTCATCGCGTTCATTAGCATGAAGTTCCCTGCCGGAGTCCAGCTTTACTGGACCGTCTCTAACCTGTTAACAGTGGCCCAACAACTGTATATCTCTCGCGTCAAGAAATAAGGAGGAAGCCAATGAGAAGCGTAAAAATGAAGGGAAAAACGATAGAAGAAGCAACAAATTCAGCCCTTGAGGTGCTTGGGGCCAAAAGGGAGGCCGTTGAAGTGCGCGTGCTTGCCGAGGGGGGCGGAGGCCTTCTGGGAATAGGGGGAAAGGAAGCTGAGGTAGAGGTTACAGAAGTAGGGGACGTTGCGGAGCATGCCAAGAGCCTTCTTCAGGAGATCCTTGATAAAATGGGCTTCGTTGCCATAGCGAACTTAAAGGGGATGGAAGGCGAGTATATTGAGCTGGAGATCAAGGGCGAGGACATGGGGCGGATCATAGGGAAAGACGGGGCCACCCTGGGCTCGCTTCAATATCTGGTCAATGTAATACTGAGCAAGAGGCGCGGAGAGCGCGTTAGAACGCTCCTTGATGCTGAAGGGTATAGGCTGAGGCGCCAAAAGAGGATGGAACGGATGGCAGAGGAGATCTCCGCAGAGGTAGAGTCCACAGGTAAAGAGGTAAAACTTGAGTCCATGTCACCTGCAGATAGGCGTGCTATCCACATGGCCTTAAAAGACAACCCCAAGATCACAAGCTTCAGCGTGGGAGAGGGGTCCGACCGAAGGCTTGTTGTTGCCCCTAAAAAGTAATCCGCAAGAGGCGTCAAAATGCCAAAAAACCTTGAAGGGGAAACCATTGCCGCGATAGCAACCCCGCTCGGAGCGGGCGGAGTTGGAATAGTCAGGATAAGCGGCTCTCACTCTAAGAAAATACTTCACAGGATATTCAAACCAGCTAAAAAGGGCATTCCTGAGAGCCATAAATCCACACTTGGGTGGGTTGTGGATAACTCTGGGGATAAGATGGATAAGGCTCTGGCGCTCTACATGAAGGCCCCGAACAGCTATACAGGCGAAGATGTCGTTGAGATAAGCTGCCATGGCAGCCCGGCGCTTCTTAAGGAGGTCCTTAGTTTGTCAATATATGCAGGGGCTAGGATGGCAGATAAGGGCGAATTCACCAAAAGGGCGCTCCTTAACGGCAAAGTAGACCTTACCCAGGCTGAAGCTGTTATTGACCTTATGGGAGCGAAGACAAAAGAGGCCGTTAAAGCAGCCGCCAGGCAGCTTGATGGCGGTATTTCCGGGGAGATAAACTCTATTAAGGCTAAGACCCTGGATCTGCTCACAGCAATTGAGGCTTCGATCGACTTTCCGGAGGAGGTCGGATCTGTACCGGCCAAAGAAGAGGCTGAAGCCGTAAAATACATCCTAAAACAAATCAACAGCCTTATCCACACAGCTGACCACGGCCGCCTTTACAGGGAGGGGCTCTGTGTTGCCATTGTTGGGAAGCCTAATGTGGGCAAATCCAGCCTTCTCAATGCCATCCTTAAAGAGGAAAGAGCTATTGTTACAAGCACCCCAGGAACCACTCGGGATACGATCGAAGAGGGCATAAGTATCAAGGGAATACCGGCAAATCTTATTGATACAGCGGGAATGAGGATGGCGAAAAATAAGGTGGAAAAAATGGGTGTTGAGAGAGCAAAGAGAGCTATTAAACAAGCGGACCTGGTTGTTATTGCGGTCGATGCGTCACAAAAGCTTTCCAGAGAGGATAAAGATATCATCGAAGAAGCCAAGGCAAAGCCCAGTATCGTTGCTCTTAATAAGGTGGACCTTAGAGAAAAGATAAACAAAAAGGGCCTAATAAAGATCCTCGGGAAAACAGAGAAGATAGTCCCCACCTCGGCTATATACAGCAAGGGGATCAAGAAACTTGAAGAAGCGATCTATAAAAAAGCCACAGAAGGCGCACCCGCATCTGACCGGAATATCTATATAAACCTGCGGCATAAAGAGTGCCTTATTAGGGCAAAAGAGGCATTGCTAAAATGCTCAGAATCTGTTAAAAATAAGATGCCTGGGGACTTTGTTTCGATCGATCTGAAGGCGGCCGCATCGGCCCTTGGCGAGATCACGGGCGAGGAGATAAGCGAGGAAGTTATAAGTAGTATTTTTGAGCGGTTCTGTGTCGGAAAATAAGACAGATGTTTCACCTGCCTCGCCAGATCTCCGGGGCGGGTAGGCCAAAACACGAGAATGTTTCACGTGAAACAAACTGAGATCTTGATATTAGCCGGAAAGGCGGGCGTGAAACAATTCATACTTGTGGATAAGGAGTGTGGATAACTATGGGAAATATTATAGATGGAAAAGCCCGGGCAATAGAGGTCCAGGAGAAGTTGAGGGGGGAGGTCGAAGCCCTAAAAAAGAAGGGCATCAATCCAAGGCTTGATGTTGTCCTTGTTGGGGAAGATCCCGCGTCCCAGGTCTATGTCAGGAACAAAGAAAAAGCCTGCGCAGCTGCCGGAATAGAGTCCCAGGTCCACCGCCTTCCCGCGGACACCAAGGAAGAAAAACTTATTGACCTGGTCAAGAAACTGAACAAAGACAAGAAGGTCCACGGCATACTTGTACAACTGCCGCTGCCAAAACACATCTCCCCTGAAAAAGTTTTAAACACCATTGATGCCAACAAAGATGTTGATGGGCTGAACGTTCAAAACATGGGGATGCTGATAAAAGGGGAGGGGGATCCTTTTGTTCCATGCACCCCCCAAGGGATAATGGACCTGATCGGGACAACCGGGATCGAGCTAAAAGGCAAGAACGCCGTGGTGATAGGCCGGTCGAACATTGTCGGCAAGCCTATGGCGCTACTTCTTTTAAAGGCCCATGCAACCGTTACGATCTGCCACTCAAGGACAACTGATCTTCCGTCCGTTGCGAAGAATGCCGATGTTCTGGTGGCGGCCATTGGAAGGGCGAAGATGGTCAAGAAAGACTGGATAAAACCCGGAGCCGTTGTTATCGATGTCGGCATGAACAGGGACCAGGGAAAGCTCTGCGGCGACGTAGACTTCGAATCAGCCAAGGAAGTGGCCGGCTTTATAACGCCCGTGCCGGGCGGAGTTGGCCCTATGACGATCGCAATGCTTCTGAAGAACACACTTAAAGCGGCTAGCAATATATTAGTATAGCACAAGTATAACACTACCAATATAATAATGGTTATTATTGGGGCTATAGTGTAATACCAAAATCCAAATGACAAAATCCAAATTAATCTGGGAAATCCAAATCTCTTAATATTACCCCCTAGCCTTTGTTTTGTTGATTATGCTGCTTATGATCAGCATAAGTTCCTTAGCCTCTTTTGTAAGCGACGCCAACTCTTCTTTGCGGCAAAGATCACTTATTAAGCCGACCCTCCCAATAAGCGTAAGCCAATATCTTGATTCCCTGGCCTCCCTTCGCGCAATAGCCAGTTTGTTGATAAAATCCTTCCTAGAGAGCGTTCCATCTGCTTCTTCCAAGTTAGCCCCAATTGATGCGCTGGATCGAATAAGCTGCTTGCCATACTCGTAAGCTGCCTGCGTTCGCGGCAATCTGCCGACCAACGCTGCAGATCTTGCCGCAAACTCCAGCGACCTATCTCTAATATCATATTTTTTATTTGATTTGTCATTTTTTGATTCATTTGTCATTTGAGCTTTGTCATTTGCCATTTCAGCGCCTCCAGAATCCCACTGCTCGATCAAACCAACATCCCAACCCCACATCTTTATCTTATGGCATGCAATTATCATGCCAACCGAAGCTATAGCGAAATTCCTTAGTGAATAGCACTACAATGTCGAAAATCCGTCATTCCCTAACCTAAAAGCGTTGTATTTCTATAAGAAAGTATAATATAATGTAATGCAATATTGTATCTTGCGATCTCAGGATTCATTCTACCAATGGAGATGACTGAGGGCGGACTTATTTTGTTTAAAAGCCGAAAATTTCAAATTTTTTGGAAGGAAAAGATTATCCTTTAAGGGGTAATCTTTTTGTTTTTTTAAGGTTTGTAATAAAAATTTAGGAGGGATCATTATGTTAAGCGTGATGTTTGGAAAAATTTTGAAAGGGAGGATGGTTAAGATGAAAAAAGTAAGAGCGGATAAAGGAAGCAAAAAGGGGGGGCCTGCCATCAAAAGGTGGTCAGCAATAATCCTGACGGGGGCGATGCTGCTTCTGCTGCAGTCGGCAGTGCTTGCGGCCGTGCCCGAAATAATGACATACCAGGGAAGGCTGGTGGATGATACAGGCGAGGCGCAGAACGGCAGCTTTAACATGGAGTTCAAGCTCTATAATGTTGAATCCGGCGGAAGCGCGTTATGGACAGAAGCTATCTCCAACGTTCCTGTCACTGACGGCCGGTTCAACGTTATTCTTGGGGAGACCACTCCGGTTCCTTCTGCGGAATTTACCGGACAAGACCTATGGCTTGGCATAAATGTTGCAGCGGACGGCGAGATGGTCCCGCGAATGAAGGTAACCACCGTTGGCTATGCATTCAGGGCATATAGCGCGGATACACTTGATGGAACGGATCCCAGCGGTTTTGTAGAAATATCCGGCGATACGATGACGGGATCGTTGACCATAGGTGCTTACGGGCAAAATGGCCATAAATATCTCAGGCTTGAAACCGGATCAGGTAACCAGTGGAACAACGGCGTAGAGTTTATGAATGCTTCCGCGGGATACGGCTTTACGATCCAAAGCAATGATGTTAATTCTCCTTACGGATTGCGCATAAAACAACATTCAGGAGATACCGCCGGAGTAACCAGGATATTTATCAATAGAGAAACAGGGCTTATCGGCATGGGAACACTTACCCCCGAAGCAACACTCCATGTTGCAGGAGATGTGACGGTCGAAAGCGACATGACCATTCTCGGAGATCTATATATTCACGGGACCATAGAGGGATTAAGCGATATAGACCTTAAAGGAACGCTCAATATCACGGAAGGCGACCTAAATATTATTAACGGCCTTATAGTTGGTGGGGTGATAACAGGTGATGGCTCTGCACTAACTGGTGTAGGCGGGGGACTCTCAACCGCAGAAGCAGACACATTCTATGTGAATGTTGACGGCGATACGATGACAGGCATACTGACCGTTGAAGATGCCGCGCATCTTGCGACCTCTGCAGGCAATGTGGGCATAGGTACGAATGGGCCGGACAAAAAGCTGGATATTCTTGATGCAGCGGCAGCACAATTACGTCTAACACATACAGATAGTAGTGTTTACACTGACATGCAAACGGATTCAAATGGAAAGTTAAACATAACACCAACAAGTAAAACAGTGGAAGTTCATGCAGATATGATAGTAGGGGCAGGCGCATCCTATGGCATGCTACTAGCTTCTTCACATCAAGATAACTTTACTCTTGCGACATATACAAACGTTGAATACCCTAACTATTATATAGGCATAGGCAACGGATCAGGTGCACATGCAGGTATCGATACAACAAAAGGATATATAAAATGCTGGGATGGCGGAATCAAAATGCAGATCACCGGCATGTCCGACTTTCTTGAAATGGGCCCATATAATAATATAAAGATCAGCGCGCCTTATCACATTAGATTATTGGGCTCAGTTGAGGCCGGAAATAGCGATAATAATGCGACAGGGTCTTTTTCTATTGCATTGGGAACAGATAATGATGTTACCGGCCAGTACTCAACAGCGATAGGATGGAAGAACACTAATAACGGGTATAGTTCAATAGCTATGGGTACGGATGCATTGGTCGATGGGAACTACTCTGTAGGCATATGTTTAGCTGACACAACACCCGTGTCTGTTGTAAGCAATAACACGCTTTCAATACATGGCGGCACGGGCATACACGTCAATATAGGAACACACGAATCTATTGGAGGATTATTGAACGTTCACAATAATAACTCTTCTGATGACAGCTATCTTGATGTAAGGCTTGGGGCCGGGAACAGCAATGTAAGATATGGATATACCGGTTCATCATATTCTGATGCTACATATGGTGAAGGAACGATGTTCTTTGAGAATAATATGGGCGATACGAGATTCATGGATAGCGGCGTTACGCGCATGGTCATAGATACAGAAGGAAAAGTGGGTATAGCAACGGCAGAACCCGCCTCACAACTCCATGTCGTAGGCACGATAGAGACAACAGGCGTTGGAGGTATAAAATTCCAGGACGGAACAACTCAGATCACTGCCGCAACCGGTGGCGGAGGCGGGCTCTCAACAGCGGAAGCCGATACATTCTATGTGAATGTTGACGGCGATACGATGACAAGCGTGCTTACGATCGATTCTTCAGCGAATGTGCCTTTAGATTTTTACAGGGCATCGGGCAACCAGAAGATAACGATGAGGGGAGGAAGCTTTGGCTCTGACATACATCAGGTAAACCTGCGTCCCAATAATAACTATGGTGCGGCAATCACGGCTGGCGGTGGCTATTCATTGAGATTCACGAGTTTTAACGAATACGATCCATTCTATTTCACAAAATGGGATGGGTCCAGTCTTAGCAATCTTGTAATAATAGAAACCGACGGAGACGTCGGCATCGGCACAGATAGCCCGAGCGCCCTACTTGATGTGGACGGCAACGTTGCTTTCGGACTTGAAACAGGAAGCTCTACCGATACTTATGTTGACATCGTTCACCCCGACGACAGCCAAGCTTCAATAAGACTTGAGAACTACGGAGGCGGATCGACCGGCGGCGAGATAACTGTGGCGAACGATAATAGTTTTATTCTGAACAATCCTCTTGACCTTGGAACAGATCCTAACCTTAGCTTCAGGAGCAGCGGGAGCATTGATATCAGGATGGATGAGAATAGCGATGAAACGGATAGGATTATCAAGTTCTCCGCAAATGGCGCCGGCACAGAATTAATGAGGATCAATGAAAGCGGTCAGATAGGTGTTGGGATTGATGCTCCTGCTTCAAATGTAGTAATGCACGTTTCCAATACGGTGCTTGGCAGTACATATGGTACTCGCGTAAGGCTTGATGAGCCAACCTATGATGCGCACCTTGAACTTGCTAGGGCTGGCGATGTTAAGTGGGCTTTCTCAACAAATAATGACAACTTTTTCTTGTATTGCCCTACGGCTACAGCGGATGTCATAAAAGTTATGGCAAACGGAGCCCAAGACAACACTCTTGTAGTATCAGGTGGTGCTGTTGGCATAGGAACGGCAAATCCTGAGACAGATCTCCATGTTGAAGGTGACCTTAAAGTTACTGGATGGGTCACTATAGATGGCAATGTCGGCATCGGGACAACGGAGCCTACGGAAAAACTGGTTGTTCAAGACAGCAACTATGTGTCCTACCTTGGCGATTACAACTGGTACATCGGCCCAGTTCCTAATCCACATGCGGCAATTGGAGCCTCGAATGGCACGGCAAGCGGATATACCGGATATTATTTCTCATATATGGGAACAACTCAAAATATCGGCGGTCATTTCACTAATGGTTCAGTTTCTGCTCAACTAGCTAGATCAGCCAACACCGCTTACCATGCCGCATATTTTACTGGAACTGTCGAAGTGAATGGCGATCTGATACTGGGTCTTGGAACAACCACAAGAGACAGAACTATGAAATACGATGGAACCAACGAAGACCTCTCCATCGGCGACGGCACGAATTCACAGATAGTACATATGGGGGAGTGGAAGAGCTATACACCAACAATAGGTGGAGCAGGAAATAATAAGGGCAGCGGAACAGTGAACGGCAGATACACGCAGGTCGGTAAAACAGTTATTGCATATATTCAATATGTATTGGCTGCTGATTCGACCTTGGCTGCCGGCATAACAATATCATTGCCTGTAAGCGCGCAAACTTCAGGCATGACAACATGGTATCCGATGGGACAGGGATTCTTATACGATTCAAATGCTGGGACATATTTTCAAGCTTATGCTGGATACGGTTCGGCAAGCGCAATTTATGTAGGAGCTTGGGCTGCCGGTGGCGTTTATACCGGACTAAGCGGAATAACAGCCGCAGCTCCCTTTACTTGGACCACAAGCGATGCGATATATCTTAAAATTATGTATGAAGCTCAATAAGAGTAGAGGCATTGATGACCGGCGCTAAGTAAATTGGCTTGACGCCGGTTGCGTCATTCTGAGCGAAGCGAAGAATCTAGCGGGGATTTAGCTCATAGACTCTTCACTTCGTTCAGAGTGACACGAAGCGAAGGGCGACGGCAATAAAGAGGAAGAATGAGAAGTAAGCTATATTATATTTGCATAGCACTTCTGGTGCTGGCGGCAACAGTGTTCATCTCTGTTACCGGTAGCTCCGGCACGAGCGCGGCCGAAAGGTCAAGTTCAAGCTATGTAATTGAAGCTGATGTGCTTTCCGGAAGCGGCACGGTAAGCGCGACATCGTCCGGCTATGAAACAATAGGAGGCGTCGCAGGCGAAGCTATTGAGTCCGGCAGCGGTGAATCGGACAGCTATGCGGTCTACGGCGGATACAGCGAATCATCAGGGTTGAATCCGGATGACCCGACGGCACTTCAGCAGTACGATTCGGACGGCATAACTGTTATCGCTACAGGTGAATGGGTGGAAACTGACACTGTCGTTTTCAAGTTCACCATGTCCGATCCGGATGGACTCGGCGACCTAACTCCGCAGGTTGAGGTCAGGATTACTGCTGATGCATTTACGGACACACCGAATTATTCCGGAACAGAAGTAGCATACTCCGGAACGCCTGTCACAGGTGTTGTGACCGTTTCTTCAATTTCATCTGACCAATCATATCACTGGCAGGCAAGGATCATAGATGACGAGGGACGCACATCAAGCTATGTATCTTTCGGATCGAACGGGGAAACCGAAGTGGATTTTGGCATCAGCGCAGATGCGACCGCTCCTGATGTAACAGTGCTGTCTCCTGACGGTGATGAATACTGGGAAATAAACTCAACACATGACATAACATGGATAGCAACAGACGAAATTTCCAGCGTTGATTACGTTAACATATATTACTCGACGAATGAAGGAGCTTCATGGACGACCATTGCAACTGGAGAAACGGATGACGGTACATACTCGGGTTGGACATCATCTATCCCAGAAAATCGATATCTAATTAGCGTGGAAGCAGTGGATACGATCGGCAATGCCGGATCCGACAGATCCGACTCAACATTCACATTCTATGAGATAGGGAATGCTTACGGCTGTACCTTGTGGAATAAACTGGGTTCGGCCTCCGAAATAGGCACCAGCGAAATAGGGCCGGATGGAACAATAGGCGGGGCAGTAGACTATTCTTCCGTTATATTTGGCAATGGCGTACGAAGCAGTGCGAATGCTGAATGGGCAGTATTTGGGACCAGCACGGATATCCTTGATGCAACAAAAGGTTGTATCGAGTTCTGGATAAAGCCGCAATACAGTATGACGGCCGGAGTGCCGTCAGACGGCCTCTATCACGTATTTGTGGACCAACAGCCTTCAACAAGCTTTAACCTTGATATCCAAACAAGATTATTGGGCTCGGAAGGGCTGACCTTTATTTACGGCTGGGGATCAAATCAAAAAGTCCACGTTGGATCCAGTCTTTCCTGGGCTATTGATGATGTGCTGCATATAGCCTGTGTTTGGTCATCTGCCAAGTCTATTGACGGGACAAAAAGTTTGGCCGTGTATGTTAATGGTGAACAAGTCGGAAGTTATACGGGGGACTTAACAACATCGTTCACCATGACTAATTTCCGTATTGGAAATGTGATCTCCCCCAATTATTACAGCAATGCTTATCAGGATAATATTAAGGTCTGGAACTATGCGAAGACCGATTTCTCCGGCCGTTTCTACGAAGGTTTTGAAAGTAATTCACCGACCGTCGAAGTTTTGACGCCGAGCAGCACAGGAATAGTCATAGAGCCGAGCGCAACTTATGAGGTCACCTGGACCGCGACGGATGAATCAGGGATAACGAATATTGCCATCAGATATTCATCTGGCGAGAGCTGGGTGGATATCGCGACAACAGAAACAGATGACGGATCATATATATGGACGGCGCCGGCCAATGAGTCGGACACCATGATAATAAGTATCGAGGCAACGGACGGGACAGGCCTGAAATCATACGATCAAAGCGACAATTACTTTAAGATAAGGGGCCTTGCTGCCGAGATCTGGGTGTCAACAACAGGATCCAATGATGCAGGCGACGGCACAGTCGGTGACCCTTATGAAACAATAGATTACGGCTTGAGCAGAGTTCGAGCTGATGGAACAGTCTATGTTTTTGGCGGTACTTACAATGAATATGACATTGACTGGTCTGACCTGGACGGCGTTACTCTGAAAGCTTCCAGCGCAGCTTCACCTGTAACAATAGACGCGCAAAGAAACGGAAGGGGTATCTCCCTTGAGGTTGGCGTAAACCTTACAATTGAATCAATTACTATTCAAAATGCTGCTATTGGAGAAGGGGCTGGTGGCGGCGCCGGCATATATCTATCCCCGGGTTCCAACTTGTGGCTGGATGATGTTGAGATCAAATGGTGCAGTGTCGAAGGCGTTCCTGATCTTCCATCTGGAGATTATGACGGTATCGGCAGCGCTATATTTGCACTTGGAGCAACAATAGTTGCACAGGACTGTTCTATAGAAGCTAATAATGCCGAGAGTGGTACATGTGCATATGGTACCTGGACAATAACTCGCAGCGCGATCAGTAACAATATTGGAGACGCTGCAGCGGTTGCCTTTGCCGGTTCCTGGGAAGCATTCGACTGCATATTTGACAGCAATTATGGAAGCAGCAGCGGCGGGGTGTTTTATGGCTACACTTATGGCGGAACGATGGAGGCTACCAACTGCGTCTTCAGCAACAACAGTACAGGATGGGATGGCGGCGTAATCTATGGCGTAGACTTTACCGGAACGAACTGCACTTTCTATAACAACTCGGCCTATATGGGTGGCGGCGTTTTCTATGTTGGCACTGCTAATATAACAAACAGTATCTTCTACAATAACTTTGCCGTAACAGCCGGAGGCGGGATCGCTTGGGGTGTTAACTGGACAGGGATAAACAACACTTACTATAGTAATACTGCTGAAGCGCGCGGCGGAGTTTTCGTTGATGGTTACTATACGGAAACTAATTCGATCTTCAGCGGTAATTACTCATCTTCTGGGCCGGTAGCTTCTAATGAGGGCGGTAGTTGGACAACTGATATCACATATTCGGATATCCAATCTGATGGCTGGGAAACCGGAACAGGGAACACCTCTGCCGAGCCGAGCTTTGTTTCAACAAATGAGGGAGATACTGCCACATTCCTCCGCCTTGATGCCGACTCCGCATGTATAGATACCGGAACGACCGAAGGCGCACCGTCAAATGACAAAGACGGCAACACAAGGCCCACAGGCTTTGGAATTGATATGGGCGCTTATGAATTCCAAGGCGCATCGGTCAGAGTTGATGATCCGGACGGAGGAGAAACAGCATATACATTCCAAAATTATGAAATATTATGGACGACAGACCCGACGGCCGATCAAGTAAATATAAGGCTTTCTACGAACGAGGGGGCAACATGGGATACCCTTATAACCTCCGGTGCTACCGATACGGGAACATATACATGGAACGTTTCAAACGGCCTTATATCGACCGAATGCTTAATATCAGTTGAAGCTCTTGAAATAGGCTTTTGGACCAGCGATGTCAGCGATGCAAAATTCGAGATAGCAGGAAAGCTCACGGTCTATGTCGCGACCACTGGAGATGATGGGGCGGGAGATGGATCAGTTGACGCGCCGTATCTAACTATCCAGAAAGGGTTGGATGAGGTTATTGCCGGCGGCACAGTTGAAGTGTTCGGCGGAACATACAATGAATACGATATTACATGGCCGAACACCGATGGCATCACCCTAAAAGCTTCGACCGAAACCTCTGTTTGCACGATAGACGCGCAGGATAACGGCAGGGTAATTCATATAACGCAAGAGATCAGCGCGACAATAGAAGGATTCACTATAACGAACGGCAGCGTTACAGGATACGGCGGCGGCATATGTATCGATAAGGCAGCATATGACGGCAATGAAGATATATTTATAAGCGACTGCATCTTTACCGGCAACTACGCTAATGATAACGTCATTTATTTTGGAGGCGGCGGTATTTATGCAAGGGGGTATAACCTTTGGTTAACAAACTGTATTTTCAAAGATAATACGACCAATTATGCGGCTGGGGATGGCCCGGGAGCGTTAATGTATGACGGCTCCGAGCATTCAGGTTGGACGTCCATCGGCGGACAGTGCGTGATAACGAACTGCTTGTTCTGGAAGAACATCGGCGGATGGGGCGGAGCGATGTGGGCCTGGTACCATAACGCCATTACCGTTGAAAGCTGTACGTTCGTTTCGAACGAAGCCGCGTATAACGATGCTGCATCGGACGGCGGCGCGATAGGTAATGATGCCGTAACAGCGAACAGATCATTTGTCAGGAATTGTATTTTCTGGAACAACACTTGTTACGACCAAGGCCAGCAGATATATGAAGAAACCGCTGACTCCACGGCTATACAGGTAACTTATTCTGATATTCAAGGAGGCGCATCCGGTGTAAGCAGCGCAGTAAGTCTTGGGACCGGTACTATAGAAGCTGATCCGCTATTTGCTTCAACAACTGACGGTGATCCAGACTTCCTCAATCTTGGCCCAGGATCTCCATGTATAGATAAAGGAACAGAGACTGGAGCGCCGTCGACCGATCTCGCCGGGAATTCTGTGCCCCGTGGCATCGGTGTTGACATGGGCGCTTACGAGTTCCAGGGCCCATCAGTGCGTGTTGATTCTCCCAACGGCGGAGAAAGTTATGACGGCGGAGATGACATAACAATAACATGGACGGCGACAGATGAAGTATACAGCATCGCGTCAAATTCAATTGATATCAGATATTCAAATGATAACGGCAGCACATGGAACTGGATAATATCAAATGAAGCGAATACAGGTATACATACATGGGAAGCCCCGTCCACTCCATCAGACCAATATTTGATATCGATCGAAGTGACGAACGATAACAGTGAATGGAATTATGATATCAGCGACAACAACTTCTTAATATTGATCAAAACGGTTTATGTTGCGACAGACGGAAATGATTCAACCGGTGACGGCTCTGTCGGGAATCCTTATCTAACTATCGCAAAAGGTTTAACCGCTGTTGCGGCAGGCGGAACAGTGGAAGTGTTCGGCGGGACTTACAATGAGAACGATATCGAATGGCCGGACAGGAGCAATATTACTCTTAAAGCTTCCGCTGAAACTTCTCTTGTAACGATCGACGCACAGTA
Organism: Candidatus Margulisiibacteriota bacterium; assembly: GCA_042577445.1. GTDB lineage: Bacteria > Margulisbacteria > WOR-1 > CAVSGV01 > JBHPDX01 > JBHPDX01. Next base: position 20,866 of record JBHPDX010000004.1, on the reverse strand, counting down.
CTTGGGAAGGGCTATTAGCGTTGAGTCCGCGGTCAATGTATCTATTGAAGCTATCACGATACAGAACGGCATGCTAACTCTATTCGGCGCCGGCGGCGGCATCTACCTTGCAACCGGCTCTAACCTTTGGCTGGAAGATGTGATCATTAAGAATTGTACCGTAGAAGGTTACGGCGGCGGTGTTTATGCCGTACATGTTGATACAAATGTTTACGCTACGAGATGTAAATTCATAGGCAACGAAGCGCATAACCCTCCAAGCGGCTATCCTCCTGGCGGACAGTATGGATTAGGAGGCGCCGGCAATTACGGCACATGGACGGTTGTTAACTGTATTTTCAGCAACAACTATGCTGAATACGGCGGTGTTTTTGAAGGGTGGAGTACATATTCTGGAAGCAGATCTGATTTTACATCTACAAACTGTACGTATTTTTATAATACAGCTGATTATGGCAGAGTAACCGAATATCCACAAAGCTGGACCGGCGTTAATGATATTTATTGGGATAACTATCCGAACAGCGATCTGTTTAATAATGTTGTATCACGAACGAATACGTATTCTGATATACAAACCGGTGGCTGGATAGCCGGCACAGGAAATATATCCGCCGAGCCGGTATTCGTCACAACCGATGAAGCTAGCGCAGACTTCCTCCATATAGACTCCAGCTCCCCGGTTATTGATCAAGGAACGGCGACCGGCGCTCCTTCGGATGACTATGACGGAAACCCAAGACCTAATGGGGGCGGCTACGATATGGGTGCTTTCGAGTTCCAGGGCACGATCGTCACTGTTGACGATCCAAACGGCGGGGAAAACCTTATGCCTGGCGAGAGCTACGAGATACTCTGGACGACAACGCCGGAAGCTGATACAGATTCAATAAACATAAGATTATCGATCGATAATGGATTGACCTGGTATACATTGATCACTTCAGGAGTTGCGGATGTCGGCGTTTACACGTGGGAAGTTACAGAAAATCTATCAACAGAATGCCTGATCTCTATTGAGGCATCAAAGAACAGCATATGGAGTTCTGATACCAGCGACGCCACCTTTACAATTGGTTCATTGGAGGTTTATCTTTCCACTACCGGATCGGATGATGCAGGCGATGGAACGCCCGGCAGCCCATATCAAACTATACAAAATGCTCTTAATGGTGTTCTTCCTGGTGGAACAGTTTATGTTGCCGGCGGTACTTATACCGGCACAGGAAACGTTAATCTTACATGGCCGGACAGGGATGGCATAACCCTTAAGGCTTCTCTTGAAACTTCCGTGGTGACAATAGATGCCGAAGATACGGCTTCAACCAGGATAATAAGCGTTGAATCCGCAGTGCAGTTGACGATCGAAGCGATCACTCTGACGAACGGCAACTTTAATCCCGGCGGTATAATCTGGCTTGCTCCAAGTTCAACAGTAAGCCTAATAAGTGTGGAAGTGACATCAAGTCAATACTGGGTTATAAGAGCGGGCGATAATACAGCCAATATTTATGCCAAAGATTCTACCTTTGACAGCAATAACAGAGTTGCTTACTACGGTAATTGGGAAGTAGCAAATTGTATATTCAGCAATAATACCGGAGGCGATGGCGGAGTGGCCCAGTATTGTGACAGTTGGACTGTTACTGACAGTACTTTTACGGATAACTACGCTGTTAACGGCAGTGTATTCTATCAGGTCAATCCTGTAACAATAGATAACTGTACCTTTGAGGGAAATGGCGTCCAACAGCAGGGAGGCGTGGCATTCGGCGGGACCATTTACGTAGCCAATTCCACTTTTAATAATAGCTATAACGGTAGTTACGATGGAGGGGTTGCAAATGGCGGCACATGGGTTGCGACCAACTGCGCCTTCAGTAATAGCTATACCCCCCGATATGGCGGCGTATTCTATGGCGGCAACAGGACGCTATATAACTGTTCATTTAGTAATAACAGCATTTTGTATGGTGATGGGAGTGTCTTAAGTGCTTCGTATACCAGCGCGACAATGAATGCTGTTAACTGTATCTTCTGGGGGACAGATGATCCATTTGCTGCAACTGGCGGATCGATCAGCGGAACGATCAGCTATTGCGATGTGCAGAACGAAGATTGGTCATATTTTACGACAATAGAATGTATCTCTCAGGATCCGGAATTTGAAAGCCCCGCAACAAATGATCTGAAATTGATCGCAGGTTCGCCTTGTATCAATACCGGTACCGACGAAGGCGGCGGCATTCCGTCAGAGGATATTGAAGGGACACCAAGGCCGCAGGGTGCAGGCATAGACATGGGCTGCTACGAACAGGATACAGGCATATCGCTGCTTGATATTGTTTATGTGTCAACGACCGGTAACGATACGACCGGTACAGGAACAAACTCTGCAAATGCATACAGAACGGTCCAGAAAGGAATGACCCGTGTCTCTGCGGAAGGATTGGTCAGCGTTGAAGCGGGATCGTATCAGGAAAGCGGAGTAACATGGGGCGATGTCGGATGGCCGGCCAGGAACGGCATAACCCTTCGCGGTGCTTCTAACGGTCTGACAACGATTGATGCACAAACAACAGACAGAGCGATCGATGTGTTCAACCCGGTTACTCTTACCATAGAGTCGATAACAATAAAAGATGGGCAAACTGGAGGATTTAACAACGGCGCCGGTGTAAGGCTTGCAAGCGGCAGCAACTTGAAACTTATTAAAGTAATTTTCTACAGCAACTATGCTTGGGGCGGAGCAAGCTATGGTGAAGGCGGTGCTGTCTATGCGGCCGGATCAACAGTAGCAGCAGAGAACTGTATCTTTGATACCAACACCGCGAGGTATGAAGGCGGCGCTATTCACGGAGGCACATTGGATATAAAAAATTGTACCTTCATTAATAATACAGTAGTTTCAGGGTTTGGGACTTCTATCAGCAGCGGCGAGATCACCGCGACTAACACCATCTTCTGGGGCAATGATGACCAATTCAACGGTACGATCTCAGGCACCCTTAACAATTGCGATGTTCAAGGCAATGACTGGGACGGCATGACGTCAACAGAATGTATTGCCAGCGACCCTCTGTTCATTTCGGAAACATTCGGCATCGCAGGCTTTGCTGAACTTGTCGGCTGGTCGCCGTGTGTTGATTCAGGAACAGCAAGTGGAGCGCCGTCGGAAGATTGGGCCGGGAATACCAGGCCGTACGGATTCGACTATGACATGGGCGCCTATGAATTCCAAGGTCCTTCAATAATAGTGATACAGCCAAACGGCGGCGAGCAGATAACAACAGAAGCCATCTATGATGTTACGTGGAATATCAGCCCGGAGGCATCAAATGTAGTTGTAAGGCTTTCAACAAATGAAGGATCAACATGGGATACGACCTTAACAACTGAAGCCTGGACGCATTCAGGGGTAGGCACCTATGAATGGACGCCGGATGCCAGCCTGGTATCCACGGAGTGTCTGATATCAGTCGAAGTCATCGGCAACAGTATATGGAATTATGATGTGAGCAACGCTACGTTCGAGATAGTGGCGGCCGAAATGCCGTTCACAAGCGAGGTCTATGTAGCGACTACAGGATCCAATGATACCGGCGACGGAACGCCCGATAATCCTTATGAAACAATAGCCTTTGGATTGACCAGGGTAGCGACATCAGGAACGGTTTACGTATTCGGCGGGACGTATAATGAATATGATATTATATGGCCGACTTTTGGTGAGATAACCCTAAAAGCTTCTTTAGAAACATCCGCCGTTACAATAGACGCGGAAAGCAACGGAAGAATAATCAGCGTTGAATCCACTGTCAGCCTAACTTTGGAAAGCATTACTCTGCAAAATGGCTACCTTAGCGGAGATACCGGTGGTGGTATCAAGCTGGCTGAAGGTTCAACACTTCTCCTTCTAAATACTACCATTCAATATTGTACTGCCGAAACCACCGGTAGTGCGGCCGGCGGTGCCGTTTATTCCCTTAACTCGACCGTCAATGCACAAAATTCCCGATTAACCGGCAACAACGCCGGTTCCGGATGGGGTGGTGCGGTCTACGCGGGTGATTGGAACGCAATTAACTGCGTTTTTAGCTACAACAGAGCGAATGACGGCGGCGTTGTCGCCGGCTATGCCGACGGTAGAAGCGGCACATGGACGGTAACGAACTGCGCTTTTGCATATAATTATGATGCTAACTCGGGGATAATAGCGATAGGTCTTGTTAGATGGACTAGCGTAAATTGCAGCTATTACGGCAATAATACCCCGTCTTCAACCTACGGACTTATTGATTATATGGACTATTTCACCAGTATAAATTCAATATACTGGGGGAATACCTGGAACGGCTCGGGTCCGATGTTCACGCGGCTCGATAATATTTCGGTCAATTATTCGGATATGGAGCCCGATCAATTCTATGCCGGAACAGGGAATATTTCAATTGAACCGAGATTTGTATCTACAACTGATACAGATGATGACTTCCTGCGCCTTGATGCAGGATCATCTTGTATAGACACCGGAACATCAGAAGGTGCGCCATCTGTTGACATTGACGGTAATTCACGACCTTACGGTTTTGGATTTGATATGGGCATAAGTGAGTTCCAAGGACCGTCAATTAGAGTAGATGATCCTAACGGCGGAGAGAGCTACTATCCAAAAGATGATGTCACCATAACCTGGAGAGCAACTGATGAAGTCTACGCTATTACCGGTGATGTAATTACCGTTAATTATTCATCTGACGGCGGTGCGACATGGAACACTATAACAACAGAAGCATATACGGGCATAACAGGGATATATACATGGGAAGCGCCGTCAACGATATCAGCGAATTACCTGATATCCGTTGAAGTTACGAACTCGAACAGCGAATGGAATTATGACGTTAGTGATGCTTCGTTCGAGGTCTTGGCCTCGTCGGAAGTTTGGGTGTCAACAACCGGATCAAATACGACCGGCGCCGGTACGGTTGATGAGCCGTGGGAAACGATCGGATTTGGCGTCAACAGGGTTGCGGCCGGCGGAACGGTCCAGGTATTTGGCGGGACTTACAATGAATATGATATAACATGGCCGGACGTTGATTGGATCACTCTTAAAGCTTCAGTTGAAACATCCCCTGCGACCATAGACGCAGAAAGCAATGGAAGGATAATAAACCAGCCAAATGCTATCAGCATAACTATCGAAGGGATGACCCTGCAAAATGCCTATCTAACTGGAGCTGGCGGCGCTATTTATATGCCAAGCAATGATGCTACCCTATGGATAGCTAATGTTATTTTCCAGGACAACACTGTTGTGGGGGAAGGGTCAAATGGCTGCGGTTCTGCGATCAATAATTCAGTAGGCGTAACAGCAGGAACAGCCAAGATGTATATAAGTAATTCAACATTCAAGAACGGCAGTGCATCGAGTAATGGCGGCGTTATATACGGCGGTATTATAGAGCTCGTAAATACCAAATTCACGGGTAATTATGGGGGTTTATGGGGAGGTGTTATTACCAGTGCTACGGTAGAAGCCACTAATTGCGTATTTGCAGACAATACTGGTGCTCCCCTATATTCAAGTATTTCACATAATTGTTTCTGGAGTATGACGAATTGCGTCTTTTATAATAACAGCGGATCCAAGTATCTATTCTATTCGAATCTGTCATGGGATGCCAGGAACACGATATTTTGGGGAAATACTTTCTCCGTGGGTATATGTTACGATAATTGGTCTGGCAACACTAATTGCGATATCCAACCTGATGTTACTCGGCTTACCGGAACAAATAACATCTCAATTGAGCCGCAATTTACATCAACTACATCAACGGATGTCGATTATCTTAAGCTTGGCCCTGGATCCCCATGTATAGATACAGGTACGACAGAAAGCGCTCCTTCGGATGATATCGATGGGAATACAAGGCCGCGCGGCCTAGGTGTTGATATGGGTCCATTCGAGTTCCAAGGGCCTTCGGTCAAAGTAGATTCGCCTAACGGCGGAGAGAGCTACTATCCAAAAGATGATGTCACCATAACCTGGAGAGCAACTGATGAAGTCTACGCTATTACCGGTGATGTAATTACCGTTAATTATTCATCTGACGGCGGTGCGACATGGAACGCTATAACAACAGAAGCATATACGGGCATAACAGGGATATATACATGGGAAGCGCCGTCAACGATATCAGCGAATTATCTGATATCCGTTGAAGTTACGAACTCGAACAGTGAATGGAATTATGATGTGAGCAATGCCTCGTTCGAGGTTACAGCATCTTCGGAAGTTTGGGTGTCAACAACCGGATCAAATACGACCGGCGCCGGTACGGTTGATAAGCCGTGGGAAACGATCGGATTTAGCGTTAACAGGGTCGCGGCCGGCGGAACAGTGCAGGTATTCGGCGGGACTTACAATGAATATGATATAACATGGCCGGACGTTGATTGGATCACTCTTAAAGCTTCTATTGAAACTTCTCTCGTTACAATAGACGCACAGAGCAATAGCAGAATTATAAGCATCGAATCTACGGTTAATGTAACCCTTGAAAGCATTACATTGCAAAACGGGAAGATCCTCGGGCCAGGCGCCGGCATATACATATCCGCATCAAGCGTAAGCCTCTGGTTGGATAGTGTGACAATTAAGACATGTACCGTCGAATCACCTCCAACATATACCGGAGGAGCTATTTATGCTAACGGCAACAATAATATATATGCTCAAGACAGCACCTTTGACGGCAACAGTGCCAGGATGGGCGGTGTTAGTGACCGCGGAATATGGACTGTAGATAATTGTGTGTTCACAAACAACTCCAGCAGCTGGTATTCCGGCGTGGCAGAATACGGCATATGGTATGTTACCAACAGCATTTTCCATAACAATACTGCTCTGTGGGGAGGCGTAAGCCGATACGGTACATTTGTCGCAACCAACTGTGCTTTTAGTTATAACAGCGCAACGAACGGCGAAGGCGGCGTAGCTTATGCATGGGATCAAGGAACATGGACAGCCGATAATTGTATCTTCTGGGGCAATACATCAAACACAAGTTACAAAGTCATAAGGCAGATCACGACGCCAAATGTTCAATATTCTGATATTCAGTCGGACGACTGGATCGCTGGTACCGGGAATATTTCATCCGAACCGAACTTTGTATCGACCGATGAAGCGAACTCAGAGTTCTTGCATCTTGGCGGCGGTTCACCGTGTATAGATACAGGTACAACAGAGGGAGCGCCGTCGGATGACTTCGACGGAAATTCAAGGCCTCACGGTTTAGGTGTGGATATGGGCCCGTTCGAGTTCCAGGGTTCATCTGTCCGGATCAATGATCCTAATGGCGGAGAAACTTTTTATCCTTATGATATATTCGTTATTTCATGGGAAGTAGACCCGGCTATCACAGGCTTTACGATCAGGTTGTCGACGAACGAAGGCGCAACATGGGATACCCTTATAACGTCAGAGACGGTTTCAAAGACCGGCATCTGTACCTATGAATGGACGGTGCCTGAACTAACTTCGACCGAGTGCCTAATATCAATTGAAGTTATCGGTAACAGCCTGTGGAACAGTGATGTAAGCGACAGTAAATTCGAGATCGGAACAGCGCCGCCGGAAGTATATGTATCGCCGACCGGGAATGATACGACCGGCAACGGAACGATCGCCACTCCTTATCTGACATTCCAAAAAGGGCTTGATCGGGTAGCGGCCGGAGGAGACGTCTTTGCAATGCAGGGTACGCATACCCTTCCTACGTCGGAATTCACGAGCGATACCATGATCTACTGGCCTGCGAAAGATAATATTACATTAAAGTTATCGCCTGAAGCGTCGGCGCCGGCAACAATAGATGCTGAATCCCGCGGAAGGGTTATTTATATAGGGTCAAGTCTTAATGTAACTATAGAGGGAATAACGCTGACAAACGGGCTGGCCACTGTTAACGGGAATGGAGGAGCTATTGATACAAGTACCTATGTGAACCTATGGCTGACAACAGTTGAAGTTACAAATTGTACCGCTGATACCGGCGCAACTGGCAGAGGAGGCGCTATACATGGTCCGGATTTCACCACCAGCGTATATATGATCGATAGCACCGTTAGTGGTAATTATGCCAGGGGCTTTGGAGGAGCGATCTATTACTGCAACCTGACCGCTGAAAACTGTACATTTAAAAATAACTCATCCGGCCAGGGAGGCGTTTCCTATTCATTCCAATGTATACAGGAATATGATAAATGTAAATTTATAGGCAACTATGCTACGGGATCCGGCGGAGTATTTAAAATTACAACGGCCTATATACAGAACAGTGTGTTTGAGGATAACTATTCGGCAAGCGGGGGCATAGATAATGACAGCACGATCGTTGCCACGAACTGCGCATTCAGCCGCAACTATGCTACATCAGCAGGCACCATTCAGTATGAAGGCACATGGACAAGCATGAACTGCATATACTGGGATAATTATGATGAGTCGTACTTCAACAGTAATACATATGATGTGACCTATTCAGATATAGAACCGGCTGACTTTGTAGCGGGCACAGGCAATATATCCTCTGAGCCGCTATGGATCTCAACAATTGAAGGCGATTCTGAATATTATCACATTGCCGGCGGATCGCCTTGTATAGATACAGCAACATCAGAAGGTGCGCCTTCAGAAGACATGGAAGGTAATGTTAGGCCGCGTGGTTTTGGTTATGATATGGGCCCATTCGAGTTCCAGGGGCCGTCGATAAGGGTGGATGATCCAAACGGCGGGGAAACGCTTGCAGCAGGAGATATATTCGATATATTATGGACAACTTCTCCTGATGCGGATTCTATCACGATAAGGCTGTCAACAAATGAAGGAGCAAGCTGGGATACGCTTATCACAAGCGAAATCGCTGATTCGGGCACTTATTCATGGGAAGTGCCAAGCGGCATAATCTCAGGCGAATGCCTCATATCTATAGAGGCGGTTATTGGCTCCGATTGGAATTATGATATCAGTGATGCTGTATTTACGATAAAGGAAGAGCCGACCATCATATTACTTACACCAGCTGATGACGAAGGCTTGACCATGGGAGGAACGTTCGATATTACTTGGTCTGCAACCCCTGATGCTGCAGTAGATTATATAAACATCAGATATTCAACGGGCGATGCTTTTGCTTGGATAGAGGTCGTGACAGGGGAGGCAAATGACGGATCTTATACATGGAATGTACCCGATCTCAGGTCTGTGACCTGCAAGGTAAGCGTAGAATCGGTAGGATATTTCGATGACTCCGATTATGATGCGAACGATGGCTACTTCTTGATCGGCTCGTCAGAGGTTTACATTTCCACGACAGGCGATGATGACACGGGCGATGGCACGGTTGATAACCCGTTCGCTACACTGCAGACAGGCGCAGACTGGTGCGCTGCCGACGGATCTGTGCTGGCTTTTGGCGGATCATATACAGGAACTGACAATAAAGAGGTGACTTGGCCGAAACGAAGCGGTATTACCCTACAGCCTACAAACGAAAGCTCTTCAGTAACATTCTATGGCGAGAACAGCGGCAAATTGATCACCACCGAAGCTGCCGTTCAAATAACAATTGAATCCATAACAGTAAATGACTATAACGCTGATACCTGTATTCACCTTGTAGGCGGATCGGTATTGAACCTTGAAAGCTGTTCTTTCACAAATAATGTTCATGGCGCCAATGGCAGGGGCGGTGTTGTTAGGTTTGATTATGGTTATGTTTATGCTAATGACTGCACGTTTACAGATAATGACGTTAATGGAAATACAGGATGTGGTGTATTTTTGGGAGGGACATGGGAAGCAACAAATTGTACGTTTACCAGTAATTCCGGCGGCGCTTATGTCTTTGGAGTTGGTTCTGGGGATAATGTTACTGTGACAAATTGTACTTTCACGGAAAACTATGGAGCATATGCCGGTACCCTTGGTGGAACAATTGTTGTAATAGACAGCTGTACATTTGAAGGTAATACATCGGCTTATACCGGCGCAGTAGGAAAAGACAGCACATTTTATGTGACCGATTCAATATTTATAAATAACAGAGCGACCAATAGGGGCGGTGTCTTTGCTACTTCTACAGTAGTTGCAACGAACAGCGCTTTTGTACTCAATTGGACTAACTCAGAGGGCGGCGTTTTCTACCGGTGCTATACAAAACTATATAACTGTTCATTCAATGGGAATACTGCAAATGGTGTGGGGGCAGTAGCAAGCGTTCTTGGCGCCAATTACACATTTGATGCAGTCAACTGTATATTCTGGGGAGATGATGATGATCTTTTTGAAGTAAATGCTGGGTATGGTTCATTTACCAACTGTGATGTCTATAATGAGGATTGGAGCGGCCTAACGACCATTGAATGTATATCATCCGATCCTATATTCATGAATGGCTATTCGGCTGATATGAAAATGGGAGCCGGTTCCCCGTGTATAAATACCGGTACTTCTGAGGGAGCTCCTTCAACTGACATTGCAGGGACAGCTAGGCCGCAGCCTGGTGGAAATACAAATTTTGATATGGGCTGTTTCGAACAATCTTCCGGCATTCCTCTACTTGACATAGTATATGTATCAGCAACGTCTGGAAATGATGAAACAGGAACCGGTGAACAAGGCAGTCCATTTGCAACAGTACAAAAAGGATTGAATTACTGTTCCGCCGAAGGACTTGTCAGTGTTGAAGCCGGAGAATACCTGGAATATGAAATTTCCTGGCCGGGAAGAGATAATATTACGATCCGAGGGGCTTCCACGGGACTTACCACAATTGATGCAGAGGATAACGATAGGGTGTTTGATATTCATACTCCTTTATCATTAACTATTGAGGCTGTTACCGTTAAAGATGGCTATGTAAAAAATTCCGTCAGGGAGAATGGCGGCGGCATCAGGCTTATCAGCGGCTCAAATCTTCAATTATTTAAAGTTATTTTTGAAAGCAACTATGCCATCAGTCCATATGACTTTGAAGGGGTTGGTGGTGCTGTTTATTCCGGTGGATCGACTGTTTACGCTGAGAACTGTATTTTCGATAGTAACGGTGTAGCATGGAAGGGTGGCGTTGCATATGGAGGAACATGGGAAGTAGTGAACTGTACGTTCTATGATAATACAGCATATAGCACTAGAACCGGCGATATAGCATATGGTGTTGACTGGACAGCGGTGAATTGTATCTTCTGGGCAAGCAGTTCATGGTATAACGACCCATTTGATGCTATGACGGGCGGATCATTCACGAATTGCGACGAAAAGCTGGGTGACTGGGGCGGCCTGACGACAACAGAATGCATCACGGATGATCCACAGTTCATATCTACCACTTATGGCAACGACGGATTCCTTGAATTACCTGGCTGGTCGCCTTGCGTTGATGCAGGCACTTCAGAAGGAGCCCCATCTGATGACATAGACGAAAACAGCAGGCCTCGAGGATTCGGGGATGATATGGGAGCATATGAATATCAAGGTTCATCAGTAAAAGTAAATTACCCGGACGGCGGAGAAACGCTTGAACCTTATTCCACATACGAAATTTCCTGGGAAGTTGAGCCTGAGATCACTGAATATACGATAAGGCTTTCAACTAACGAAGGAGCTACATGGGATACGGTCCTTACATCGGAAACTGTCTCGAAATCCGGTATCTGCACATATGAATGGACACTTGATGAAACTCTGGTATCGACCGAATGCCTGATATCGATCGAAGTCACCGGCAACAGCATATGGAATTATGATGTGAGCAACAGCAAGTTCGAGATCGGTGTTGCGCCGACAGAAGTGTATGTTTCGCCTACCGGTTCAGACGAAGCCGGCAATGGAACCATCGCCAACCCTTACCTGACATTCCAGAAAGCCTTGGATAAGGTAGCGATCGGCGGAAGTGTTATGGCTATGGAAGGTGTGCATACTCTCGCCACATCAGAATTTGTCAACAGCAGCATGATAAACTGGCCTGATAAAGATAATATTACTTTGCAGCTCTCTCCTGAAGCCAGCAATCCGGCGACAATAGATGCTGAATCACGCGGAAGAATAATATATGTTGGTAATGCAGTTAATGTTTCAGTGGAAGGCATAACACTAACAAATGCCTATATTACAACAGCACATGGAGGAGCATTCAATCTTGTTTCAGGAGTAAATCTATGGCTTACGACCGTAGAAGTTGATAGCTGTAAAGCGTGGGGAAAAAATGGCAGCGTAATTTATGCAGCGTCCAGTAGCACGAACTATATATATGCAGTTGACAGCAACTTCACGGGGAATAGCGGTAGTACCGGCGGCAGTGCCGGATCGGTTTTATATAATGGTAATATTACAGCTGATAATTGCACATTCAAGGGCAGCGTTGCCTACCATGGTGCTGTTATATATTCCACCGGAACGCAGAGATTTAACAATTGTAGGTTCATTAGCAATTTCGGCAACCATAGCGGCGGAGTATTTAAAGGCGACCAAACCATTTATGTGCAAAACAGCGTTTTTGATTATAACATAGGGGGACTCGCCGGCGGTGTTTTCATGGGCGGTACTGCTACCGTAACCAACTGCGCATTTTTCAAAAATAGATCTGCTAGCGGAACTGTAATGTCCAGCGGTACCATGACAAGCATAAACTCAATATTCTGGGATAATTATACCAACGCCTACTTCTCTAGCTCAACTTTGGATATCACTTATTCTGATATAGATCCAAATAATTTTGAGGCTGGTACGGGCAATATCTCAATTGAGCCGACCTGGGCTTCGACCACAGAAGGCGATCCGGATTATTGCCACCTGGCCCCAGGATCACCTTGTATAGACTCAGGCACAATGGAAAGCGGTATTCCGGTGCTTGATGCAGCCGGAAATGCGCGGCCTCACAACTGGTACGCAGATATGGGACCGTATGAGTTCCAAGGTGCCTCTGTAGCGGTCCTTGCGCCGAACGGCGGAGAAACATTTATAACCGGCCAGGACATGACAATAACATGGACGGCCACGGATGAAGACGGCCTTGAAACGTCGCCGCTGCCTATAACTATCCGTTATTCCACGAATAATGGGTCATCATGGACCCTTGTGACGGCGGAAGTGGCCCATACAGGCATATATACATGGGAAGTACCTGCTGTTTCTTCAAGCCAATACCTGATATCGGTAGAAGCTATGAATGCCAGTGGATTCCTTGGCAGCGATAAGAGCGACGCTGTATTCACTGTTACAGGTGACTTGTTCCCGCCAACTAACGTTACGGCAGAGGCATTACCTGAAGATGCCCCTACATATGTACAGATATACTGGGCTGCAACCACAGCCGAAGCTATAGAGGGCTATTACATATATAGAGGGCTGACAACCGAGACCTATGATGCTACTCCGTTAAATGACGGCTCACCGACCACAGAGCTTACATATATAGATTCAACCGTGTCAGCAGGAATAGACTATTATTACGCTGTTACGGCTTATGGTTGGAGCGTCTCTGGGCCGTATTCCAATGAGACCAGCGCACCTGAGATGGAGCTGACGAGGACCGCTACAGTGGATGCCCCTATATCAGGTGGATATTCAGGCGGAGCCCACGATGCTGTGCCGGGTGCAACGATCAAATATACCATTAAATACGAGAATATTGGCTTTGCGCCTGCAAGGGTCGTTGTCATAAACGACAAGATCCCGCAGTACACCGAATACCTGGTGGATAGTGCGACAGGCGAGGCGGCAACGGCGGTAAGATTCTCTGATGATGATGGCGCAACATATGGTTATACTCCGAGCGGTATCGTTGATGCTGCGGTAACACACGTATCCTGGGAAGTGGAGGACGTATACTCCGGCGGGGCAAAACTGTGTACCTTTGAAGTGGTCATTAAATAAGGTTTTAATTGTTGACATAAATAGGCATGATTGGTACAATGAATGGCACGTTTGGTAAGGGAAAGCGCAGGTTTTCCATGCGCGTTTTTTATTTAGCCCGGATAAATATAAGTAAAAAAACCGAAAAGGAGAATGTTTTATGAGGCGAAAAATTATCTTCACGATCTTGTCTTTGCTCTGCCTTTCAATTCTTGTTCCATTCCCGGGATTTGCTCAAGATAAACCGCTCCAGCCTACTGACCTTTTTGCCAGGGTATCTGATTCTTCCGTTACACTTAAATGGACCCCTCCGATCGATACTTCTGTGGTCGGCTTTAATGTTTACAGAAAAGAAGATCTGGCGGGTGGAAAGTATGATCAGGTTAACGGCAAATTACTGTCGAACCCCTCTTTCCGTGATAGGAAGGTAAGGCGGGGAAAAAGTTATGTGTATATATGCCGCGCGGTCAATTCAGACGGCATAGAAAGCGATGATTCCAATATTACAGGTGCTCCCAGTATGCAGATGAAGACCTCCGCGGTCGTTACGCACATGGGGCGCCCGGTTAGGATCGCTGTCCCGGGTGACGTGATCAAATATAATATAGACTTTTCCAACAAAGGTTTTGGGATCGCAAAGGAAGTGGTCATTGTCTATGCGATACCTAAGGGTACAACATTTATTTCAGGGACCGCAAAGCTCGCAAAACATAAGGTTAACGTGTCTTATTTTGATACAGCGAGCGGCAAATGGGTGAAAAGTTTCGAAAATGAGGAAGATATCTCCAAGGTCAGGTTCTCTCTCCTTGAATATCTTCCGCCGGTCGAAAAGGGCAAAAGCGGAATCGCCTCATTAAAAGTAATGGTCAATTACTAGGGGGAGTAGATCAATGAAAAAACATGTTATTTTAGTATTTTTGCTTATAGTCGCGTTATCTTTGCCTGCTCTGTCTGCCCAGTCTAAACTTAAGGCGGACACGGATCTTGCACGCGGCAAAAAGATCTCCGGAACATTTTCCTATACCCAATTTGCTACCGACGGTAAAATAAAAGGGGTTTCCGCGGTTTCCGGGAATATAAGCGATTCCCCTCAATATCTTACTGTTGACCTTGGGATGAGCATGTACCTGGACCGTGTAAAGATATACTGGGTTGACGGTGCGTTGAGCAAAGACTTTGTTGTCCGGATAAGCCCCAATGCAAAGTACTGGGAAGAAGAGGCGCGCGGGCTCGATGCTTCTTTTGGCGTACTGGACAGGGCATCCAATACAAGGGCGATAAACGTATCGCTGAAAAGAGCTGTGGTCAGCTCAAGGTATGTTCAGATCATGATACCAGCGGGCACAAAAGTAGATAATAAAAAGGGAAACTTTGTCAGGATAGCAGAAATAGAAGTTTTCCCAGCGGTCGGCCAATCGTTCTCGATGGGAGACATAAATGCCTATGCCAGGACGGACAACTCCTGCATGATAAAATATAAGACCAGCATCGGCGCCAATTCCGGCAGAGTGCTTTACGGCGAGGACCGCGAAAATCTGAATAAAACCGCGCTGAACAGTGAGTCAGGTGTAGATAACAGCGTGGTGCTCTTAAAACTTGAGCCGCAAAAAGTTTACTACTACCAGGTAAGGGCAACGGATTATTATGGCAGGACGATAACCTCTGATATAAAGAATTTTTCTACGAGAGGCGAGAATATAGCGCTTAAAAAGAAGGTTTCAGGGACATTCGTCAATTACCCTGCATCTGACAAGTATGTAAAGCCGGGTAACAATAATGAGATACTCGCAAGGGTGACGGACGGCGGCACCAACTATTTTACTGCTACGGCCACGTCCGGGCGCGTGCCTGAATCCGACCAGTATGTGGCCATAGACCTTGGAAAGCGCTACGATCTCAAAAGTATAGTTAGCTACTGGAGAAGGCTTGCTTACCCGGAAAGTCTCATAGTCCAGGTAAGTGATAATAACCGCGACTGGAAAACCCTTGAATCTAATGTGAATGTCGCAAAAGGGGCTTTCGGCAGGTCGGATGACGGCACCCCGATGAAAGTTGTTAACACCAAAGGTGGTTCCGGACGATACGTAAAGATTTTAGTTAAAAAAGGAAGCCCAACCTATCATAAGCACAGTGATTGGGACTTTGTTCAGCTTATGGAAGTTAAGGCTTTTGCGGACTAGTAGACTGAAAGGATAACACAGAAAAAGTGAAGAGATCTATTGTATTGTGTATGCTCGCCGCCTTGATATTGTTGGCATTATCGGGCGGGTCTGATGCAAGGATATTTGGCAGAAAAAGTAATTTGCAGATAAAAAGCGCCGCTGGCGTTCTTTCCTATACGGATGTGCTTGGGAAAGTAATGCACGTAGTGCGAGGGAACCCCGTAATCGTTTACATTAAGTAAAAGGGGGTGATGATCGAGGGCAAATGGACCCGTCCTTATTTTGATTATCACTGCAAGTTTTCTGGTTTTGGTACGATATAGATAGTGTGGTTTGGTTTTTTGTTTGCTTTCTGTTCAGCTAGTTGCGTCTAAAGGTCGATACCGGCTGGGCGGGAATGGCAAAAATTATATTAAATAAAATATAAAAAGGAGGGAATTACAATGAAAAGACTTTTATTGCTTGGAATGGTCGCAGCTCTGTTGCTTGTTCCGTCAGTTGCCCTTGCGGACACTGTCGACACACCAACTGCTACGACCATCACTGCTACAGGCACCGACAATACATTGACCTATACGGATACTACGTTAACGCTTCAGCCTACTGAATCGGCGACGAATATCGATACGGTTGTCGTGTCAATGTACGGCTTCAATAATGATATCGCGACGCCGGCTGACCAGAATACAACAGCAGGCACGCCTGTACAGTACGATTATGTAATTACGAATGAAGGTAACGCAAGTGATACCTATGGAGTATCGTATACCGCTGTCTATTATGATGGTGCTGCAAATTGGACATTCAATCTTTATGATGTTGATGGAGCAGCAACCCTGGGAGCGGTAGCGGATACCGTGTATAATGCTGGCCCTGTAACTGAAGATGGTTCGTACCCGTTCTTCCTTGCAGTTCTGCCAAGTATTGACACGGCGGTTGAATCATCGAACGGCGCCAATGCGATCGTTACAGTAACGATCACGACAGATGCTGTTCCGGTGGGCGTGTATACTGGTGCAAATGCCAATGTATACGGTGGAACATGGGAAGCAAGCGATCCTACAAAGACGACCATATCTGCAGGTGTTATGACATTAACGAGAACAGCTACAGTTGATGCGCCGGATGACTACATCACCAACAAGGGTGGCTTGGGCCATCACGATGCAGTTCCTGGTGCGGTCATAACCTATATTATAACGGTTAGCAACGAAGGTTCCGCTAATGCTACGAACGTTATCATCGCTGACAGGGTGCCTACAAATACGACAGGCGCTCACATAAGTGCTGAAGCAGGTAGTGAGGGATCTCTTGTTAACGTTGAGATCACCGCTGGACCACAGACTAATGCGGGTGATTGGACCAAGTCTTATTCGGATAGCGATAGCCCAGGGTTGAGTCATGGCGAGACATCTGGGTGGACAGAAATTACCGCTTCGCTTTTAATAAACGATATTGCAGCAGATTATTACGTGAAATTTGAGAAAGCTTCTGTTGCACCTGGTGAATACGCAACTATGAACTGGGGCGTTACGATCCAGTAAAGCGGAGTTAGAGGTAGAAATCGTGTAGTTTGTTGGAGTTTCTAGAGGGCTAAGACATTGTTCTTAGCCCTCTTTCTTTTCCCCTGAAGCTGAATCACGCTCATACACCCCATTTTATTGTATTTTTCCTTCTGTTATGCTAAAATTCTAACGGAGATCGTGTATACTTATGTACCCTTGAAGAAGGGATAAAGGGGATATTGTACGTGAAAAGACCACGTTTGATGGTTCTTATAGTGTTTATGGTGTTCCTGGCGGTGGCATCTTTTGCCAGCACCACGTCGCTTTTTTTTAACGGCGGCATTATTTCCGTGGATCATCCGCTTGTCATCGTGAACAATGTTTACGGGTTAAAGCTTTACCCCGTTAATGTCACGATCAGAAGCGATAATAAGGAGACTTTTATCCCGCACAAGATCGAGAACGTGAGCAGCGCCACTACAGTTATTAATCTTAAGATCGTCAGCGTTGACCCTGCCGAAGGATGGTCTGCGGAGCTTATCAGCGATAACAGCGGTGACGGAGACCATCAATGGTGGGAGAACCAAAAGCTCGATCTATCGCATAAAATGAGCGAAGGTTCAGTACTTAGCTTCTTTGTAAAGATAAAAAAACCGGACAGCGCCGCGGCAGGGGACAAAGGCTCTGCTGTTGTTAAGGTTTCCTGTTTATCAAATGACGGGAACAGCTATGTCGGCGATAACGGCGTGATCTACGGCGGAGACGATGAGATAGCAACAATAGATACGATGGTGGTCGAATAGAAACACAGTGATGATAAGAAAAAAAATATTAATATGTTCAATATTCATTTCGGCGATAATGATGCTGATGTCAGGCTCTGCTTTTGCGATCGCCACCGTAGGAACATCGATCGAATCGCAGGCAGAAGTCTATCATGAGGCTGGATATACAAGCTCCGAGGTGACCATAACATTTGTTGACCAGATGTACGGGGTGACAATAGAGCCTACAAACATTTCTAACTATGATGTTCCTGGGGTGACACATTACTTTCCGCATATCATACATAACCTTGGCAACGGTTCGGACGGCGTAAAATTTCATTTTGAAATAGCAACACCGGCATCATGGGAGTTTACATTGATCAATGACGATGATATGAACGGAACTCACGAAGTAACAGAGGTCACGACACTTGAGAACCCCGTAATAATGAGCGAAGAAGGTTTAAGGTACTTTTTCGTTGCCGTTACGATACCTACCGGAGAAGCTTCCGGGACAACTGGTATAGCAAAGATAGCCGCGACAAGCGAAGTGTTTGACGGCGGATACTATATCGGTGCGGACAGTACGATCTACGGCGGGCCTGATATCGCTGAGGCAACGGATATCCTTACCATAGAGGCGCTTTATAACCTTCTCATACATCGCGATGACGTTACCGGCGATATTTACCTTACTTGGGACGGCGGGAACGGGGATGTTTATTATATAGAAGGAACCTATGAGGCGGATTTCTCGGGCGCTTTAGTAGAAGCCTATGATGTTCCCAGCCATTTCATCACAACGATAGAGGCGCAGGACGGCAATATCCGTTATTACCGGGTGGCGCTAGCCGGCACGACCACTTTTGACGAGAGAACGGTCGGCAAATTTGATATAGATACCAATATTGGATTTACCTTTACTTCCAACCCGTTCGTTTACACTGCAGTTGCTTCAGCTGACATAGATATCATTATTGGTAATCAGCTTACGGCCGGCGATCTTCCCGCGAATTCCGATAGAGTTTATAGCTACCGCCCGTATGGATTTTTTGCCATCCAGGGTGTTACCTGGCAGCAATCTTTCCTTAGGACAGATTTGGGTTGGACGGGGACCCTGCAGTACTTTGGTCCGGACGTAGGCTCATGGGTGAACATACTTTCCGGGCATTCTGCCGGCAAATTAACATATGTCGGTATAGTATCCGATGTTGCAAGCAGGGAAATAGACCTGAACCAAGGATTTAACATGATAGGAACCGCTTATCCCGTGGAAGTGGATCTTGACGATACGGATCTTGACGGAGCCCTGACGGCCGGGGAGCTGCCGGCTGATTCAGATAAGATATATACATATGAGAACGGAAGGTGGTATCAGGCTTTCCTGAAAGAGGGCGTTGGATGGATAGGGACCCTTGAGAAGCTATCTCCCGGCAAGGCATATTGGGTCACTAAGCAAGGTGTGGCGGCCACCTGGCAGTATCCAAGGCCATATTGACATTGATTAAAAAGGCGATTTTTATGATGTTATTGAATGATAGAAAAATGAATATGAGAAAATTCCTGATAGGATCAGCTTTATTGCTTATCATGTTGTTCTGTATGAACAGTGCGGCTTACGCAGGACCGAACGATATCTGGTTCCACGCCGGATGTGATGATTCAAAACACAGCGGGAACGGCGGAGCTGTGTGGTATAACGGTTATTCAGCAAGGCTTCAAAGAGGCTGTTTTCTGCAGTACATATACGTTGGGACGGACGGGATCCCGAATCCGCCAACACCGGACGGCGGAGTAAGCGGCGATGATGTTCTTGTAACGACGGGTGAAGTCGGCATTGATGATGTGTGGGCTCCTGGTTTTGCGACAGCAGAAGGGGAATTTTACTACAGTAGTGACACATTCACTTTTGAAGCGAGTGAGTTCCCGCAAAAGATAATCGTTAGAGCTTGGAGCACTTATGAAGCAGATATACTTTCAAGCGCGTATTACGGGAATTCGACATCATTTAATGCAAAAGCTTTAGGGGATCTCCCTGTCGAACAGGGCATCGCGTCGTTTGAAACGTCGAATTTCTTTGATGCACTGCCTCCAGAACCGCCGACCAATTTTGTTGCAACGCAGGCAGCGAACGGAGATCTTATACTTACATGGACGCCGACAACTGAGCCAAGCACATTTACAAGGATAGTTTTTAGGACGAATAGGGCCCCAACTACTGAATATGATGGAACTGCAATATTTAATAATATTAATCCTTCATCCGGATATCGGCATGATGACCTGACGGACGGGCAATGGTATTACTATGGTGCATTTTCCTATGATGTTCCAGGAAACTTTTCCTCTCCGGCGGTGACAAATGAAGAATCTAGTGATACGGAAGCACCTACGGTTGAAGCCGTTAGTCCAGGCATTGGGACAACAGGCATATTTACTTCGAGTTACATTGAAGTGAGATTCGATGATTCCATGAACACAACAGACACTCAAAATGCATTCCAG
>JBHPDX010000003.1:0-51244 GCA_042577445.1 Candidatus Margulisiibacteriota bacterium | reverse complement strand
GGAAGGGTAGGGGATGCCTTTTGGATGGCTGTGGTATATTCCGTAGTAATCCAATTTATGTTTTGCCAGGAATTGATACCCGCGGTCGATGTCATCTGTGTCCATGCCGAAAGTTCCGGTCCGGTCATAAAGGAATTTATTGTGGATAGGAAGAATACCCAGGATCACATCTTCTCTCCCTCCAAGAATGCCCCCTGATTCCTGTGGGTAGCAAGACTGTGCCTGATGCATGATCAATTCATATTGGCGATTTGTTATCGTGAACATATTGATTTTATTATACCAGTAAATATTCGATGAATGAAGTCGGATATGAGGTTGGGGCGTGGATGTGAGCTTGAAGTTCGATGTTAGATGGGGCAACGCGGTTTCCAGCACACACTTCTCGCTTCTTACATCAAACCAATATCCCAACCCTTACCATACCTCATGAACATCGTTATGTTTGTGCAAACAGATGGAATTCATGATATAATTTCCCATTGTTTTAAAGGAAGGAATCATGGCTATAATCGTACAGAAATATGGGGGAACATCAGTTGGCACCCCTGAGAAAATAAAAAAAGTTGCCAGCCGAATAGCTAAAGACAGGGCAAAAGGCAATGATGTGGTCGTTATTGTTTCGGCAATGGGGCATTCAACGGATGAGCTCATTGATCTGATGCATAAGATCACGGATAACCCGGACCCCCGGGAATATGACATGCTGCTCTCAACCGGGGAGCAGGTATCCGCTTCGCTCCTGACCATGGCTATTCATGCCCTGGGATACAAAGCTGTGTCTCTCACCGGATGGCAGGCAGGCGTGCATACGGAGGATATCCCTTCTAAAGCGAGAATTACCCATATTAAGCTTGGCAGGATCCAAAAAGAACTGGGTGACGGCAAGATCGTCATCGTGACTGGCTTTCAGGGGGTTGATCATAACGGTGATATAACGACGATCGGACGAGGTGGGTCTGATACCTCCGCTGTTGTTATTGCCGCAGCTTTGAAAGCGGATGTTTGCGAGATATATACTGATGTTGACGGTGTCTATTCAACTGATCCCAGGATCGTTCCGGATGCCAAAAAGCTTCCTGTGATCTCATATGAGGAAATGCTCGAGCTTGCCAGTCTTGGGGCTCAGGTCCTGCATCCTCGTTCAATTGAGTGCGCCAAGAATTACGGCCTGGTGATCCATCTGCGTTCCAGTTCGTCGGATAAACAGGGGACACTTATAAAGGAGGTAAAAGAAATGGAAAAGAAAGATGTTGTTTCCGGTGTGGCGGTTGATAGTAATATCGCAAAGGTGGGCATCCTTAAAATACAGGATAAACCCGGAAGTGCTTCAAAATTGTTCACTGCCTTGGGTGAGGCGAAGGTCAATGTAGATATGATCATCCAGAGCGTGCATTCAGCCGGCTCTTTGGCAGATATGGCTTTTACTGTCTCAAAACCGGACATGAAAAAAGCTGTGCAGGTCACTAAAAAAGTAGCCGAGGAGCTCAAGGCCGAAGGAGTGACCTCTGATGACAATGTGGCCAAGGTTTCCATTGTCGGAGTGGGGATGATCTCTAAGCCTGGTGTTGCCGCTACTATGTTCAGCGCTCTTGCCAAAAACAAGATCAATATTGAGATGATAAGCACTTCTGAAATAAAGATTTCCTGTGTTGTGAAGGCCGATCAGGGCAAAAAGGCCGTGGAGATACTTCATAAAGAGTTCAACTTAAGCAAATGATCATTACACTTAAGTTGATCGTTCTGTTCGTTCTTGCGTATCTTCTTGGCTCCATTCCTTCAGCATATATTGCCGGCAGGCTCAAAAAGGGAGTGGATATAAGGAAAGCTGGGACCGGGAATGTCGGCGCGACCAATGCTTTGATTGTTGCCGGACCTGCGATCGGCGCCCTTGTTTATATCTTCGATGTCTTAAAAGGGGTTGTTCCGGTGCTCGTAGCCAGAGAAGTTGTCGGCACCGATCTTTCAATGGGACTTGCAGGTCTCGCCGCGATACTGGGGCATGATTATTCAATATTCCTCAAATTTTCCGGCGGTAAAGGTATAGCTACTACTACAGGGGTCTTATTTGCCATCAATGCCCAATTAATGTTATGGATATTCGTGGGATGGTGTGTATTCACTGGCTTGACCAACTACTTTGTCGCAGCCAGTTTACTTTCCACGGCCCTTGTCCCCATAACGATGTATATGTGGGATTTTTCACAGACATATATCATATTCGGCATAGTATATTTTCTGATCGCCTTATATACACACAGACAAGATACAGTAAGGATCATCTGGGGCAGGGAAAAGAAGGCCCGGGATTCGATCAAGAAGTTCTTCAAAAAAGAAAAGCTAGTCTAATTAAGACATGGTCCAATTTGGCCTAAGGGCTAATTCGAGATTTGCGCTTGCTGACGCATTATTTTAAGAATCGGGGCGTGGCCCAGCTTGGTCTAAGGCGCTACCTTGGGGTGGTAGAGATCGTCGGTTCGAATCCGGCCGCCCCGATTCTTCACTTAATGTAAAGCACAAATCTCTCACCTTGGGGCGGTGAGATCGCGAAGAACTTTTGTTTTACCTTTTATATATAATGCGAAGCAAACGAAAGTTCTGAGAAAGGTTCGAATCCGGCCGCCCCGATTCTTTCGTTAGCTTCCCCTTGTATATTTATTGACTAACCGCCATTTTTTTGCTATTATTTTCTATCATCACTTGAAAAATCTAAAGGAGAGTTTAAGTGCAGCTGAGGCGTCTTAAAGAGAATAGATATACGACCTTCCTGATCGTGCCTCATGATTCCTCAAAGGGGATCGTGAATTTTAAGCTCAGGAACTGGGTACTGTACACGGTTTTGGGTGTTTTCCTCGTTTCTGTCATCTTTATCGCGTCTTCATTGTTATATTCAGCAAATCTGTCGCGCCGGCTTGTCCACTATAATACAATGGTGCAGACAAGCGAAGAACAGAAGCAGGTCATAAGTTATTTTACAGCGGAAACTAACCAGCTAAAAAAGGCCATGAAAGAGCTGGTAAGCAGGGATACTCAGCTGCGCAAGCTTCTGGGGCTTAAAATGAAGGATAATAATACCATTACGGCTATGCTTAAGCCTAAAAAGAGAAGCACAATAATCGCTGACAGAGGCGCAAAACTTAGAATAGACAAGATCACTAATGAGCTTACATATGTCAATGAGAACATAGAGAAGCAGAGAGACAGCTTAAAATCACTGCTTCGAACAGTTAAATACCTGAGGAACCGCTTTGCAGTGACTCCGTCAATATGGCCTATATATGGAAGGATCATCTCCGGATACGGATACCGCTATTATCCATGGAGAGGCTTCCATAGCGGGATTGATATTGTTGCATGGTATGGAACACCTATAAGAACCGGCGCCAATGGAGTGGTAACGCATTCCGGGTGGCGTGGAGGATACGGCAAGACAGTGATAATTGACCATGGTTATGGCGTTAAGTCAATGTACGGCCACTGCTCCAAGCTTCTTGTCGGGGTAGGAAGCCGCGTAGTAAAAGGGCAGGTAATCGCCCATGTAGGTTCTACAGGGTTTGCTACAGGGCCGCATGTGCACTATGAGATCAAGAAGAATGGCTATGCTATAAACCCCGTAAAGTATCTTAATTTGGATATCTTTACTGCGAATAAAGTTTGGTAGAGCCAGTCTTGAGTCATTTCTAATTTTAGGAGAGGAGTTTTACTATGTCAATTTTAGGTCCAAAAAAGAAAGTAACCGATTATGTTGGGGTGAACTCGATCATCGGAGAGGACACTTTTATAAAAGGAGAGATCAACACAAAAGGATCCGTCAGGATAGGCGGGCACTTTGAAGGAACCCTTTCTGCTCAAGGTGATGTACTTGTCGGCGAAGGCAGTAAGGTTGAAGGCAATGTTTCAGCCGCCAGAGTTATCGTTTCCGGCGACCTTAACGGCAACGTGATAGCCAACGGCGGTCTGGAAGTTACAAGGACCGGAAAAGTTTTCGGCGATATCACATGCGACAAGATCGTTGTTGACGAGGGCGCGGTCTATAAGGGCAAGGTCAATTTAGAATCGTCGGTCCAAAAAGACTGATCAACCTCTTTAAATGGCAGCTTTATATATAGTAGGCACTCCGATCGGGAACCTCGAAGATATAACACTCAGGGCGCTTCGCGTTTTAAAGGAAGTTGATCTGATAGCCGCGGAAGATACCAGGCATACCGGGATACTTCTTAATAAATATTCGATCAAAAAACCGCTTACCTCTTATCATAAATTCAACATCAAGGAAAAAACAGAGCATCTTGTATCAACGGTTCGCTCAGGCAAGAGCGTAGCTTTGGTATCCGACGCCGGCATGCCCGGTATCTCGGACCCGGGGTATGAACTTATCGTTGAGGCCCTGAAAAAGGGCGTTGAGGTAGTCCCCGTGCCGAATACTTCGGCACTTCTGGTCGCCTTATCCGCCAGCGGTATTAACACCGACAGGTTCGTATTTGAAGGCTTCTTGCCGGTTAAGACAGGTGATCGAAAAAAGCGGCTGGAGCGGTTGAAGACAGAAGAGCGGACGATCGTTTTTTATGAAGCCCCTCATCGTTTGATCAAAACCCTGACCGACCTGCAAAGTGCTATCGGTGACAGGAATATTTGCGTCGCCCGTGAACTTACCAAGAAGTTTGAAGAGTTTTCCAGGGGGAGTATATCGGATCAGATATCTAAATTTTCAAAGTCAAAGCCGAAGGGTGAGTTCGTTGTTGTTGTCGAGGGCGGGCAGGGAGAACCAAAAAGAGATACGGGCGATGCCAATATCCTGATGGCGGAACTATTAAAAGCCGGGATATCTCAAAAAGATACCGTTAAGATCGTTTCTAACTATACAAAGATACCCAAAAACAAGCTTTACAAGCTGGCTTTGAATTTGTAAGATATCTGCGCAAGTCACTCAACGGGAGAGAGTTAGTGAATTAGCGGGTTTAAATCCCGCCTTGCAGAGTAGAAAAACTAGATAGTTTCAGGCTATCCCGGAAGCCTTTAGGAGGTTTTCGGGATGTTTTATATTAAAAGCGTTTTCATTTCTGTTATTTTTATCTTCTTACTTTCTTCTTCTGTTCTTTCTATTGAATCCCCTGTTTTTTATGGGGAGGAAGTCGTGATAAGTGCTTCAAGATTCCCTCAATTTTTAAACGAATCTCCATCGAGTGTAACGATCATTTCCAGTGAAGAGATAAGGGCTTTGGGCGCTAAAAACCTGAGTGACGCCATTAAATATACTTATGGAGTTTATGCCAAAGCAGTAGGCTATTTAGGGGCGGCAACTACACCGACCATAAGGGGAGCAAGGGCTTCGCAAACTTTGGTTTATGTGAACGGTGTAAAAATAGGGGATCCGCTTTTAGGTGTTGTGGATGCCGGAGATGTTCCGGCCCATGATATAGAGAAGATAGAGATCATCAGGGGACCTGCTTCGTCATTGTATGGGGCGGATGCCATGGGAGGCGTTATAAATATTATCACCAAAAGGCCCACTGAAAAGATGGAATTGTCTATAGGGAGCAAGCTCATGGAAAGAGGTGCGGGTGATCTGACGCTGTCTAACAGCGGCAAATCCGGGGCGCTCGGGTATCGGATATCGTTTTCTGAAGACCGATCTCCCGGATATCGGGAGAACAGCGCCTATAAAGCGGACAGCATGAGCACAAGCTTTAATTGGGATATAGCACAAGGGGCAGAAGCGGAGTTGTATACAGATCTGTATAGTGCTGACAAAGGTGTTCCCGGAGCGAAGGCAACTCCCACGCCGAATAAAAAGCAAGTTGATAACAATGCCCAGCATTCATTCATTATTAAAAACGACATAAATGATGATATCAAGCTCAAAACAAAAGTGTTTTATAGGGGGAAGAAGCAGAAAGACAGCTCTAATCCTGTCGCTACACCGTATACTCACTATGATTCTTTTTCTAGGGGAATTGAGTTTCAAACGGACCTCAAATTAGGAGATAGTAATTACCTTGTAACGGGAGCGGAGTTTAAAGGAGATAATTGCGACAGTGATGCCATTGGCAGCCGCTCTTATGACAATTCCGCTGTTTTCCTTTTAAATGAGACCAGATATGGGGACCTTATCTTTAATGTGGGAGCAAGACATGATAACCATTCGGTATACGGCCCAAATACCAGCCCCCGGGCAGGCTTAATATATAATGTTTCAGGCAATACTGCCTTGAAGGCGACATACAGCATGGGATTCAGGGCCCCCACGCTGAATGAGCTTTACTGGTACTCTTATGATTCCGGTCCGGGATGGAGCTTTGAAATGCTTGGAAACCCGAACTTAAAACCTGAGAAGTCAGTTGATTATTACTTAAGTATTGCCCATCAATTTTCTGATAGATTTGATGCGGAGCTGGGTTATTTCGCTTCAAAAGCTGAGGATTTGATCGGTTGGCAGACAGTCTGGATGAGCGGTTGGTATTCAACAGCTGAAGCGCAGAATATAGACGAGGCTGATATCATGGGATATGAACTAAACGTAAATTATAATATGACCGATGATTTAGCCATGTTTTTCAACTACACATTTCAGAAGGCGATTGACCTGAGTACGGGCAATCAACTTGCCTATAAGCCTCAAGACCAGTATAATCTTGGACTTAGATACAAAGATGGAAGTGGATACAGGGCCTCATTAACGGGCAAGCAGATTGGCAAAAGATATGATAGTCTTTATATGGCGGATGCTCTTCCATATGCTGTCTGGGATGCCAGGTTTGAGAAAGAATTTGATAGCTACTCTTTTTATGCAGGAGCAGAAAACCTGTTCAATGAAGATTATGAGGATTCACTGAATTACCCGATGCCCGGAAGGATTTATTATATCGGTTTTGAGTTAAAGATATTAAATTAGAAGGAGGAATCAACATGATCAAGACCCAAAGCTTTTTATTTCCCAAGATCGGCGTAGCTGTAATATTGGCTGCGGCCCTTGCATATACAATATTGATCTTCCCAAGAGTTATGGAGACGAGGAGTACTTCCACACTTGTTTTTACGGAATCTGTTGTGGAGGTTAGAGCCGTCCCTCAGGCAAAAACAATAGCTGCAGAAAAAGTTGTGCCGAAGGCCTCTCCTCTGCCGCTTCCTATTGCCCCGCCGAGAGTGCTTTACAGCATAGCTCCGTTCTATCCAAGCGCTGCAAGAACAAAGGGGATAGAAGGAGTAGTTATGGTGAAAGCATTGATCGGTAAGGACGGCAAGCTGATCCGGACGCAGGTGAAAAGATCCTCGGGCAGCAATGTCCTTGATGCGGCAGCGATATCGAGTTTAGGCAGCTGGAAATTCTCGCCTGCTAAACGCGGGATGGGCTCTGTCAAATCCTGGATGGAAATACCATTTAAGTTCGTTCTGAGGTAATTATGCTAAGCATTGAGAGTATAGGCAGATCATTGATATTCTTTGGGGTCATCCTGATCGTTATCGGGGCGTTGTTCTTTGCTTTCGGGAAGATCCCGTGGTTCGGGAGGCTTCCGGGAGACATCATCATTAAGCGTGAAGGATTCACCGTTTACTTCCCCCTGGTGACCATGGTCCTTGTCAGCATTGTCCTTACTATAATATTCAATCTTGTTGCCAGACGATAATGCCTTTAAAAACATCTGATTTTGACTATAACCTTCCTGAAGAGCTGATCGCTCAAAAGCCGGCGTCCAAGCGCGACAGGTCCCGTCTTATGGTCATGCATAGGTCTTCGGGGAAGATCGAACATACTATCTTCAATAAGATCACAGACTATTTAAAGCCTTCTGATGTTCTTGTCCTGAACGATACCAAGGTAATGCCAGCAAGATTATACGGCTTTAAGTATGGCGGAGGAGAGGAAGGGAAGGGTGCTAAAGTAGAGGTTCTCCTAAGCCGAAGGATCAAAGAAAAGGTCTGGGAAGTCATCGCAAGGCCGGCAAAAAGGCTGAAAATGAATACCGTTGTTCAGTTCTCAAATGGTCTTTTTGCTGAAGTTGTGGACCAAACTTCATACGGTGCGCGCATCCTTCATTTTGCCTGTATAGGGGATCTTGATAAGGTGCTGCAAAAAGTAGGGAAGGTCCCTCTTCCGCCCTATGTAAAGGCTGATCGAACATCTGATGAGCTGGCCAAGAGGTACCAGACAATATATGCGAAGAAAAGCGGCGCCACAGCGGCTCCTACAGCCGGCCTGCACTTTACCGAAGGGCTGTTAAAAACGATCAAGAAAAAAGGCGTCCAGGTGGAATATGTTACCCTGCACACCGGCCTCGGGACGTTCCAGCCTGTCAGGACCGAATATTTAAAAGACCATAAAATGCACAGCGAGGAATTTCAGATCGATAAAGGGGTTATTGAGAAGATAGGGCATGCAAAGCGGGATGGCAGGAGGATAGTGGCCGTTGGAACGACGGTGGTCAGGCTGTTGGAGTCTATGAACGGTGCGCCGCGAACAAAAGGTGAGACGGACCTTTTTATTACTCCCGGATATAAGTTCAAGATGGTTGATGCGATGATCACTAACTTCCATTTGCCTAAATCAACACTCGTTATGCTGGTTTCCGCTTTTGCCGGCACCGAATTTGTTAAAAAGGCTTACTCTGAGGCCGTGAAAGAGAAGTATAGGTTTTTTAGTTTCGGGGATGCGACGCTTATTCTTTAATATGGATAGATCGGGGCGCTTGCTATAAGTTTAGATTCCTCTGCCGGGCTGTCAATTGAATATGAAATACAGAAGTACTGGGTTGAATTATCGGGGGCAGAAATACTGTTATGATAGGCATAATTAAACGTTACTCTTCCTATGTCTACGCCGACCCCTGCTTTCATGCTTAATAGGGAAGCGCCATCCAATATGTTGATGCCAAATGATGTTCTTATGTTCTTTGAAAGTAAGTTCCCGTCTGCAGCAAAAACATTAAAGTCATTCTCTTTAAGACCGTCATAAGTAGCGTATATTGCCTGGAAATCCTTATCTTTTGTGAAAAGCCTTGCGCTTTTACCGACGAGGACATCATCTAAAACAGAGGCTCTGATAGGCAATATGCTGGTTAGTTTTGTGCCGTATGAAACAGTGATGATGTTGTCAAATTCCGGGTGCAGGTCATAGCCAATATAAGCTCCACTATTTGACTCAAATGCCTGTCCGTATGCAAAGGAGGTCAATATAAAAAGAATTACTGCGGTTAATAGCAGTAATTTTGAAAGATCTGATTTATTGCGAAAATAGTCCATCGTTCCCCCTTATATATACCTATCGTGCTGGGAGAGGGCTAACTTGCATGCTTTTTTGTGTAGGGAGGCCGAATATTAGCTTATATAACGCCAAAAATAGAGCATGCTGAAAGGAGCATAACGCTAATTTTTTGATATTAGAGCTTATTCGTTGAAGAGGTTGCTGTAGAACTCATCGTCTTCTGTTGAAAGGTTATAAGAGATATCCGCATCTTCCAGCTGCTTGTTGATAGATTTTGAATATGAATTGTCAGTTTTTACTTCAATGTTTGATTCTTTGATATCTTTTGATATTTTCGCTGTCTCTAATTCGTTGTTCAATTCTTCCGCTACTTTAGTGTCGTCTTCCTCTATAACATTAGCATTTTCCAGTTCTACACTCAATTCTTCAGCAACTTGGGTATCATCTTTTTCTGAAACGTTGGCATTTTCCAGTTCTTTATTAAGTGCTGCCGCCATCTTAGCGCCTTCAATATCAGCAACAGTTTCTTCATCTTCTTCCTTTTCAGGTACCGGGAAGTAATATGAAATAGAGAAGTAGTGGGTCGCATTCTCTGCTATAGCATGGTCGCTGCAGTAAGCATAATCAAATACGAATTCATTTAAGGAAATACCTAAGCCGGCGGAAAGGTCGGTCGTGACGCTCTTGCCGTTCTCGCTAGTTGATTCAAAGTTCTGGTCAATTCCGCCTCTAACGGTCAGGTAATCCAGGACCTTCCATTCAGCGCCGCCGTGGATCACTAAAGGAGCGCTGCCGTTGAACATTTCAAGGTCAACTGTTGTTTTAACGTCTTCGTTCAACTGATAGGCAACGCCAAGTTTTTTAGTTCCGACGATCTCTTCTTTTTGTCCTGTTGACCAGCTCATTTCGCCGTCAGATGATTTAATGAAGTTCTGGAAAACTGAACCGATAGTGATATCGTCGGAGAATTTATATATAAATCCAAAGTCCATATCGCTTCCGGTTGCCTGTGGGGATCCTGCAATGTCGCCTGAAAATCCCTGTGAGAAGATCTTGACGCTTGCGCCGACCGCAAGAGCATCGGAAAGTTTAGTTCCATATGAAAAGAGGGCAACAGTGTTGGAATAGTACATTGCTCCTGATTCTACCCCTGCTCCGTCAGTACGGTTGCCGGCAGGTGATGCGGCGTTGACGTAGCCAACCGCTATAGTTCCAAAATCAGTAGGGTATACTCCGCCGAGAACTTTATAATCAACGCTGCCAAGGATCTGAGTGTTCATGCTGGTAAGGCTTATCTTGTCCTGAAGTCCAAGTCCGGCAGGGTTGGTGAATATCGCGAAAGCGTCATCGGCAATAGCTGTGTATGCTCCGCCAAGCGCTATAGGCCTTGCGCCTTTACCCACTCTTGTGATATCGACAGTGGATTTGATCTCGGCAACGGCCGGCAGCGCCAGTATGCTTACTGCTGCTATCGCGATTATTAAGTTTTTAAACCAACTATTTCTCACTTGCGCTCCCTATTAATCAAGCACTGCCAGATTTCCTCTGGACAGTACCTTTCCTTTTGCTGTGATAAAGTAAACGTAAGCTCCGTTCCCAACAAAGTGGTTAGCAGAATCCCTGCCGTCCCAGACCACATTATTGGCACCTGCCTGTCCGCCGTTCGTTCCGGTAGGGCAGGATTTTCTCCATACAGACCTTCCGGTTACGTCATAGACCATAAGTGTTATGTCCATGTTGCCTGAAAGGGTATATTGAATGTCCACAGTTTGAGTTCTAGGCGCGAAAGGATTAGGAACGATCTTCGGCTTGCCTGTAACACCCAGAACACCTGCCATGCTTAAGCTGACAGTCGATGTTCCTTCGTTGCCATAAACGTCAGTTGCTGTGAATACGATCGTATGTGAGCTGGCACTTAACGGCTCCGGGGTTTGGTAATATAAGTCGTATGCGCCATCTTCTCCTGCTATCGGCGTAATAACGAGGCCGCTGTTCACATCAATTTCCTGGCCGTCAATGTTAAGCTTTACGTTCTCTGAGGTGATCTCATAAACGTTCCTGACCACTGCTGTTATTTCTGATTTCTGGGTGCTGAATGATAATGCGGATATGCTGGTGCCGTTGACAGCTATATCAGAGAAAGTCGGTGTGAGAGCAAGCTCCACGGTTAAGCTTTTATATGTAATGTTGCCCGCAGTATCTTCAACTTTTATTTCCAACTGTCTTTCTGTATCTGGGGCATTAAGCACGGCTGTAGCCGCAGCCAGTGCTGACAGCGCAACCTGATGAGCTTGGTATGTTGACATACAGCTTTGATAACGGCTATTTATCACACCTTGGTCATCAGGGGAGAACTGATCTATGATACTCTGATCCATTATCTCGTGTGCCGAAAACGGTCCGGTATCTGTGCCAAAAATAGGATTCCGCATAAAATCTTTAACATCGTATGCCGTTAAAGCATTTTGATAATTATACTCCGCAACAGTTACGTTCATAGTTGCGTACTCAACCGCCGCTTGTTCCGCAGCATAGTCTCTCTTAGTAAGGATCCATGGCACTGAAGTTGTGCTATTTGGATAAGCTACCCAATCGCCGGCCCCTTCTTTTATATAAATGTTATTTGCTAGTTCTGATGCGGGTTCAGGTATATCAATATTTAAGGTTATATTAATGTCGGTTACTGTATTGCCGCCATCGACACTGAAATCGTTTACTGTAGGCGGTGTATGGTCAACAATCACATTTCTTTGTTCCGAAAGGCCGCTCTCACGTCCTAAATTATCAACTGCAGTTATCTGATAGACATTATCTCCTTCCGGGGCATTAGCATCAATGTAGCTTGTATTTGGATGATCTACTTCTATAGCTGGATCCGCATTTCTGTAAACATTGTAGTGATCGATCCCGCAGGTATCGGTTACCGCGATCCAGTTAAGAGTTGGCCCGGAGACATTAATAGGTAAAAGGCTTGGAGCTGTAGGAACTGACCCGTCAACTATTACCTGAGTGCCTAATGATTGATTGCTTTCGATGCCCGAGGTATAAACTGCCGATACTTTGTATATGTAAGTTCCTTCCGGCACATTGGTATCTGAATATGACGGGGAGCTTGAGTTATCGATATGAACATTATTTCTATAGATCTTATAATATGATATATAAGCTGCTGAGTAGGGCGCCGGCACCCAAGTTAAGTCTGGCCCTGATGCGGAATATTGAGGCGCACTCGGTTGTCCCGGGCCTTGTGTAGAAACCGTAAAAATACCGCTATAATAAACCTCTGTGAAAGCAGAAAATTGGATCTGTGGGGGAATTGTTGTTGGATTATAAACAGTTACTATTCTGCCAT
Source organism: Candidatus Margulisiibacteriota bacterium (assembly GCA_042577445.1). Taxonomy (GTDB): domain Bacteria; phylum Margulisbacteria; class WOR-1; order CAVSGV01; family JBHPDX01; genus JBHPDX01. The sequence continues at coordinate 38,693 of JBHPDX010000003.1, read as the reverse complement.
CTATATATATTCGAATTTTAACGTTAGTGCTGTTATATACCGGCACAGTGAACGTGTAATCAGTACCATTATAAGTGTAGGCCCCCTGCTCTATACCTGCAAACTGTGAGTGTGCATAAGCGCGCAAGTTAGTAGCCGTAGCAAAATTGTTATCAGATATTTGAACAGTGACATTTAGTGTTTCCGGATTTCCGGTCCAAACAGGAACAGGCATATTATGATTGACCCTAAATGTTGCGGTTGCTCCGGCATATAGTACTTGTCCTGCAGCCGGTGAAGGGATAGATACAGTGTAAATAGCAAGGGAGCTGCTGCTGGTGATCAATATGAATATGACCGCAGTCAGTAAAAATACAACTAATTTTCTAAAACCACTTATCACCAAATGTCCCCCCCCTTATATATATCTTTCGTGTTAGGAGGGCATAAACTTGCACGCTATTTTATGAGGAAAAGCTGAATATTGGTTGATATAACGCCAAAAATTAATTGATGCTGAAAAATAAGAGTTAATCCTGTATAATTGAAGGCCGTTATGGTATTTAAGTTCGAAATATCAAAAAAAAGCACGAGATCCAAGGCTCGGGTCGGAAAGATCACTACTCCTCACGGGGAGATCCAGACACCTGCCTTTCAGCCTGTGGGCACACAGGGGACCGTAAAAGGCGCCTCGCAAAAGACCCTTAAGGAAGTCGGCGCGCAGATAATCCTCTGCAACACATATCACCTGTATCTTCGCCCCGGAACCGAGGTCATTAAGGCGGCAGGCGGCCTGCATAAGTTCATTAATTGGGCAGGTCCTATGCTCACAGACAGCGGCGGGTTCCAGATATTCAGCCTGAGTAAACTGAGAAAGGTCAGCGATAAAGGGGCCCTGTTCCGCTCGCATGTTGACGGGTCGGAGCATCTTTTAACTCCGGAAAAGGTCATCGAGATACAGAGGCTTTTCGGCTCCGATATAATGATGCCGCTTGATGAATGCGTCCATTACCCGTGCGATAAACCCAAGGCAAAAGAAGCATTGGTAAGGACGACCAAATGGGCAAAGAGGAACCTTGACGCGTTCAAGAACGCCGACAGGTCAAAAGATGTCAATCCGGGTCAGGTTTTATTCGGCATAGCGCAGGGAAGCACCTATAAGGACCTGCGGAAGCAGTCGGCTGAAGAGATCCGGGCGATAGGCTTTCCCGGATACGGGATAGGCGGGCTTTCTGTCGGCGAGCCGCATGAAGAAATGCTTGAAATGCTCGATATCTCCGCTAACAACCTTGAATATGAAAAGCCGAAGCATCTTATGGGCGTTGGTTTCCCTGACGATATAAAAGAAGCAGTAAAACACGGGATAGACCTTTTTGACTGCGTACTGCCGACCCGTATCGCCAGGCACGGCACGTTCCTTACTAATCAAGGCAAGAACATTATCCGGAACGCCCAGTTCGAAAAGGATTTTACGACGCTGGATCCGGATTGCGACTGCTATACATGCAAGAACTTCACCCGCGCTTACCTTCGGCACCTGTTCATAGCAGGGGAGATGCTTGCCGGCATGCTCTTAACTATACATAATCTTCGATTTTACATGCGGCTTATGGTGCAGATCAGGAAAGATATAGCCGAGGGTAAGATATAATATGTATATGGATGCCCTCAATATCATTAAGGATAACTTCTATTTCGGCTGGTTCGCGCTGCTTCTCTTTTTTATAGGTTTTTGTTCTTCATTCCTGGTCGAATATTTTAATATTAAGTTCCTTAAGGTATTTCCTTCGTGGTTCATAAAGACGATAACAAAATTCGTGAATCCCGGATCAGGCTTTATCAGGATATTCCTTTTCATCTTCCTGTTCAATTCAATATCCATAGCTGTTTATATGTCTTCGGGGGTATTTGTGGTGCTGCCGTTCATCATAGCTTTTTTGACGGGGATGAATATCGGTATCAGCGTTTTTGTTCCTCAGGTTCGAACAAGTGAGAATTTTCAGCCTCCCGCAAAAGTGTCAGGGGGCAGGGCCTTCAAGATCATGCTTTTTTCCACGCTTGTGCTGGTGCTCGAAGTCCTTGCTTTTTCTCTTGCGCTGGGGATGGGGATATCATTAGCTATATCCGTAGCATCAAATTACCGTTACATATATATAGTGAATTTGCTGCTCTTGAAGCTGGAAGCTTATCTTATTGTCTGCGTGCCGGTACTGGCACTCTCAGCATATCTGGAAGCAAGCGTTATTAAGAGAGATTAACCTTCTGTTTTTTTAATACTAATCTGGAAAATCTCTTCCTCTTCTTCTCTTCTAGCTGCTCTTCTGTCTAATTCTTCTTGCTGTCTTTGTACCTCTATTGAAATACGGCTTTGGCCCATTTGGACGGTCTCGCGGTGAACGATCCACCAATCATGTCCGGTCTTCTCGATCTCAACAAAGGAGGCATTTTTCATTATCCCGTCCTTCATGACCCTAATGTCTTGCCCGGGCTTTAATTGGTTTATTAGGCGGTCTTCCGCAAGAAAGGTGACTCTTTCAGGTCCTCTTTTTGCACTTATAACAACGTGCATAAAACCAAAATGAAGCTTATGCCTGTGCATTGCAATATAGATAGGATTTTGCTGGTTATCCCAATCGTAACCAGCTACCGCATCAAGATATAAGGATATCAAGCTGGATTTTTGTCCTTCGATATCTACTACTTTTGTGCAGAGGCCTTCTAGTTTCCTTTGCGACATGAATACCGTAAAATCAGAATGCGCTTTTAGAAAAGACCTAACGTCCGACATCCCGTTAGTGGTAAAAGGACCTCCTTGTGTTATTTGACCGGTCTTGATTTGCCTGGCCATTTTTTTATGTCCAATATGTCTTCCTGGGACCTTACCGATTCCTGCTCCACCTGTCATAAAAATTCCTCCTTAAAAAATTATCAAACTTCAGTTTATTTATCGCCAAAAGTCAGGTGAAATTTCACTTTTTTGTGATATATTTATATGTATGGAATGCCAGCAAAATATCAACAAAAAGAGGTGCAACTGTACCTACGAGCCCTGCTCAAGAAAACACAAATGCTGCGATTGTATCGAGTACCATCTTCAAAGGGACGAGCTTCCCGCCTGTTATTTTTCCAAGGAAGCTGAAAGAACTTATGACCGCTCGATCGGGAATTTCATTAACCTGCATAAATAACGGGAACTAACCCTTTTTAACAGAGGTACCCTTTATTTGCATGCCAGGGTGAACAAAAGGATGGCGCCTGCCAGGGGCTTCGCTTTTCCATCTTGTAGAAGTGGGCTTTGCAGCCAGCGCTTGTTCTTCATATGTTTCTCTCCAGTCGTGATAAGAGGTCTTGAACCTTTTGAATATGACCATTCTTTGCTTTCCCTGGTATATAACATTGATCATGATCGGGCGTTTGTTCCTTCGGAATTCAGCTTCCAGCGTTTCTATTAAATGCCTTTCAGCAAAAAAGGTCACAAGCTCCTGTTTCCCTTCGACCGCTGTAGCCATGTAGAATTGGCCGAATGTCAGGCCGTCTTTTGTCATTTTTTCATAGACGCCGTCTCCATTACTCCATTCATGCTTCTTGACCACAGCAGCTAGATATTTTCGAAGCTTTGTTCCCTGCATACCTAAGAAATGAGAATTTTTCAGGCTGTCCAATCTCTTTTGTGAAGCAAGCACTACAAGATTCGGATATGCTTCCTGGAACTCCTTTACAGGCCCGGGGACCTTGCTGCTTATCGTACCGCATATTTTGCTTACGGTTATTTTTGATGCCAGTAATCCTGCAGGTCTTATCATTATTATTTTCTCCTTTTAAAAAAATCATCAGACCCTTGTTTATCGGCAGAAACTTAATGAAATTTCACTTTTTAGGTGATAATATTCGCTCTATATGGATAGCAACTGTAAGGTCTGCGGAGAAAAAAAAGAGATAATATCAAAAGAACTGGGCGTTTGCCTGGACTGCATAAGGACTAAATTCCATAAAGCAAGGAAGATCATTGAAGCGACGCATGAACGCTGCCGGCTGGAGCATCATCTTCCGGCAAAACCCCCCAAGGATAAAGCCGGCATCCCGTGCGATATCTGTATAAATCAATGCAGGATCGGCAGAGGGAAGAGGGGATACTGCGGCGTAAGGAAAAATGAGGGCGGAAAGCTCGTCGACTTTGGCGGAGCTACACTTAATTATTACTTTGAAAAGCTGCCTACGAACTGCGTGGCGGACGGCGTATGTGCGGGATGTACCGGCGCCGGTTATCCAAAATACGCGAATAAGAGCGGTCCCGAGACCGGCTTCAAGAGCCTGGCGGTCTTTTACGGAGCCTGTTCGTTCGACTGCCTCTTCTGCCAGAACTGGCATTTTAGGGATTATCTGACCCAGCCGCATGTGGTAACGCCGGAGGAGCTTGCTTCTCAGGTCGATGAAAGGACTCCCTGCGTGTGCTTTTTCGGGGGAGATCCGACGCCGCAGATATATCACGCGCTGAAAGCGGCAAAGATAATGCGTGAGAAGAAAAAAGGGCAGATCTTCCGCGTATGCTTTGAGACCAACGGTGCGATGAACGAGGATATAATGAAGGAGTTCGCGGAAATGGCCCTTATGTCCGGCGGGACGGTCAAGATAGATCTGAAGGCTTACGATGATCACCTGCATTATGCGCTGACTGGTGTATCGAATAAGTGGACATTCAACAATTTTAAAGCTGTGGCCAAAATGGGGAAGAGCCGCAGGCAGCCGCCGCTTCTTGTCGCTTCAACTCTTCTGGTCCCGGGATATATAGATGTTCAGGAGATATCCCATATCGCAAAGTTCATAGCTAAAATAGACCCCAATATCCCGTATTGTTTACTTGCCTTTTATCCGCAATTCTATATGTATGATGTTCCGCCTACGTCCAAGAGGCTTGCCGAGACTGCCTTAAAGGCAGCCAAGAAAGCCGGCTTGAGGCATGTATATGTCGGGAATAAACATCTTCTAATATAGAGATCCGAGATCAGAGATGGGAGATGTGATATATGATCGCATCTCAGATTTCTTATCTCCCATCTCTTTGTTATTTATGTTATAATCCCTCTGTTTTTTATGAAGAGCACAAACCAGTTAAGATTCTTAATAATAGCGGCGGTCATCGGGATATCGGTATTCATAATATACCAGATGCCGATCACCCTTGGCCTTGACCTTCAGGGCGGTACCAGGCTTGTACTTGAAGCCAGAGAGACAAAGTCCGTAAAAGTGACCGAGGACGCGGTTGCCGGAGCCCTGGCTGTTATAAGGAACAGGATAGATGCCCTCGGCGTTACAGAGCCTCTCATTACCCGAAAGGGCCGGTCCCAGATCATCATTGAGCTTCCCGGCGTGAAAGATCCCGAAAGAGCTATAAGGCTGATCGGGGAAACGGCGCTTCTTGAATTCAAGGAAGCGGAGTGGGCGCCCGGAGACGAATCGGTCCTTCCTCCTGAAAAGGTGAGAGAGTTTTACGGGAAAGACGCTTATTTGGAAATAGTAAAGGAATATCGAGGGACAAAGCTTATCCGGCAGAGGCCTATCATCTTAAAAAAGACGATACTTACCGGTGCAGACCTTAAGGGTTCGTGGCCGGGGATCGATCAGTACGGCAATCCGGTCGTGGACATTGAATTCACGCCTGACGGCGCAAAGGGATTCGCAAGCGTTACGACCAGATCTGTCGGCAAGCCCATTGCCATTCTTCTGGATAAAAAGATAATTTCCGCTCCCAACGTAAGAGAGCCTATACCAAGCGGAAAAGCCCAGATCTCCGGAGACTTTACCATTGAAGAAGTGCAGGACCTGGTGATAAAACTCAAGGCCGGCGCGCTTCCTGTTCCCGTTGAGATCGTCGAGAACAAGATAATCGGCCCGACGCTCGGCAAAGATTCGATAGATAAGAGCAAGGTTGCGGGCATCATAGGGCTCGCGTTCATTTTATTCTTCATGGTGGCATACTATAGGTTGCCGGGACTCCTGGCGGACATAGCCCTTACAATTTATTGTTTGGTCGTTCTTGCGGTCCTGGCACTGATCCATACAACGCTTACGCTTCCCGGGATCGCCGGATTCCTTCTTTCTATAGGCATGGCTGTGGACGCCAATATCATCATTTTTGAAAGGCTGAAAGAGGAGCTAAGGCTGGGAAAAACAATAAGGCTTGCGATCGAAACAAGCTTTAAGCGCGCTCTCACCACGATACTTGACGCGAATATCACGACACTTATCGCTGCGGCAACATTGTTCTGGCTGGGTACCGGCACTATAAAAGGTTTTGCGGTAACGCTCTCCATTGGTATCGTTGTCTCTATGTTAACGGCGATACTTGTGACAAGAATGATGATGGAGATGGCAGCCGGCTCCGGAATGCTTAAAACAGAAAGCAAGATGGTATTAAAATGAAGCTAGGCGCAATAGATATTATAGGCAAAACAAGGCTCTGGTTCATTATATCGGCGATATTCATTGTTATCGGCCTGTTCGGTCTTATTTCGAACGGCATGTTCAAGGGCAGCCCGATGAACTTTGGCATCGACTTTACGGGAGGCACGACCCTTAACTTGAGGCTTCAAGAGCTGGTCTCTCTTGAGGAAGTAAGAGAGATATTAGGTAAGTATAATAGGGCGAACGCCGTGATACAGAGGAGCGGAGGGTATGATCTTATCATAAAGACCGAGCCGCTTCCGACAAAAGAGAGAGAAGACATAGTCAATGATATTAAGGAAAAATTCCCGGGGACGGTGCTTCTGGAGGCGGACACCATCGGGCCGGTCATAGGCGCGGAGCTGAGGCGCCAGGCTTTCTGGGCGCTTATGGTCGCTATGATAGGCATCCTTATATATGTAGCCTTCCGGTTCGAGTTCAAGTATGCGGTGGCAGCTATCATTGCTCTTTCACATGACGCGATAATAACGGTCGGGTTTATCGCGATATTATGGCGTCCTGTTGATACGCCTTTTATAGCGGCGATACTTACGGTACTTGGTTACTCTATTAATGATACGATAGTCATCTTTGACAGGATCAGGGAGAACCTCGCGAAAGCAGGTTCGGCAAAGAGACCGCTTAAAGATATCGTGAATGAAAGCGTGAACCAGACTTTCGCCAGATCGATCAATACTGTTTTGACGGTCCTTTTTATGAATGCCGCTCTTCTTCTTTTTGGCGGCGCGACGATCAAGAATTTTGCTTTAACTCTTTTTATAGGATTCACCGCAGGCGCTTATTCTTCCATCTTTGTTGCCAGTCCCGTCCTTGTTCTTCTTACCAAATGGGGTAAGAAAGGGTAATCTTGAGCATATTTGAAAGTATTCTTTTAGGCATTGTTCAGGGGCTTACAGAATTCCTTCCTGTTTCCAGCTCCGGGCATCTTGTTATCACTTCCAATATTTTAGGGCTTAAACCGGACCTCGCTTTCATTACCGTGGTGCACTTTGCGACGCTACTTGCAGTACTTGTTTATTTCTTTAAAGATATGATCCTGTTGACCAAGAATTTCTTCGGAGGATTGTTCGGACTGATCCTTAAAAAGAAAAAGATCAGCGAAACCTATGACGACCCTTATTTTAAGATCGCTACCCTCATAATCGTCGGCACTATCCCGACCGTTATAATAGCCCTTTCGTTCAAGGATTGGTTCGAAATGTTATTTAATTCACTTCTTGCGGTCGGATGCTTTCTTATAATTACAGGCATAATCATTATGCACGCTGAGAGGATATCAAGGTCCATAAAGTCTGAAAAGGAAATGAGCATGCTGGACGCGATATATATCGGCGTGTTCCAGGGGATGGCCGTTGCGCCCGGCTTATCAAGGTCCGGTCTGACGGTTTCCGCATCCCTTCTAAGAGGATTAAAAAGGCCTCTGGCTGCAAGGTTCGCCTTTCTTCTTTCGATCCCGGCGATAGTCGGTGCAACTATTTATGAGCTGAAGGATATTATGGAATTGAGTTTTAAAGGGGTAGGAGCCGTTCCTTTATTGCTTGGCGTTGTGTCCGCGTTCATCTCGGGATATTTTGCTATCGGATTCTTCATAGGCCTGATAAAAAAGAAAAAGATATCCATCTTTGCGTATTACTGCTTCATTGTCGGATCTTTTGTTGTCCTGAAATCCTTCTTCTAACAGCTCTTTTGCTTGATCCATAAGCGCTTCAATTGAACTCATATATCGATTATGTTATACTTTTTTTACTTAGAGGTGCCGCAACTTGCCTAAAAAAAAGAAGAAGAAAAAAAAGAAAAAGTCACCTTCCAGCGCCAGGTTTAAGCAGGATATTATCGGCATCGCTTTAATATCGTTAGCCCTCTTTATTTTTATGTCCAATGTGACCACTTCGACCGGCGTCGTGGGTTTTTATATGGTAGACCAATTCTTGAAGCCGGCCGTCGGCGTCGGCGTTTACCTTTTACCTTACTTCCTGGCGTTCTTCGGCATCGTTATAATGCTCCGCCAGCAGGCCATATTCCTTACTTATCAGGTCGCCGGCATATTTCTCTTGTTCTTTACTATTGTTGCTCAAGCTCAGCTATATTCGGATAAATATTTCAACAAGATCATCTCCTCCACTTCAGGAGCGGGGGGAGTTATAGGATATATTGTAAAGAACGGGTTGGAAGGAGCTGTCGGCAACGTTGGGGCTTATATCGTTCTTTCTTCAGCCTTTATAATATCTATTGTCCTTATATTCAATATTACATTAGCGAATATGTTGTCGAAATTATGGGATTATATTTTCAGCGGGAAAAGGATGAAGCGGAAAAAGAAGTCTATAGCCGATGACGGCCACAGATCCATTCCTTCCATGATGCCTATTATCAAGGAGATCAATGCGATAAAGGATGAGTTCGAAGAAGAAGACAAGCCGCAAAAGAAGATCGAATTAAGATCCCCAAAGGCCAAACCTATCTCGAGGCCAAGAACAACGAAGCGAATAGGCAAATATCAACTTCCTTCACTGGACCTTCTTGACCAGCCGACGGAGCGTGAAAAGCAGAGAGCTGAAAAGCTGAAGGAAACAGTGGAAATAAGGAAGAAAGCTCTTGAAGAGACGCTCAAATCTTTCGGCGTTGGGGCAAAGGTCGTTGCGGTGCACCAGGGGCCGGCGGTGACCAGGTATGAGGTCCAGCCTGATCCGGGCGTCAAGGTCAGCAAGATCGCGAACCTCGCTGATGATATTTCCCTCGGGCTTGCTTCCCAGGGGGTCAGGATTGAGGCGCCTATTCCGGGCAAGGCGGCCGTCGGAATAGAAGTTCCCAATCCTGCAACGCTTGCCGTAAAACTCGGGGAGATCGCCCATACGAAAGAATTCGATACTAATGCCTCCAAGTTATTTATTGGTCTGGGAAAGAACCTTTCCGGATCTCCTGTTTTCGGCGACCTGTCAAAAATGCCTCACCTTCTTATCGCTGGTACCACAGGATCCGGTAAGAGCGTCTGTATCAACTCGCTTCTTATGAGCCTGCTGCTCCGGGCAAGGCCTGATGAGGTCAAGTTCCTTATGATCGATCCCAAGATGGTTGAGTTCACTCATTATAACGATATACCCCATTTACTTGCTCCTGTTGTCACAGATCCCAAAAAAGCAGCGCAAATGCTTAAGGGCTGGGTTATCAAGGAGATGGACAGAAGGTATAAGACCTTCTATGCCGCAGGAGTAAGGAATATTACGGCGTTCAATAAAAAGATCGACCAGGGTAAAGCTCAGCCCGCTTCGAGAAAGTTTGAAACGGAAGAATATGCCCATGAAAGAATGCCGTATATTATCGTGATCATAGACGAACTTGCGGACCTTATGATGGTGGCTGCAAATGAAGTTGAAACGACCATATGCAGGATAGCGCAGCTGGCAAGAGCTACCGGGATACATCTTGTTGTAGCAACGCAGAGGCCTTCGGTCGATGTAATCACGGGTTTGATCAAGGCGAATATCCCGTCAAGGATAGCTTTTGCAGTGGCGACGCAGGTTGACTCCCGCGTTATCCTTGATATGTCTGGCGCGGAAAAGCTTCTCGGCCGCGGCGACATGCTTTATCATCCTGTCGGCGCGATGAAGCCTACAAGGTTGCAGGGTGCATTCGTGTCTGATGACGAGATCGAAAAAGTGACGGAATTCATAAAAAATCAGGCCCAGCCCGAGTATTCAGAAGAGATCATGGACTTAGAAGCCATGGTTGAGGCGGGAGGCGGAGGCAATGGCGACGGAGGGAACAGGGATGACCTTTTTGCCGAAGCCGTAAAGATAATAATCGGCAGCGGACAGGCTTCAACATCGCATCTGCAGAGAAGGCTTAGAATAGGCTATAACCGCGCCGCGAGATTAATGGATGAGATGGAAGCTGCTGGTATCGTTTCCGCGCTTGAGAATGACAATAAGCCCCGTAAGATAATAGCTTCCAGCGATATGCTGAAATCACTGGGGATAAAGTAGGCTTCCTTCTTTAGTCTTTCGAGAAGAGTTCCATTTGTTTCTTTCTTTTGACAGGTTCTCTTATTGATTTGATTCGCAGCGCCCTGATCTTTTCCAGGAATTTGATCATTCTGTCGTGATCTGAACTTTCAATAGTTTCGTCGACTTCATCGATATTTATATTCTGCTTTGTCAGCCATAAAGGCGTAAGCCTTGCGAGATTAAGCTTGTAAGATACCCCAAGATCATAGGGGGCCACATCTGCAACCGCTTCTAATGCCACCATGAATAAGTGTAATATACGCCCGTCCGTTTCCAGTTTATGTTTTTTAACCGCTTCTGTCAGACTTGCAGACCCCTTTATATCTATCCTGTTGAACAGTATGGACACTTCGCCCCTTCTTGTGTTGCAGATAAGCTCCTCGAAATATTTATCCATGAATCTGCCTATATCGCTTGGCATCCAGCTCATGAAGCGCTTGCCTAAAAAGTTTATTATTGGGTTTTTATAATTCTTTTGCAAGGCGCCCAATTTTCTTAGAAACCTTACCGCTCTATCGTGGTCCATATCATTTATAAAAGTATTTATCCTTTCGCGCGGTATTTCCTGCTTATCTAAAGATACCAGGGTCAATTTTTCCATATCCAGGTTGAAGGAGGCGGGGAACGGCCCTCCCAGGTTTTTCTGCTGGATCTTACTTAGGGTTATTGATGCTTTTTCAAAAATCGATGAGGCCAGCGGAGTACTTTTTAAAAAAGTAAGGGACTGTACTTTTGTAAAGTCATTAAAGCGTGGAAGGGCGTTATTCCCAAAAGAAAAATGCGCACCAGTCTGTCTGGCGGTTAAAAATAAAGTTTGAAGCTGACTAACACCCTGAAAACCCATAATATCCCCCTATATTATTTAATCGTCATATTTTTGCTTTAATTTCAGTAAATTTGCCTTGCTTTTATCCCTTTATTTTGTTAGTTTTGAATGCTATGAAAAGTTTTAAGGAATGCGTGCCCTGCATACTTAGGCAGGTGGAGGAGATCGGAAGCAGGCTTTTTGCCCGCGATGAAGGCAAAAAGAAGGCTATTATTGATGAGGCCTCTAGGATATTGAAGGGTGCGGATGTGACCTCCATGACCCCGCCTGAAGCTACTACGCTCGTTCATCATGCCGTTTCGAAATTAACCGGCATAAGGGATTTTTATAAGGATATCAAGGAGAAGGACAATAAATTCGCCATGTCCATATACCCTGAACTTGAGACAATCGTACGGAAGTCGGATGATCCGCTTCTTACGGCCATAAAACTTTCAATAGCGGGGAATGTTATAGATTATGGTGCGCATCAAACCTTTGATGTAAATGCGACGATCAATGAGGTCTTCGATCAGGAGTTCATGATAAATGATTATGAAAAGTTCAAAAAGGACCTGTCGAGGTCAAAGAAGATCCTCTACATCGGAGATAATGCCGGAGAGATCGTTTTTGATAAACTTCTGGTAAGTGAAATAGGGAAGATGGGTAAAAAAGTGATCTTTGCGGTAAAAAGTAAGCCCATTTTAAATGATTCATTGTTAGAAGATGCTGAATCCGTTGAGATGACCAAAATGGCGGATGTTATTGAGAGCGGCTCCGATACGGCGGGGACAGTTCTATCTAAAACGACGGATGAATTCAAAAAAGTTTATCAGGAAGCCGACATGGTGATCGCGAAAGGGCAGGGGAATTTTGAGACGATAGAGGATCAGGGCAAGAATATTTATTTCCTTTTGAAGTGCAAGTGCATGCATCTATCCAGAAGACTTAAATGTGCGCAGGGTGCTATAATACTGGTGAATAACTCAAATAAGGATTACCTCGATTTTTTAAAGGAGCCCGTATGTTAAGGAACAGGCTGTTACTATTTGCAATAATGTTGGCGCTGTTGTTAATATTCCCAACATCAGCGATAGCTTCCAGATTCAATAGGGTGATCTATCCTGTTGTAGTGGAAGACGATTCCGGATACCAGTTCAAGATGAAAAAGAAACCGGAAAAGATAATATCAACTATGCCCGGCATAACCGAAATGCTCTTCTCGATGAAATTAGGCGAAAAGATAATCGGCGTAACAAAGTTTTGCGACTATCCCGATGACGCAAAAGAGATAGAAAAGATAGGCGGCATGCGGATGAACCTGGAAAAAATAATTTCCCTTGAGGCAGACCTTATTGTGATGGATGGCGATGCGCAGAAAAAGGATATACAGAAATTCAGAAAACATGAGCTCCCCGTTTTTGTTATTAATCCCACTACTATAGAAGCTCTTTTTAAGGCGTATGAAAAGCTTGGCATTATCACAGCGAACTATCATGCAGCGTACAGCAGGACAGAGTGGATGAAACGCAAGATCCTCTGGAAAGAAGTCCAGTCCAGAAAATTCACGCAGAGGACAATTATGGTGGGGACAGAGGAAGTGATCGAAAAATTCAAGCTAACTACGGCGCTGGTCATTATATCCAAGAGGCCGGTCGTTGCCGTCGGGAAAAATACTTTTATTGATGACATGCTTAGAACGATCGGCGTGAAGAACGTGATAGAAGGAAAAGTGAAATACCCGAAACTTGGAAAGGAACAAATATTCAAGTTCAATCCGGATATCATAATCACCACCGAAGATATATATAAAAAACCGGAAGACGTCTATAAGGACCATAAGTATAAGCATACCTCCGCGGGCATCACAAAAAAAGTTCTGATCATTGATCCCGACGTAATATCAAGGCCCGGGCCGAGGCTGGTTACGGCCTTGAACAAGATATATGATTTCGTTTATAATATCCCTACAACGGAGGTAGTGGATGAAAAAAGTTAGGAACCAGCTGCCGTTAATTTCTCTCTTGCTCGCTTCACTTGTTATCCTTGTTTCCATTTCTCTTGCTGTCGGCCCTGCCAGGATAGGCGTCGTAAAAGTATTAAATCTTTTGATCCAACCGGACAGCTCAACTGCTTCGACTATCGTGTGGAATATAAGACTTCCGCGAACCCTGCTTGCCCTTCTTGTCGGAGCAGCGCTTGCTGTATCAGGCGTTATCCTTCAAGGTCTTCTGAGGAATCCTCTGGCTGATCCTTATATTATGGGGGTTTCCGCCGGCGGGGCTGTAGGTGCGGCCATAGCTATCATCCTTGGATTGAACATAGTGTTTTACGGGATGGAGCTGACCCCGCTTCTTTCATTCTTATTTGCTTTACTTGCAGTGCTCGTGGTCTACCGCCTTGCTAATTTTGGCGGGAGGGCTTCTCCCGAGGCGCTTATTCTTGCCGGCGTTGCGGTTTCCGCATTCGCAACAGCTGTTCTGGTGTTCGTAGTGCTTCTGACAGGGAATATGCAGACACTTTATTTCTGGCTGCTTGGAAGTCTTGCGGACGCTTCGTGGACAGGTGTTTATACGATGATCCCGTATGTTGTAGTAGGGGTATTTATTGCTTTCTTTTATTCAAAAGACCTGAATGCACTCCTGCTTGGCGAGGACATGGCGAAGACTTTGGGAGTTGAGGTTGAATGGGTCAAGGTATTTCTCCTTGGGATAGCATCATTCATGACGGCAGCTGCGGTTTCCATCTGCGGGATAATCGGCTTTGCCGGATTGATAGTTCCGCATATTGTAAGGCTTATTGTGGGGCCGAACCATAGGGTGCTCATGATCGTTTCTATTCTGACCGGAATGGTAATACTTTTATTTGCTGACATAGTCGCAAAGGTCGCTTTCATGCCGGCCGAGCTTCCAATCGGCATGGTAATGGCAGTTGTCGGCGCACCGTTCTTTCTATATATATTGAGGCGCAGGAGGTTCGGTAGATGATAACCGTTGAATCCTTAAGCGCGGGATATGACGAAAAAGTAATAGTTAAAGATGTCTCGTTTGAGGCGGAAGTCGGCGATTTTATCGGCATAGTAGGGCCTAACGGATGCGGAAAAACTACGCTTCTTAAAGCCCTTCTTGGCCTTATAACAGTTCACGGCGGATTCGTTAAGATACGCGGGAAAGATGTTCAAAAAATAAGGCGCGGCGACCTGGCCAAAAAAGTTTCTTTTGTGCCGCAGTTAATGGAGCCGATCGACGGATTCACGGTGGAAGATACCGTCATGCTTGGAAGGATACCGCATATTAAAAGGTTCGCTTTTGAGAGCGGAAAAGATTACAAGGTGGTTGATAAAGCAATTGAGCAATTGAGAATAGGAGAATTAAAAGATATTCCTGTCTCAAATCTTTCCGGCGGTGAATTTAGAAGGGTTGCAATTGCGAGAGCTTTGGCGCAGAACTCGAAAGTAATGATCCTGGATGAGCCGATCTCGCATTTAGACCTTCGCTTCAAGCTCAGGATATTGCGCATGCTCCGGAAGCTTCGTCAGGATAAATGCATCATCGCCACTTTCCATGATCTGAACATGGCTTCCAGATTCTGCAGAAAGGTAATGCTTTTGAACAATAAAGGAGAGGTCGTCGCTTTCGGCTGGCCTAAAGATATTCTTACGCATGAGAATCTTAAAAAGGTCTATCGGGTCAATGTTAATGTGAGGAAGAATCCTAAGACAGGCAAGCTTCGTATCCAGCTACCTTAACGTTACATTGTATACTTCGATAAGCGGCTCTTCGTATGGATGGAATTTTCTTATTGTTTTGATGACTTTTTCCAGATTTTTCTTATCCACAAATGTTTCCAGCTTGGCTTCTCCCGATCGCTGCAGCTTATTTTCTTCTCCCTCGTATGGCTTACTGCCTTTTAAAGGTCTGTAAGAGCCGATCCCGGAGCTCATAAAGGTGCAGGAGTCATATTTCCCTATCTTTCCTGCTCCAGCATCGCAGATAGCGATCCTTATCTGTTCAAGATGGGTCTGAGGAATAAATGTTATTATCTTATAAGCTTGTTTTTTCATCTTTATATGCCGCCATGAGTATTATTGTCATTACGCCCGGCTTTCCTCTCCCTATTTTTCTGCCGTCGACCTTCACAATGGGGATGATACCAGGACCGGATGATGTAACAAAGCATTCATCCGCCTTATACAGCTTTTCTTTCTTGAAAAAGCCTTCCACAACCTTAATTTTTAGCTTTTTTGCTGATTTTATAACGACGCCTCTTGTCAGCCCCTCTAATATACCTGTTCTAAGAGAGGGAGTGTAAAGAGTTTTACCCTTAACGAAAAAGAGATTACTTGTTGTGCCCTCGCTTAAATATCCATCAGCTGTCAGCATAAATGCTTCATTAGCTTTACGTTTATTTGCCTCGATCTTTGCCTCTATATTGTTGATATAGTTGAGCGATTTTATGTTCGCCAGCGTATCCTCTCTCTTGATGCTGGTTATTATGGCTTTCCAGCCTTTAGAATAAACGGTCGGTGGGCATTCTTTTAGTTCGTCCACGATGATTATTATTGTCGGTTTACCCTTAACATTCTTAATGTCCAATCCGTGGGTCCTGGAAACGCCTCTTGTGACCATTACCTTTATATAACTTTCTTTGAACCTGTTGATCTTTATTGTTTTAAGTACGGCTTGCGCAAGAGCTTTCTTTGATATTCCTATCTGCAGATAAATAGTCTTAGCCGCTTCATAAAGTCTGTCCAGGTGTTCATCTAGCATAAGAGGCTTGCCCCCATAGGTCCTGATCGATTCGAACAGGCCGTCGCCGTAGAGGAGTCCCCGGTCAAAGACGCTTATCTTTGCTTTTTCTTTTTGAACATATTTGCCGTTGATGTATATGGTCATTTACTGCTTCCTTCAGCTATTTCTATCGCTTTCAACATCGCCTGTGCTTTATGCAGGGTTTCATAATACTCAAATTCAGGCTGGGAATCAAACACTATACCTGCGCCGACCTGGACGTAAGCTTTCTTATCCTTCAAAACTATCGTTCTGATGGTGATGCTCATGTCCATGTTGCCGTTAAATCCAAAGTATCCGATCGTTCCGGTATAGGGCCCGCGTTTCACCGGTTCCAGCTCCTCAATTATCTCCATCGATCTTATCTTAGGGCAGCCTGTGATCGTTCCTCCCGGGAAACAAGCTTTGAACAGATCGAATTGGTCTTTATCTTTTCTTATTTTCCCTTTTACATTTGAAACAATATGCATAACATGGGAATATTTCTCGACAACCATTAATTCGTCTGCATGAACGCTGCCGTATTCGCAAACGCGACCGATATCATTCCGTTCAAGATCAACCAGCATAATATGCTCGGCTCTTTCCTTTTCATTCAGCAGTAATTCACCTGTAAGCTTGTCATCCTGATCCTCATTTTTTCCTCTCGGTCTTGTCCCTGCGATGGGGCGGGTCTCTGCGATGCCGTTCTCAAGAAGTATCTGTCTTTCAGGGGAACAGCTTATGAGCTTTAGATCTCCGAAATTTAAATAAGATGCAAAAGGGGAGGGGTTAACATTCCTCAGCGTCTTATATATATGAAAAGGATCGGATCTGACATCAGTTTCTAGTCTTTGTGAAAGGTTCACCTGATAAATATCGCCGTTCTTGATGTATTCTTTTGCCTTACTTACGATCTTCTTGAAATCTCTCTTGGATATGTTGGGTTTAAAGGTTTTTTTGGTTGGGATGGTTGAGAGGGTTGATTTGGTTTGAGCTTCTTCGATCAGCTGCCTTCCTTTTTCTGATGTTGCTGTTATCTTATCTGATCCATGATCGAAAATTATCAGTTCTTTAGGGATGATGAACAGCATATCCGGGAGCTCAAGGTCATCTTTTGCGATATTAGGAAGTTTCTCGATGAATCTGCCGGCATCGTAGCTTACATATCCAATAGCACCGCCGGGGAATCTCAAATTCGTGTGTTTTTTCAGGTATTGATGTTTATTCAAGATATCTTTTAATATCTCAAACGGATCTCCGCTGACTGTCCTTGTTTTACCGTTCTCTTTTATCGCTGTTTGATGACCGCGGCTTTCGATGATGCATGCTGGATCAAAGCCGATAAAAGAATATCTTTCCAACTTATTGTCCGCATTCGGACTTTCGAGCAGAAATGAATATTCCTTATCCGTGATCGATTCGTAGATAGATAATGGTGTTATTTTTGTTGCTTTCATGCTAAAAAATAAAAGCCATCCTTTCTCAGTCTGGATGGCTACTTAAAACCTTAACATAACTGAAGTTATTTAAATGGTGGGCGCCGTTGGGATCGAACCAACGACCTCTTCCGTGTGAGGGAAGCATTCTACCACTGAACTAGGCGCCCTTGAAAATACTAATTGCGATCTTTTTGATCCAGCTAATAAATATACACAATCTTATATTCAAAAACGTATTGAATGTTAACAGAAAATCCAGTAGAATTCAAATCGGTGGAATTAAAAACAGTTGTGCGGAGATAGATGCAGAAGTTGCGAAATGTTGGCAAAAGGCACTTTTCCTTACTTGATAAGGGAAGTGCTTTTTTACTTTTTAAGAGGTCTTAGATGAACGTGCAATCAGTTATTTTCGGCATAATCGGCGGACTTGGAATGTTCATAATCGGCATGAAGTTCATGTCCGATGGCCTCCAGAATTACGCCGGCGGACGGCTTCGAAAAATTCTCCAGGCATTGACCAGTAATCCCGCTAAAGGAATAATAGCCGGCCTCACTGTTACAGCTGTCATACAAAGCAGCAGCACAACAACCGTTATGCTTGTAGGATTCGTAAACGCGGGGTTAATGAATTTGCAGCAGGCGATATCGGTTATATTAGGGACCGCCGTTGGAACCACAATAACCGGACAATTGATCGCTTTCCAGATACATAAATATGCCCTCCCTGCTATCGGCATAGGCACGCCGTTATATCTCTTTGCCAAGGGTAAAAAGTGGAAAACAGCAGGCCAGGTCTTGCTTGGTTTTGGGCTGCTCTTTTATGGAATGTCTATCATGAAAGGCACTTTCTCCTTCTTAAAGGAAAGCGAAGCCATCCAAAATTACTTTGTATTGTTCAGTAAAAATCCTTTCCTCGGCCTTTTAGCCGGCACATTGATCACGTTAGTCGTTCAAAGCAGCAGCGCCACGGTAGGTATAACTATGGCGTTGGCAGGTGCAGGGTTAATAGATTTCTATGGGGCTTTTCCGATTATTTTAGGCGACAATATTGGGACTACTATAACGGCTGTTATTGCCAGCATAGGGACAAATCTTTCTGCCAGAAGGGTCGCTATCGCGCATACTATAATAAAAGTAATTGGCGCCAGCTATATGATGGCGCTATTTTTCGTACAGATCGACGGCGTTCCTATATTTTTAAAACTTGTGGATTTTATAACACCCGGGAATGCGGCATTAGGACAGAATATTGAGCGTCATGTAGCTAATTCACATACATTGTTCAATGTGATCGACATGTTCTTGTTCATTCCATTGATAGGGATAGTCGCAAAACTTTCAAAGATGGTCGTGAGGGGAGAGGAAGAAGTTGTTGAGCATGGGGCAAAGCATATAGACCCAAGGATGCTCGAAGTCCCTTCAATTGCTTTTGAACAGGCGCGCATGGAGACGATCCGAATGGCCAGGATCGCGAACGAGATGATAGATTATTCGATGGCGGGATTTTTTGATAAAAAGAAGTTCAAATTAAGAAGGGTCCTGGACAGGGAATCGGTACTGGATGAGCTGCAAAAAGAGATCATTGAGTTCCTTGTTAACCTGGAAGAAAAGGAACTGACCAAAGAGGATTCGATCAAGAGCTCAAGCTTGATGCACCTGGTTAATGACATCGAGAAAATAGGCGATTACGCGGAGAACATTGTCCTGCTTGCCCAGGCAAAAATAGATGAAAAGGTTAAGTTTTCTGAAGAAGGCGAGAAAGAATTAAAGACCATGTATGAGGAAGTGAGCGCGATGTGCAAGAACAGCGTTGAGGCTTTTGAGAAGAGAGATTATGATCTGGCCAAAAAGGTACTTGAAAGTGAAGCTAAAGTTGATGTTTACAAAGTGAAATTCAGGGCCGACCATATAAGGCGGCTTAAGAACGGACAATGTGATTCAGCGGCGGGGATCGTATTTGTTGAGATCATAAGCAACCTTGAGCGTATCGGCGACCACGGCATGAAGATGGCCAATTGGCTGTTGAACGAGAGGGGAGCGGTCTAACTCGGAGGTGGAAATATGTACCTGATCAAATGGCTTGAGAATAATTTAAAGCATATGAACTTTATGGACGCGCAATTCTTAAAAACAGGAGCCCTTCTTATAGGCGTGATAATTGGAGCTTATTTTCCAAACTTTGTAAAAGACTATATAATAGTTATATCAATTGTTCTTGTGATCATAGGCATTAAACTTGGGATCCAATTGTTCAAGAACAGGCCTTAGTTGATGGGTATATGGTGGGCGGTACTGGATTCGAACCAGTGACCTCTTCCTTGTAAGGGAAGCCTTCTACCGCTGAAATAACCGCCCATTGCAGTGAAAAACTCCCTGATTTTACCTATAAAATCGCCATTCTTCAAGCGGATAACTCGAAGTTGGATTTAAAAAGTATTTTTGCTATAATCAAGCCCTGTCATATTTAGGCGGTGATTGTATATGGGAGAAGAAAACCTGAACGATGTTGATACTTTGCTCAAAAAAGTTGAGGAATTTACAGGTACGCTTTCCAATCTTTCCGAAAGCGTGAGTAAGTTCCGGTCAAAACTGCTTGAAAAGAAGAAGAAATTCGGTCCGGATATGGAACAGTGGCCTGAGGACAAATAAGCGAGGGCCCATAGCTCAATGGTAGAGCAATCGGCTCATAACCGATTGGTTGTAGGTTCGAATCCTACTGGGCCCATTTTTATTTGGAGTGCAGAGCGGAGCGTGGCTCAGCTTGGTAGAGCGCCTGCTTCGGGAGCAGGAGGCCGTGGGTTCGAATCCCGCCGCTCCGACCAGCCTTTGTCCATAACCAGGACTACGGCTGGCAAGTTTTTATTGAAAATAACCCAGTATTTTGATAATCTGAATGCGATATGGCCCCATCGTCTAGAGGCCTAGGACACCGGCTTTTCAAGCCGGCAGCACGGGTTCGAATCCCGTTGGGGCTACCATCTTCTGTGTGAACCGATTAAAGGGGGAATAAATAATGCCTATTGTCCGCATGGAAAAAGCTACCAAAATCTACAAAGTTGGAAAGATCGAGGTTCCGGCTCTACGAGGTGTAACGCTTTCAGTTGAAGAAGGGGATTTCCTCTCAATAGCAGGCCCTTCCGGTTCAGGGAAAACCACAATGCTTAACCTCTTCGGCTGTCTGGATAGGCCAACATCAGGGAGAGTATTTGTCGGCGACTCAGATATCTCCAAAATGTCCCCAAATCAGCTTGCCGATGTCAGAAATTTTAATCTTGGCTTTGTTTTCCAGACCTTTAATCTTATCCCGGTTTTCACTGCATTCGAGAACGTTGAATTTCCCCTGATCCTTCTTAAGAAGCATGATCAAAAAGAAAGAAAAGAGCTTGTCATGAAAGCGCTTAAAGATGTCGCTATAGATGATCTTGCAGGTAGAAAGCCTGGCGAGATAAGCGGAGGCCAGCAGCAAAGGGTCGCAATAGCCAGGGCTCTTGTTAAAGGTCCAAAAGTCGTTCTTGCCGACGAGCCAACAGCAAATCTTGACTCAAAAACAGGCGAAGATATCCTTAAATTGATGGAGAAGATAAACAAGAAGACCAAGACCACATTTATTTTCTCAACCCATGATCCGATGGTCATGGATTATGCTCGTCGTTTGGTCAAGGTACATGACGGTCAAATACAATCAGACGAGAGGGATTAATAATTGTATATTCGGCTGGCATTTAGGAATATATTCAGGCATTTTACCAGGACTTTCCTGACATTCCTGGCGATCGCCCTGGGACTGGCGTTGCTCATTATAGTGGACTCGATGCTTACCGGCATTGACCAGGATTCATTTGATAGGATCATTAATTACGAGACAGGCCATATCAAGATATTTGACCGGGACTATCGCGAAGACGAAGAGAATCTCCCTCTGGACAAATCGATCGATGATCCGGCTTCCATCATTAAGAAAGTCGCAATGGATCCGGATGTTGCCGGCGTAACTTCACGAATTAATTTCCGCGTCATGCTCTCGGATGGTATTGACCAATATGCGGCCGTGGGGATAGCGGTCAATCCAAATGATGACCAGTCTGTTTTTCTTTTACAACAAGCCCTGCATAAAGGCGAGTTCTTAAAAGGCAATGAAGAGGCCATGCTCCTGGGAGAAGGACTGGCAGATGATTTTGGGGTGGATGTGGGGGATTATATGACCATACTTACACGGACCAAATATGATACATATCAGGCTATCGACCTGCGCATTAAAGGCATACTCAGGACCGAAGATCCCAAGATCGATTGGGCCGCAGTTGTAATACCGCTAGGACTTGGGCAGGAGTCATTGGATATGGGTAAGGGTGTAACCGAAATAGATATTAAACTTAAAGATCCTGCCATGGTCCAGGCATTCCGTGACAGGCTGGCGGGTGAGGTTCCCGGTCTTGAAGTTGCCACCTGGAAGGACCTTGCAGCGGACGTGATCGCCATTGCCCAGGCAAAACGCGGAGGGACTTCATTTATATTGTTCAGCATTTTCGTTATTGCTTTGATCGGCATCAGCAACACTATCCTTTTGGCGGCGTTCGAGCGGACGCGGGAGATCGGCATGATGGCGGCAATGGGCATGAGGCGCAGACAGATCATCAAGCTTTTTGTGATGGAAGGGGCTATGATCGGTGTCCTGGGGAGCATCACAGGTTGTTTGATCGGTATAATATTAAATATATTTTATGTTAAATATGGGATCAACTGGGGTTATTTGATGAGAGATATAGGCGATATCGGTTACAGAGTTACAGGTGTAATGCGCGGTGTCTGGAATCCGGGCATGATCGTGACCGCTTTTATCGCCGGTATCGTGATATCCGCCCTGACCAGTATATATCCGGCCCGAGTGGCCGCAAAAATGGAGCCGACCGAGGCACTGAGGAAAGCATAAATGTTCAAGATCGCTTTAAGGAATATTTTTCGCAATAAGCGCCGTTCAGTTTTGACCGGGCTGTCGATAGCTGTCGCGGTAATGATAGCGGTCTATCTCTGGTCCCTTATAACAGGGGTCATGGATGATATGTTCGATAACGTGATCCGTTTGAACTACGGTCATGTCCGCATTCTCAATAAAGAGTATGTTAAGCGCGAAAGAATGCTGCCCCTGGAGGCCAATATTGCGGATTATAAAGATGTAGAGAAAGTGGCTGCAAAGGATCCGAACGTAACGCTGACCGTGGGCAGGATAAAATTCGGCGTTCTGCTGGAATACAAAGGGAATAATAAACCGGTGTTCGGTGTTGGTATAGTTCCAGAGAGCGAAAGCAAGATCTCCCACCTTGATCAGAAGATCGTTGAAGGAAGGATGATAAAAGCGGGACGTGAAGAGATGAATATCGGCGTCCAGATGGCCCGGGATCTGGGGCTTAAACTTGGCGACACACTGACAGTTGTGACCCAGACCGCGTATGGTTCGATCACTGCCATGAACCTGAAAATAGTCGGGATCTATAGCTATGGAGTTCAGAGCGTTGACAAGACGACTTTTTATATGCCCTTGGATAAGGCGCAGCAGCTGCTTGATCTGGATGGCAGGGTGACCGAGATATTTGTTTTTGTTAAGAATAAGAGTATGGCCTCGAGAGTGGCTAAAGAGATCCAAACAGGGTTGGAGCAGGCTTATCCGGATCAATATATAGCCAGGGCCTGGCTGGATGAAGGCATCTTGTATTTCTATATGACGATCGCAAAAAATGTTTATGGCGGCATATATTTCTTGGTCCTTTTTCTTGCCAGCTTTACTATATTGAACACAATGTACATGGCGGTACTGGAGCGGACCAAAGAGATCGGCATGATGAAAGCATTGGGCATGAAGGACCGTCAGGTTATGGGAGTGGTCCTGTTCGAAGCCCTGCTTATCGGGACCATTGCTAGTTTTATCGGCGCGGTCTGGGGCTCAGGTGTAGCTTATTATCTTGCAGTTGAGGGTATTGATTTTACGGCGACATTCGAGCAGATGGGCACGATCAATCTGCCACTATCTTATGTATACCGTGCCGTATTCAGCTGGGGGATAATCTTCTTTGGTTTTTGCATGGGTATTTTATTTTCGGTCGTGGCTGCAATCCCGCCGGCGATCAGGGCATCAAAAATGGAACCAACTGATGCATTAAGGACAATATGATCAAGAAACTCAAAAATCAAAGGGAAAAGGTCAAAACTAAGGCGTACTTCGCATATATCATATGTCTTTTGCTTTTGATCTGTGGTTTTAACTTTTTACTTTTTAACTTTGCTTTTGCAATGACGGGCCAGCAGATACTTGATAAGATCGATGATAACATGACGTATGATTCCGCCAAAATGGAAAGCAGAATGGTTATTCATGTGAGAGACGATATAAGGACAAAAAAGATGATATCTTATTCAAAAGGGCGCGATAAGTCTTATTCTGAATTCACATATCCAGCTCGGGATGAAGGAGTTAAATACCTTAAGATCGACGATAATATGTGGATATACATGCCCTCGGTCGAAAAGATCATTAAGATTGCAGGCCATATGTTGCGCCAGTCCATGATGGGTTCTGATTTCAGCTACGAAGATGCCCTGGAAAGCTCTGAACTTGATAAAAAGTATAATGCAAAGCTGGTTGGCGAAGAAACGATCACATTGACCCATCCGGAAGGCAGGAAAACGGTCAAGACCAAGTATGACTGCTATGTGATCGAGCTTGTAGCCAAAGTAAAAGAAGTCACATATTATAAAAGAAAGATATGGGTCGATAAAGGAACATTTGTGCCGGTTAAAGAAGAACTTTTCGCCAAGTCCGGAAAGAAGCTTAAGCTCATGACCCTAAGTAATATCAAATTATATGGCAAAAGGTATTACCCTGTTTATTTCACGATGAGTAACCTTCTTCGCAAGGATTCCCTGACGGAAATGATCATAGATGAGGTCCAATTCGGCCTGGATCTTCCGGACAGCATCTTTACCCAGAGAAACCTGAGAAAATAACCCTCATTCTGCCTCATATTTACTGAAATTATCATCCAAAAATGCCGAAATACAGTTAACTATGAGTAATTTCATGTCAGCAATAAAAGCCAATATTCCGCACAGGCTGATCTTCGGCCATAATAAAGGTGTGGCTGAGGTGCTTGGCCCAAATATCGCCAAGGACCGCAGGGTGGTCACCGCTCTTACGGGAAGAGTGGATATTGAAGAGCTTAAACGCATATATCATGAGAACCCTTCTGTAAGAAACAGTGTTAGCATTTTAGAGGAAAAGGGATTAACAGGTAAACAAATAGCGCCAATAGCCCTCCGGATCAAGAAAATATTATTTAATGCTGATAATAGAATTGCTTCTATTAACTGTTTTATTGCAGTAAAAAAAGGGTGGGAGTTTGAGAGGGCCTGGGGAAGGTTGACCGATAAGGATAGACTTGCAGTATTTTGGGCATTAAAGACCAAGGAAAGAGCGGCTTTGTTCATTGGGTTATCGCAGGCAGGCCGGGACAACATGTTCCATTCTATTTATCATAGCGGACGCTTGTCCTTATATAGGTCGTTGGATGCTGACGGGCGAAGAGTATTAATTACAACTTCCGATCGCAGGGGGCATGTTGCGCTTTTTCTTGCTTTATTTAAGAGCGGTAACAACGGATACTGCAACGATTTCTATGAGTCCATGAACATGGACCAGCGCGGAGATTTCTTTAAAGACTTGAAACTTATCAATCGGTTTAACTTGTTCTTCTCATTAAGCATGGTCAATACTTATGAACTGCTCAGAATGATAAGTGTGAATGATGCTATTCAATTATTTGGCGCTGCGCGGGGCACTTATCCGGCCTCTATTGCAAAGTTCCTGCTTACCGTGAATGCAGGCAGATGTTTGGAGATGTTTCCGGAGCTTGATAATGCAGGATACGAATTGCTTATCGACGGGTTGCCTCCATGGAAATTGGCCGAAGTAGCGGATAAAGCCAATTATAAAGAATTGTCCGACATTATGATCTCATTTTACAAAAGGAATAACCAAAAGGCGTTCGAATCCTTGAAGATAAAGGATATCAATAAGATCAGAAGAGTTTTGAAGAGGATACGCGATATAGATATTATGACGTTTAGGGGTGTGAGAGAGTGGGTGTGGAAATATTGGAGGATCAAGATACATCAGTATTACCCCCCCCGAGATAAAAAATAAGCTGGCTTCCCAGTAAAGGAAAGCCAGCTTTTAGATCCAAATAAACCGCTATTTACTTCAAGTACTCTTTCAGCTTCTTGCTTCTCGTAGGATGCTTCAGCTTACGCAGAGCCTTTGCTTCGATCTGTCGTATTCGCTCCCTGGTAACGTTGTAAACCTTACCCACTTCTTCAAGTGTTCGCGGCTGACCGTCATCCAGGCCGAATCGCAGCTTGAGCACCGTCTTTTCACGGTCTGTAAGCGACTCCATGACCTCTTCCAGGTCTTCGCGAAGCAGTCCATGCATGACCACTTCATCGGGAGCCTGAACTCCGCCGTCCTCAACAAAGTCGCCAAGGCGCGATGAATCCTCATCTCCGACCGGCATCTCAAGCGACAGCGGTATCTGAGAGACCTTTATGATCTCCCGGACCTTGCTTACCGACGTTCTTGCTCTCCTTGCGATCTCTTCCTCCGTCGGCTTTCTGCCGAGCTTTTGAAGGAGGGTCCTCGAGATCTTTCGCATGCGGTTGATAGTTTCGACCATGTGCACCGGTATTCGGATCGTCCGCGCCTGGTCGGCAATTGACCTGGTTATCGCCTGACGCACCCACCATGTGGCATAGGTCGAGAATTTGTAGCCTTTCCTGTGATCGAACTTTTCAACTGCACGGATAAGCCCGAGATTGCCTTCCTGGATAAGGTCCAGAAAGAGCATTCCCCGTCCGGTGTACTTTTTGGCAATAGATACCACAAGCCTTAAGTTGGAATTAACAAGCTTGTGTTTTGCCTTTGCGCTTCCCTGCCGGATCTTCTTCGCGCAGTCAATTTCTTCATTCGGTTTCAGCAAGGGATATTTACCTATTTCCCGAAGGTACATTCTAACGGTATCATCAACACCCGCGCCCCGCACCTCTTCGGCGCCGTTGGCGCCCGCCCGCTTTGACACTTTCACTTTCTTTTCTTTTTCTTCCGTTATCACTGTGCCCCGCGCGAGCAGTGCCTCGATTTCGTTTATGTTCTTTTCCGGCCGCGGATAGATGGAAAGGATCTGTTGGGGCGTTAAATACCCCTTTTTTTCCGCCATTGTCTTCAGATTATTATATGCTTGCCGTTTACTTACCAAAACAATCCCTCCTTTATGATTCGTTTATATATCGACCTAAATACTTAATAATTTCATCTTATATTGCTTTTCCCAGCTCTCTGTAAAGCCGACTGAATTCGTTGAACTGCTTATGCAGTTCGGTAACTTTTTCAAAGTCATTTATTTTTTCAGCATTACCGATTTCAACTCTTAAGCCCTCCAGCTTCGACCTGAGGTGGTGGGCTTTTATGGTATTGGCGCAGTCCTCCAACATCTTTTCTCGGTTGCCGGAAGGTATTTCTTGCACCAGGATGCGGGTGAGAAGTTTTTTTTCTTCATCTCCGGGTAGATTTTCTATTATGGAGTGCGACAGGGCCTCTTTTGATGATCCCATGTCAATGGTTTGCAGCATTTCCGCCACCAGTCTGTGAGACGGAAGTATGAACTCCTTCCAATTGATCAGTTCTTTGAATTTTTCCAGCAGGGATGTGTCGTCCATTGCAAGCCTGATGAGAGTTTCCTCTGCCTTGAGCATTTTGGAGCTCGGTTTTTCTACCGTACGCTTTGATGTGGAAGATCCGGAGCTTGGCTTACTTAAGTAGAAGCCCTGCCTTTTTACTTCCGACTCTATTGTGGCCGGGTCCATGTGTGTTTTTTTTGAAATAAGTTTTATGTATTCTTCTTGGGTTAAAGGGTCTTTTTCGGCGGCGAGCACTTTTGCCAGTTCTTTTACTGCCTTTGTTTTTTCCTCAACCAGCTTCATGTTGTGTTTTTGAAGTATCATTTCAATGTAATATTCCATCCATGGCTTGGCGTTCTTCAGGTCCTCGATGAATGCTTCGGTGCCGCTTTTTCTTATTGCTTCATCAGGGTCCTTTCCGCCGGAAAGCGACGCTATGAACACGCTGATATCGTTCTCCCGTAGTATATGTGCGCTTCTGGCTGTGGCTGCGGAACCCGCCGAGTCTTTATCGAAAACTATTATCACATTCTTGGTGAACCTGTTCAGCATTTTTGCCTGATGGCTGGTAAATGCCGTGCCGAGCGGAGCTACAGCGTTCCTTATGCCGGATTGATGGCAGGTCAGAAGGTCTACGTTGCCCTCTACCATGATCGCGAATTCCTCTTTTTTTATGGCATCTTTCGCCAGGTTGATACCGTAGAGGGTATATCCTTTATTGTATATCGGTGAATCAGGAGAGTTGATGTATTTAGCCCCTTCTTCACTGCTCAATGTCCTTCCGCTGAAGCCGATCGCCTTGCTTCTCATGTTAAAAATAGGGAAGAGCAGCCGATTTCTGAACCTGTCGTAATAACCGGTCCCGTCCTTCCTTTCCATGGTAAGGCCGACGGTCAGCATATCTTTTTGAGAAACGCCTTTTTTAAAAAGGAATTCATATAAAGCTTCCCAGCGGGCAGGGGCATATCCTAGCATGAACCTGTCCGCTGTTTCTTTTGATATCCCTCTTTTTTTCAGGTAATCCAATGCGGCCTGCCCCTCTTCATCCAGTTTTTTCTTGTAAAACTTAAGGGCAAGGTCCATTATCTCCATATATTTATCTTTTAGCGCGGTCTTGCCGGTGTCTATATTTTTCTTGACCGCGATCCCCAGCTTTTCGCCCAGCATTTCTACCGATTCGGCAAAGCTGATATTCTCTATCTTCATGAGAAATGCGAAAACATTCCCGCCTTCACCGCATCCGAAGCAGTGACAAATGCCTTTTTCGGGGCTCACCGTGAAAGACGGGGTCTTTTCAGAATGGAAAGGGCAGAGGCCGAGATAGTTCTTGCCCCTTTTTTTTAACGAAACATATTCCGATATCACTTTTACGATGTCGGTTTTGCTTCTAATTTCATCTATTGAAGAGTTCAGTATCATATTATCTTGTATGCCACTCATTGGGGACGAATATCTCGGTGAACTTGTCCGTTGCGTATCTGTCCGTCATGCCCGCGATAAAATCTATGATATTCTGGATCATGTCGGCCTCTTTCCATGACTTTTTGTATCCAGGGATCTTGTCCGGATTATCCTGATAATATTTGAACAGCTGGGTTAATAGATATGGTATCTTAGCTTCTTCGCTTTTTGCGATCGGGCTCGTGTAGACCTTCTTATATAGGAAGTTATAAAGGCCGTTCATCGCGTCTTCCACTTTCTTGTCCATTTTAATTTTTTCTTTGCTGTTCTTTATGATGCTGGGAATAATTACATCCAGAATGTTCTTCCCCAATACGTTCATGTATTTTTCCGGCAGGTCTTTTTCGGTGATCACGCCGGCTTGTATCGCGTCCTCGATATCATGCCTTATATAAGCTATGTGATCGGAATATCTTACGATCTGGCCTTCAAGGGTTGCCGGAAGCTGATTATCCTTTTGGGGGTGATGCAGTATGCCGTCTATTACTTCCCATGTCAGATTTAATCCTTTACCGCCTCTTTCCAGGACCTCTGCAACTCTTATGCTTTGCTCATTATGCTGAAAGTGTTTCTTGGGCGCCCCGTCTATTCTTTTAAGTATGTTATCAAGGACGTCCTCTCCGGCATGCCCGAAAGGCGTGTGCCCGAGATCGTGCCCCAGTGCGATCGCTTCCGTTAGATCTTCATTTAGATTGAGGCTCTTGGCAATGGTCCGGGCTATCTGTGATACTTCTATTGTGTGTGTCAGCCTGGTGCGGAAATGATCCCCGACCGGCGACAAAAAGACCTGAGTTTTATGTTTTAATCTCCGGAAAGTTTTGCAGTGCAGTATCCTGTCCCTGTCGATCTGGAAGCATGTCCTTATCTCATCTTCTTTTTCTGGCTTTGTTCTCCCTTTAGAGTTCTTGGGCTTTGCGGCGTAGGGGGAGAGGAACTTATTTTCTCTTTCTTCTATTTCCCTGCGGACGTTCATTTGGCCTCCCAAAGCGGTTTATAATGCTGCAAAGCAGGCAGTATATAATAGCGATAAAACCTTGTCAAGGGGGTTTTTACTATAAGCTTAAATCTTGCCGTTAAAGCAGTAAAAATCTGTCAATGCTTTTGTCAAGCCCAGGCTGTTATTTCTTGTCTTTTATTGCCGCCTGTGCCGCCGCAAGTCTTGCGATCGGTATCCTGTATGGAGAACAGCTTACATAGTTGAGATCGAGCTTATCGCAGAATTCAACGGATGCCGGGTCTCCTCCGTGTTCGCCGCAGATCCCGATTTTAAGCTTTTTATTCACTGACCTTCCTTTTTTAACGCCCATTTCCACTAATGCACCTACGCCATCCTGATCTATTGTGGTAAATGGGTCTTTTTCGAAGATCCCTTTATCTATATAGGAGTTCAGGAACTTAACAACGTCGTCACGGCTAAAGCCGAGCGTTGTTTGCGTAAGGTCGTTCGTGCCGAACGAAAAGAAATCCGCTTCCTTGGCTATCTCATCCGCCGTCACACAAGCCCTTGGAAGTTCGATCATTGTTCCTACAAGATAATCAAGCTTGACGCCTAATCTCTTTATTGTTTCATGTGCGATCTTGTTGACGATCTCTTTTTGAGAGATAAGTTCGTTCACGTTGCCGACAAGCGGTATCATTATCTCCGGGACAATTTTCATGCCTTCTTTTTGAAGTTCGCAGGCCGCTTCGATTATTGCCTGCGCCTGCATTTCAGTTATCTCAGGATAAGCGATACCGAGCCTGCATCCTCTGTGCCCGAGCATTGGGTTGAACTCATGAAGCTCTTCAACGCGCGCAAGCAACGCTTCCTTCTTCGCGATCTTTTCTTCCTCTTCACCTTTGGCCTTCATTACGGCGACTTCTACCATTAATTCTTCTCTTTTTGGAAGGAATTCGTGCAGAGGAGGGTCCAGCAGTCTGATAGTTACCGGGAAGCCTTTCATTTCTTTGAAGAGGCCCTTAAAGTCGCTTTTCTGGAGCGGCAATAGTTTTGCCAGAGCAACCCTGCGGTCGGCTTCGTTCTTGGCAAGGATCATTTTCTGCATCAAGGGGAGCCTGTCTTCCGCGAAGAACATATGTTCTGTACGGCAGAGGCCTATTCCTTCTGCTCCGAAATTCCTTGCGACTACTGCGTCATGAGGGACGTCTGCGTTGGCTCTTACTCCCAGCTTCCTATATTCATCCGACCATTTCATAAATTCGTTGAAATCCCCGGTGAGCTCGGGTTCTATCGTTGCGACCTGGCCCAGAATGACCTCGCCGGTCGTTCCGTTCAGGGATACCCAATCTCCTTCTTTCACTACGGTGCTGCCGGACGTGAATTGTTTTTTAGCTTCACTCACTTTTATTTCTTCGCAGCCTGCGACGCAGCATTTACCCATTCCTCTTGCCACTACCGCAGCGTGGGATGTCATCCCGCCTCTGGCGGTAAGTATTCCCTGTGCTGCGTTCATTCCATGGATGTCATCCGGGCAGGTTTCATTCCTGACGAGGAGAACCTTCTCTTTTTCCCCTCTTTTTGCCGCTTCATCGGCGGTAAATATCGCGATCCCTGAGGCTGCGCCCGGAGATGCCGGAAGCCCCTTTGCGATCACCTTTAACTTTGCTTTTGGATCAATGATCGGATGGAGGAGTTGATCCAGCTGGGCAGGATCTATTCTTAGTATCGCTTCCTTTTTTGTGATCAGCTTTTCCTTGACCATATCTACAGCTATTTTTATCGCCGCATGAGTCGTACGCTTTCCTGTTCTTGTCTGGAGCATGAATAGCTTGCCTTTTTGGATGGTGAACTCAAAATCCTGCACATCCCTGTAGTGTTTTTCCAGTTTGCTGGTTATAGTTCTCAGCTGTTTATAGACGGTGGACATTTCTTTCTCAAGTTCATTGATAGGGTTGGGGGTGCGCACGCCGGCAACAACGTCTTCTCCCTGGGCGTTGGTCAGGTATTCGCCGTAGAATTCGTCTTCGCCGTTCGCCGGATTTCTCGTAAAGCCTACTCCGGTCGCCGAGTCATCTCCCATATTACCGAAGACCATGGTCTGTATGTTGACCGCGGTCCCTAAGCTCCCGGGTATATCGTTAAGTTTTCTGTAGGTTATAGCGCGGGGATTGTTCCACGATCTAAATACTGCATCCCTTGCCATTTCAAGCTGCTTTTTAGGGTCCTGCGGGAAATCTTTTCCGGAATGCTCTTTTACGACCTTCTTATACTTTGATATCAGGTCTCTTAATGCTCCGGGAGTAAGGTCTGTATCCAGTTTAATGTTCATTTCTTCTTTTTTTTCGGTTATCAGATGCTCGAATTCGTTCTTTTCTATTTCAAGGACCACGTTGCCGAACATTTGTATGAAGCGCCTGTAGCAGTCCAGCGCGAACCTCTCGTTCTTTGTTTTTGTTATAAGGCCTTGTACTGTCTCATCGTTCAAGCCTAGGTTGAGGATCGTGTCCATCATGCCCGGCATGGAGAATTTTGCTCCGGACCTTACGGATACCAGTAAAGGATTGCTGACTTCTCCCAGTTTTGCCCCCATCGTATTTTCAAGCTTTTTAACGTATTCACTCATTTGTGTCTCGACCACAGTGGGGACCTTGTTGTTGTTCTTGCTGAATTCATTGCAGACCGATGTGGTTATCGTGAATCCCGGAGGCACAGGAACTCCAGCGTTCGTCATTTCGGCCAGGTTCGCTCCTTTTCCTCCAAGAAGGTCTTTCATCTGCCCGTTCCCGTCCGCCTTTCCGTTACCGAAAAAGTAAACGAATTTATTTCCTGTCGATTTTTTGGATACTGGTTTCTTTGATTTCTTTGCCATTTTTTGTTCCTCCTATTATTTAAAAGCAAAACAGCCAACTATGATATCACTTTTCTGGTGATTTTCAAGAAGGAAGTTCTGTTTGCGGCTATTTTGTTGACTAATATTACATAAGACATAATCAGGTTGCGCCCCCCTTTGCCTGTTGTTATTATTAACTTATGGACCTAATACTCCGCAATATCAAAGTCCGGCTGGAAGAAGATGATCTTTCTACCTACAAAACATTGGCATCCAAGAAACTTGGGATAGCTGAAGCAAATGTTTTAAATTTAAAGATCCTAAAAAAGTCCCTGGATGCCCGAGATAAACGGCAGTTTTATTATGATTTGTTGTTGGCTGTGACCGTTCCCGAAAAATATAAGAACAAAAGAAACCTTCCGCAAGTGCCTGAAAAGCCCCGCAAAAGAGAGATCAAGAACACGTTAAAAGATCGCCCGGTGATCATTGGTTTAGGCCCGGCGGGAATATTCGCGGCGTTAACATTTTTGAAATACGGGATCAAGCCGATAATATTCGAGAGAGGCAAAAAAGTAGACCAGAGAATGGAAGATATCCGTCACTTTGAGAAAAGCAGGGTTTTAGATCCGGAATCAAATGCTCAATTTGGGGAGGGTGGGGCAGGAACATATTCGGACGGCAAGTTAACCACCAGGATCAAAGAAACGGGTTATGTGGCGGATATTCTCGATACATTTATAAAATTCGGGGCGCCGGACGAAATCGCCTATACGAACAGGCCGCATCTGGGAACTGACAAGCTCTGTAAGATAATTAAAAATATACGGGAGTTTATTGTGCGCTCGGGTGGGGAGATGCATTTTCGGTCAAAAGTAACCGATCTTATAATTGAAAGTGGTATCTTGAAAGGAGTCGAGATCAATGGGCAGCAAAAGTGTTTTTCGTCCACACTTGTCTTAGCCATCGGACATTCTGCCCGGGATACGCTCCAAATGCTTAATGAAAAAGGCATTAAGATCGAGCAAAAACCATTTGCGGTCGGGGTAAGAGTGGAGCATCCGGCAGAAATGATCAACTTGATGCAGTACGGTGAAAAGTATAAAGATCATCCTAATCTTGGTCCGGCTGATTATGCTTTAACGCATAATGGGGTATTTTCGTTTTGCATGTGCCCGGGAGGGGAAATAGTGAATGCATCTTCGGAAAATGGGAGGTTAGCTTTAAACGGGATGAGCAACTCAAAGCGCAGCAGCCCGTTCTCTAACGCGGCGATCGTTGCTTCGGTTACTCCGGATAAATTTGGGTCGTCGCATCCCCTGGCGGGCATAGAATTTCAGAGAATGATCGAATCAAAAGCCTACGACTCTTGGCGTGCTCCGGCACAAAATTTGTTAGATTTCTTGAATTCGGCCAGGTCGGTAAAGATCAACCCAAATTCATTTAAAATGGACACATTCTCAGTAGAGATAAAGGAAGTATTCCCCGAATTTATATCTCAAAGCCTTGTTGCCGCCTTTAAATATTGGGGAAATAGATTCCCGTTATTTATTTGTGAAAAAGCTGTTCTTATGGCTCCGGAAAGCAGGACTTCTTCTCCGGTAAGGATATTACGGGACCAAGACCGGCGGTCAGTTAATTTCCCCAATTTTTATCCGGTTGGTGAGGGATCCGGCTATGCCGGCGGCATTACCAGTTCGGCCGTTGACGCCGTCAAAACCGTTGAAAAGATCATGGGATAAAATTGACTTCTACGCGGTAAAGAAAAATAGAAAATGGAGCCGAGGGGGATCGAACCCCTGACCTCCAGACTGCCAGTCTGGCGTTCTCCCAGCTGAACTACGGCCCCATCAAAATCCAAACGAGGAAAATATTATATCACAAACAGGTCAATTATGAAGTTTATAAATGGTAGGTGACGGCCGTTTTTCCCCAGATCTCTTCAAGGCCGTATTTTTGTCTTTCTTCCGGCGACATGACATGTACCACAACAGAACCCAGGTCCAGTATCAGCCAGTTGGATTCAAGCTTCCCTTCCCAGTTAGATTTTTTTAACCCGGTCTTTAAAAGACCCTCGTCAATAGACTTGCTTATCGCCCTCAATTGCGGGGGGGATTCACCGCAGGTTATTACCAGGTATTCGGTGAATGAGGCCATTTTTGAGACATCAAGGATCTCCGTGTTCAATGCTTTTTTATCTGCGGCAAGTTCTGCTATCTGCGTCGCCAGGTCATGAGGTGAAAGAGGTTTGGTCTTTTTCTTCTTCTTTACTTTGTTTATTGTGATGCTCCTCCCATTCCCAGCTGTGTGCCGCTTTCCACATAACCTGCACTTTTGCCTGGTTTAAGAAGCTTGGTCACGATCCTTCTTGTTTCATACATGTTTGGTTTCATATAATATACCTTGTCTATCATAACGCCCGAGCCCGGAATAGTGGCCATCTCGATATTCCCTATATCAAGCGCCTGCCTCATGGACATGGAGATCGCCATGATCTGCCTGGAAGACAGGTTCGTGTCTATATTTGAAAGGAGGGACATTATCAGCTTGGGGGTCTTAAGCACGCTTTTGTGGGTTATTATCTTCTGAGCCAGCGCTTTGACGAATTTTTGCTGGCGGGATATCCTGCCGAAATCCCCTCTGCCGTCATTCCTGAACCTGACATAGCCGATCGCCCTTCTTCCGCTCAAAACCTGCCTGCCGGGGTAAAGGTTGATGTATAGCCCGCCCGCGTAGTCCACATAATACATCCTTTTTTCCACGTCCACGGTGATCCCGCCCAAAGCGTCTATAACATTTGCCAGTCCGGCCATATCTATCGATACGGTAAAAGGTATCCTTACGTCAAGAAAATCTTCCAGCGCTTTTTTTGTGAGCTTTGAGCCGCCGTAAACGAAAGAGTGGTTCACTTTGGTCAATCCCATGCCGGGTACGCGGAGCAGGGTGTCTCTTGGGATCGATACGACGGAAACTTTTTGCGTGTTCGGATCAACGTTCAAGATCATTATTGTATCCGCCCTGTGGTATCTGCGTCCAGAATCAAGCCCCACGACCATAATGTTAGTTTCATTGGAGAATCCGGAAGCTGACATCATTGTTAAAAATGTTTCAAGGAGCGCGAATTTTGCGGATATCGATATAACGACCCCTAAAGTTGAGGAGAACAATATCAAAAATATCAGCACAGCAGCTATTAATAGAGGTTTCCTGGATCTTCTGGGTTTTTCGTCGCGATACCTGAGTTGTTGATGTAATATGCTCTCTGTTTTTCTGCGCGTTCTGGGTCTTTCTCTTAAGGCGGTGTGCTTTGCTGTTTCTCGTGAGGGTGCTGGATCAACCTGTTTTGACAACTTCACTTTCCTGAACATATGAATATTATGCTTTCGAGCAGTTGTCTGTTTTTTTAATTTTTTACTCACCACAGTTTTTTAGCTTTCCTTAAGTGGTAATTCCTCGTTTCCAAAGCCAACGGATGGACCGGCTTCTCTTTTTCTAACAGATATTTTATCATACATGAGGCTATTATTGATACAGTTTCATCGATATTTTCATTCATGAGATCCCTTGCTTTGTCGACCCCTGGATAGTTCCTCTCCGGCTCTACATGGTCGGCAATATAGATTATCTTCTCCAGAACGGTCATTTCAGGGGAGCCGATAGTATGCTTTTCAATGGCTGCTATGACATCAGCATCATCAATGCCGAAATCCGTCTTTGCAAAACATCCGGAGAGCGGCGCGTGAAGCAGCTTCGGCTCGAACCGCATGATAGGCTCAATATGAAGGCCCAGTTCTTCGGCTTTTATAATGAATTCGTTCGGCGAGAGGTAACGCGCGCAATCATGGAGAAGGCCGGCTATGCTCGCTTTTTCCTGGTCTGCTTTATAGTGTTTTGCCAGCGTTATTGACAATTGCTGGACCCGGAGGGAATGTTCGAACCTAGGAGCGTCCAGCATCCCTTTAAGTTTTTCTGTAATGGATCGATCTTTGCTATGCATTGTCTTCCGGTTGGCCAGGAGCACCCCGTCCTGTTGATGGGCTTTGTCTTTTGGGCCTGGCTTCATTAACGATTATTTCCCGTCCGCCCAGATTAAAGCCGTTCATGGTCTTTACCATTTTTGGCGCATCCTCATCGTTCACTTCAACAAACCCGAAACCTTTGGATTTGCCTGTTACTTTGTCGGTTACGATCCTTGCAGATATTACCTCGCCGTGGGCTTCGAATGATGCAGTGATCTCATCTTCTTTGGTCGTCCACAGCATGTTGCCTACATATAATGTTTTTGTCACTTATTCACCTCCTTGACCCTTTTAAAACAAAAAAGACCAAAAATCACGTGATCTCTGGCCTTTTATGATATTTTTTACTGGAATCATGATGCTTCAAGCCTTTAACATTCCCCTTATAACTTTGTGAAAGCAATATATCACGGCTATAAAGGGCATGTCAAGGAATAGGGGGTGTGCAATCTTCTTGAATGTTATATAATACGTCTCATATTTGGTATTTGAGAGGCAAAAATGTCGGATACGGCAGCAATAATACTGGCAGCGGGCAAAGGGATCCGAATGAACTCGGACCTGCCTAAAGTTTACCATAGTATATGCGGTAAACCGTTGATCGCATGGGTCGTTGAAGCTGTGCAAAAAGCAGGGTCCGGCGGGAATGTATATGTAGTGGTCGGATATAAAGCTGAATTAGTGAAGGAAGCCTGCGAAAAATACCAGGTTAACTTTGTAGAGCAGAAGGAACAGCTTGGAACAGGGCATGCCGTCATGCAGGTCGGCTCCCTGCTTAAAGATCTTACCGGAACAACAGTGGTCTTGAATGGGGATGTTCCTTTGATCAAGCCAAAAACAATAAAGGATCTGGTGGCTTTCCATGAGAAAATGGGGTCAGCCGCCACGGTTTTAACCGCAGACCTTGACGATCCGGGCGCCTACGGGAGGATCGTGCGGGATGGCAGCGGAGGCCTCGTCAGGATCATAGAGAAAAAAGATGCCGGCAAGGACGAATTAGCTGTCAAAGAGATCAATACGGGGACATATTGCTTCAACAATCAAGATCTTTTTAATGCTTTGCCGAAGCTGAAAAGCGATAATGCCCAGAAAGAGTATTATTTGACGGATGTCATAGGTATATTAAAGTCTTCGGGCAGGACTGTTTGCGCTTTTAAGGCTGCCGACGCGACAGAGGTTTTGGGCGTAAATACCAAAGAGGATCTTTTGCATTTAGAGGAGCTGTGTAAGCGTGGAGTATAGTTTTCTTAATATAAAAAGCCTTGTTCTTTTCATATCTTTTGTCATTAATGTTTTTCTTGGATCCTTTGTCCTGTCAAGGAACGTGAAGAACGACCTGAATAGATCTTTTGCCGCTGTCACTGTTTTCGTCGCGGTCTGGATATTGGGTGACTACTTCGCCAATGTATCCGCTAATGTTGATAGCGCATTATTTTGGAGTAAGACAGTATTTATAGGCGCGGCTTTCATTCCCGGGACGTTCTTATACTTTACGTTCGTCTTTCTAAAGAAGGTCCAGTATTCCGCATTTACCCGTTCTGTGTTCTTTTTCCTTCCCGCAGTGGTCTTCTTATTGATCTCTCCCACGGACCTGATGGTATCTGATGTGCAGCTGATGTCCTGGGGAGTTAAATATGTATACGGTCCGTTATATTCGCTTTTCATTGTTTATTTTTTGTCATATGTGACGTATGCTTTCTATAATCTGGCCGTGGAATATAGATCGGCCCATGGCCTTAAGAAGGCTCGGATCGGCTATATGTTCCTGGGCGCTGCCATTTCCGGCTCCATCTGGATGGCTACAACTCTCGTACTTCCTTCGCTTTTTGGCATCAAGGAGCTTTACAGGTTAGGACCTTTTTCTTTCGTTGTTATGACATCTTTCGTGGCTTATTCTATTACTACGCACCGGCTGAGGAATATAGCCGCTGTGATCCAAAAAGGGCTGGCATATTCGGCCATGATCATGGTGGTCATGGGGATCTATTTTTCTGCGATCGTTGCTTTAGAAAGATTATCGATAGGGGTCCCGGCTTACGGATCTTTACTTGTCATGTTCATTGCCTCGGTGGTGGTCACCATTGCTTATCAGCCGTTATTGGGCGCTTTGCAGAAGATATTTGATAAACTGTTCTTCAAGGCCGGATACGATTACGAAAAAACACTGCGGGATGTCAGCAGGGCTTTGGCTTCGGTCATGCGGCTGCGGCAGCTAGGCAGGTATATCATGGAAACGCTGTGGGACGCTATAAAAGTTGAAGAGAT
>JBHPDX010000002.1:0-51976 GCA_042577445.1 Candidatus Margulisiibacteriota bacterium | reverse complement strand
TTAAATTGTATGATTACAATATACCGCCAAACATCAAATTTGACAGCCATTTTGCACTTTTTGTCGGCGACAGGAAGGAATTCATTGAAAAGTTGAAGAAGTTGGGCATGGAAACTATAGTTGCTGACAGGGGAGATGGAAATCTCGTCTACTTTACCAAGGATCCTGACGGGGTATTGATCGAGTTACGAGACTGACTTCAGTATTTTATCTATCGAAAAGTCCTTATTCACATCAAACCATGCCGCGTTCTTAAATCTTCTGAACCAAGTAAGCTGCCTTTTCGCGAAATTACGGGTATTCTTCTTCAGGAGCTCAACATATGCTTTCTGATCGTACTTTCCTCTGATATGATCGATAGTTTCCTTGTACCCGAGAGCTTCCATGGATGTAAGATGCTTGTCATAACCTTTATCCAGTAGTCCTTTTACTTCTTCAATGAGTCCTGCTTCTAGCATCTTATCAACACGATCTTCTATCTTTTTGTACAGCTCCTTTCTGTCCATATTCAGACCGATAAGGGTTACTTCATAGGGCAGGGTATCTCCCTTTGATTCAAGCTCTGACATCGGCTTCCCGGTCAGCTCATATATCTCAAGCGCCCTAATCATGCGTTTGGTGTCATTATGATGGAGCCTCTCCGCTGTTTTAGGGTCTATCTTTTTCAGCTTTTCATGTAGATGCAGGCTCCCCTGATCTTTTGCTTCATCGCTTAACCGTTCTCTTATTTCTTTATTGGCTTTGAGTTCAGGGAAAGAAAATCCTTCTATGAGCGCGTTAAGATAAAAGCCTGTCCCTCCGACAATTATAGGAAGCTTCCCGCGTTCAATGATCTCCTGGGTAAGCTTCTTACATCCTGATATAAAATCCGATACGCTCCAGGCCTCATTGGGATCCCTGATATCTATCAGATGATGCGGGATACCCTTCATTTCATCTTTCGCAGGCTTTGCGGTGCCGATATCCATTCCTTTGTATACCTGCATTGAATCAGCCGATATTATCTCGCCGTTCAGCTTTTTGGCAAGTTTGATCGAGACGTCCGTCTTACCGACCGCCGTGGGGCCGAAGATAATGATTATATTATTTAATTTTCCCATTTTTAAAACTGAATGGCCGCCCCAAAGATGAACTGTGAAGCTGTCAGCCCGCTATTGGAGGCACCCGTCATATATCCCAGACTGAACCTTAATGTATCCGTTGGTGCAACAGCAAACTTAATACCCATATTTAAGACTTCGTTGACCATATCGTAATTAACTTCAGCGTAATCCCTGACCCAGTCATTCATCCTGTTTTCTATGGAAAAAGATATCAAATGGCTGTCAAATTTGATGTTTGGCGGTATATTGTAATCATACAATTTAACGGCAGAATGAAAAAATACTTTATCTGTCAGCTGTTTGCTTAAGCTCAATCCGAAAGAATAAGCGTTATTAAATGTGCCGACATTATAAGGTTGAAGCAGGTCAGGAAGGGTAGGGTTTTGGTCCGGGCTCACTATTGTGCGGTAGTTAACATCAAAAGATATGGCTGGTATCCCATCCTTTTCCTGGACGAGGCTTTGTTTAAATCCAAGCCCGACGCCTATCGACACGTTCTGTTCGGATCCATAGCCCAGGAATCCCCAGATAGTCGTTTGTGTGTGATCTGAAAGACCGAATGCGATGCCTTCCGATCCGAAATAGAGTCCCTTTTTCTCTGCGGTGTAAGCTGTGCTTGAGATGACGGTGTAGATCGATCTTTCACTTGCTTTGAATTGTGAAAGCGCGGGAGCCGAAAGGATCATTAAGATAACGATAAGGGCAGCGGATCTTTTCATAATTCAATTATAGTCTTTGTGGGACAGACCTTTACACATTCTTTCATGCCCTCGCACTTATTGTTGTCAACAACAGGGAGAACCTGACCAAGCGGTCCTTCCGGAAAGGAGATGACTTTGACCGGACATTTTTTCTCACAAAGTTTGCACTTGATGCAGCCGACTTTGCATATTTTCCTTACCTTTGCCCCCTTTTCAGTAGAAGAGCAGTTAATAAGGATCTTTGCCTTTTTGGGAACAAGCTGTATCAAAGCTCTCGGGCATTCTTTGATGCAAAGCCCGCATGAGGTGCATTTTATTGGATCGATAATGGGCAGGCCGTCTTCCCCCATTTCCATCGCATCGAACTTGCATACCTTTACGCAGTCGCCGTATCCCAAACATCCATAGTTACAGAGTTTGTCGCCATCCCCGACCAATATTGCCGCTGAACAGTTATTTACGCCGTGATATTCGAATTTCTTACCGCATTTATCGTGTCCTCCGCCGCAGAAAAGCCTTGCTATAAGTTTTTCCGCCACAGCAACACTTCCTGTCCCAAGTATCTTGCATACTTCACCGGTCACTTTTTCTCCACCAACGAGGCAGGATGAAGGTTCAGCCTGTCCTTTTACCATGGCTTCAGCTAAGGGATGACATCCCGGATAGCCGCACGCGCCGCAATTGGTCTTTGGTAATACTTCATATACCTCTTCTACCCTGGGATCTACCTCTACCTTGAATTTTTGGGAGGCGTATGCGAGGACCGTTCCGGCGATAGCTCCGATCACAGCAAGGCTTATCACTGATGATATGAATATGCTGAGATTTTCCATTATGTTATTAATCCCACGAACCCGAGGAATGCCATAGAAAGAATGCTTGCGACAACAAATGTTATCGGTGCGCCCTTTAGAGAAGCGGGGAGAGGTGCCAGGTCAAGCCGCTCCCTTATTCCGGCCATAACTACCAGAACAAGTGTGAATCCCAGCCCTGCGCCGAACCCTGAGACAGCGCTTTCAATAAATGTGTAGCCTCCTCTTATGTTCAAGATGGCAACACCAAGAACCGCGCAATTCGTGGTGATAAGCGGAAGATAAATGCCCAAAGACTGTTTAAGCGTAGGACTTATCTTTTTTATCAGCATTTCAAGGAACTGTACAAGGGACGCGATGACCAGGATAAATGCGATCGTCTGCAGGAATTCGATCTTGAAAGGGACCAATATGAAGTGCTGTATGAGCCAGGTTATCGAAGACGCGATCGTCATAACGAATATGACCGCACCGCCCATTCCTATGGATGAGTCGATCTGATTAGATACTCCGACAAACGGGCATAATCCCAGGAACCTGATAAGTACGAAGTTATTTGTCAGGCTTGCGCTTATTATTATAAGGAACAGTGTTGCTAATGGCGGCATTTATCTCCCTATCTGCCCTTTTTCATGTATTTCTGCTCGAATATGTTCAATCCCTTTATGATAAGAAGCGCCAGCATTGTCGTGAAAGCCGATATCACGTACAGGCCGCTTCCTACCGCAAGGCCGATAGCTGAAGCTATCCATATGGATGCGGCAGTGGTAAGCCCTTTTACTTCCTCTCCGCCTTTGAATATCGTCCCGGCACCGATAAAACCTATTCCGATAACGACCGATGAAGCTATCCTGCTTGGATCAACGCCGTTATATGAATGTGCCAAAAGTATAGAAGTTATGGTGAAAAGCGCGGCGCCTACGCAGACAAGCATGTGGGTCCTGAACCCGGCCGCTTTCCCCTCAATTTCCCTTACATATCCTATTGCACCGCCGAATATCACCGCAAGCAATAACCGGACCATCATTTCGTATTCCATGCCATATTCCTCCTATACGTCAAAAATCACTCTTATTTTGCAGACCTTTTTATTCTGCGATACTTCCAGTTGATTGTAAGTTGCCGCTTTTATCCCTGTTTTTACGGTATGTTTTGCTGTATTGAACTTTTCACCGTAAGCCTCAGCTTTAAGCATTTTATCATTAATTTCCCTGATTTTGAATTCAGAAAACACTATATTCCTGGCGTCATTAAGATAAAGAAGCTCATTCAGCCAATTCACCAGAAGGAATTCCGGATCCTCACCTTTGACCTTAACGCTTACTCTTTCCTTCTTTTTCACGCTTGATAGGTTGTACATGATATTGAACATGCCGAAGGCAGCATTCGCGAAAGCTTCCTTCATGGTTTTTCCCTCTGCGGTTATTCCTATATCTGACGGATGATCTATGATGCCGTATCTTTTCATTAAAATACCTTTTCGCTGTCCAGCATTACCGTTACGGGGCCGTCGTTCTCCAATTTTACGTTCATCATTGCCTGAAATTGCCCGGCCTCGACCTTAAGGCCGCAGCCTTTCAATTTCTGAACGAACTTTTCATAAAGAGCGTTCGCTTTTTCGGGTTTTGCCGCATGTGTAAAGTCCGGCCTTCGCCCGCGCCTCACATCTCCGTAAAGTGTGAACTGTGAAACGACAAGCACCTCACTTTTTTGATCCAACGGGGATAAGTTCATCTTTCCCTGTTGGTCCTCGAATATCCTCAAGTTAACAGTCTTTTCGGCCATATAATCCAGGTCACTGTCGCCGTCGCCTTCTTTTACTCCCAAAAAGACAAGAAGGCCGTTACCTATTCTTGATATTTCTTTGCCTTCGACTTCTACCGAGGCTGAATTTACTCTTTGAATGACCGCTCTCATGAGGTTAAGACTTGATTTTTGCTATGATGGCGTCAGCCATCTGCGATGTTCCGACCGCTGTCGGATCGTCACGATGAGGCTTCATGTCGTAAGTGACGTTTTTACCTTCTGCTATAACCGCCGCAACTGCGCTTTCGAGCTTTTCCGCGGCCTTTTTCTCACCCAGATAATCAAGCATGAGCACTCCGGAAAGTATCACTGCGGTAGGATTTACCTTGTTCTGACCTTTGTATTTTGGCGCGCTTCCGTGAGTGGCTTCGAAAACGGCGATATCCTTCCCTATGTTCGCTCCGGGGGCCACTCCAAGTCCTCCGACAAGGCCGGCACACAGGTCAGATATTATGTCACCGTACAGATTAGGCAGGACAAGAACATCATATAATTCCGGCTTCTGCACAAGCTGCATGCACATATTGTCGATCAGCCTTTCCTCATACTCAACCTTACCTTCATATTTCTTTGCTACTTCCCGTGCTACTTCATAAAAGAGGCCGTCAGAGTATTTCAGGATATTGGCTTTTGTCACTGCCGTGACCTTCTTGCGTTTGTGTTTGACAGCATAATCAAAAGCGAATTTAACTATGCGTTCACTTCCGAACCTGGAAATAGGCTTTATGCTTATCCCGGAATCAGGCCGTATCTTCTTTTTTGATCCTTTTTCGATCGCGGATATTATATCTTTTGTCTCTTTTTTGCCTTCCTCGAATTCTATGCCTGCGTACAGGTCTTCAGTATTCTCTCTAACAACTACTAAGTTGATATCCTTATATCTTGAACGCACTCCCTTATAAGATTTACAGGGGCGGAGACACACATATAGGTCGAGTTCTTTTCTGATAGCCACATTAATGCTTCGGAATCCTGTTCCAATTGGGGTTGTTATGGGGCCTTTTATTGCTACCTTATTCTTTCGGATCGAATCGAGGACTTCTTTTGGCAGGGGAGTGCCGTATTTATCCATAATGTCAGCGCCGGCTTCGACAACGTCCCACTTAATTTTCACGCCTGTGGCTTCAATGCAGCGCCGCGTTGCTTCCATTATCTCCGGCCCTGTGCCGTCTCCCGGGATCAAAGTGATGTTGTAGGTCAAAGTTATTCTCCTTTAGAATTAAACAGACGTATTTTATAGGAAAAGGGGAGGGTTTTCAATCAAGAAGATGGCTTATTGTTCCATGGCATGCATGAATCTTGCCTCTGATTTTATACCGGCTTCCAGCGGCGTGTAATGAGTTAATCCAAATACGGCTGCTTCCTGTTCATAAAAACCCTTTACCTGGACCGGCATGATCACGAGGTCAAGTTGTGTTCCCCACTGGAACTTTTTTTCGAACTGCCCTGTCGTAAAATCCATGCGGTAATATATCCCGTCAACGTTGACTATATTATATAAATGCACGAATCCGGCGGGGCTGACCACATCTTGATATATGCCGCAGCTGATACCCTCTTTCTTCATTAACTTTTTAACGCCATACGATATTGCTACGCAGGCGCCTATTTCATTGTACTGATCGCGGTGGTATTGAAGTATCTTTGCCGAATAAGCCTTTAAAAATGCCGTGAATTTCTCAGCTGACACTTTTTTTGGCTTT
The DNA here is from genome assembly GCA_042577445.1 of Candidatus Margulisiibacteriota bacterium. Lineage (GTDB taxonomy): Bacteria > Margulisbacteria > WOR-1 > CAVSGV01 > JBHPDX01 > JBHPDX01. Next base: position 45,851 of record JBHPDX010000002.1, on the reverse strand, counting down.
CCATATTTCTTTCGATGGAGCATAGAAAATTCACCGGTCTTTTTCAATTCTTGGTGCATACTTAAGAACTTATCAGCGTCCATGCAGCAGAATTTCTCAGGAATTTGCGGACAGACGGAGCTTTCAAGCATCTGCAACGGGTAATCAACAGTATCAGAATCTAAAGGAGTGACCATATAATAATTGCCGTCAGGAAATACTATCTTTATTGTCGCTACGTATTCTTCCTGATGTATCTGTTTTATATATTTATGCGAGTTCTTTGGGTCATCCACAGACATTGTCTTATCAGGCTTTGGCATTGGCGGGGTTGGCAGCAGATATTTTCTGAACTCCATGATCGATCTGGTCAATCTATCTTTAGGTATTTTATCTATGTAGTTTAATATCCTTTCCTTGTCCGATATCCGGCCGTTTTCGTCCATTTCTATTAATTTATCTCTTCCGTGATAGCCGACTTTTGCAAGATCTCTCTTTGCACGGGTAAGTATGAGCCGCTCATAATTCGCATCCATGCTTTCATAAGCATAGCGCTGCTTGACGGGCGTATCTGTATTGATGTTTGCCATAATAAGTTTATCTGCAGGCCAAAATGCCGCAGGATTCCCCTCTACTATATATATCGTCATTTTTTGGGCTAAATTGCGGTATTTTGTGAGGTTTTTACCTTTAAAAAGCTAAATATATGATCAGGACAGCTTGAACCCGCCGTGTTTTTTGAAGTGCTCCACGAGGCCGCCGTCGGAAAGGAGGGTCTGCATTACTTTTGGAAGCGGTTTTATCTTTATGGTCTTATTCTTGGTCTTATTTCTTACCTCTCCCTTGTCCAGATCAACTTCCAGCTCGTCATTTTCAGATATATCGTCTGTATCGCATTCGATTGCCGGAAGGCCGAGGTTAAAGCAGTTGCGGTAGAATATCCTGGCGAATGATTTAGCCAGTACCGCGGATATTCCTGCATATTTGATAGCCATCGGGGCCTGTTCCCTTGATGAGCCGCATCCGAAGTTATTCCCAACGACGATAAAGTCGCCTTTTGATACTTTTGAGTAGAAATTCGGGTCAAGATCTTCCATTACATGCTTGGCGAGTTCATTTGGGTCTTGTATCTTGAACTTATACCGCCCTGATATAATGTAATCGGTGTTTATGTCGTCGTTCTGGGGAAGCTTTCTTGACTTACCCTTAAGTATCATCATTCCTCCTGATGAATATAAGGCTGATCCCGGCGAAAAGGCCGAAGGTTATCAGGACTCCCATAAGACCGATCGTCACACTTGAAAAATCTATTGGATTTTCGCTTAAGATAAAACTCAACCGTTTGGCGACCCTTGCCGGCAGAAGATTCCTGGCAAAGTTGTTGATGCTGTTGGAAGGGCTGTAAGTTATCATTGTCGCTAAAAATGATGAAATGATGGCAAGATAAACAAAGATATAACCTTTTTTATTGCGGTACATGTGAGTATTATAACATTTTGGTCGGGAATTTCTATTTGGTTTGTGTGCCGGATTATTTTTGCGATGCTTTGGTTATTAAAAGACCTATTCCTTTGAATGTAGCGAATATTATTAAAAGCCCGATTATCCCTGTGAACAGGGTATAGTCACTAAAAAATCCAAAAGTACCGTTTGCATCTTCAATAAAGCCAAATGTTTCAGCTACTTTTTCAAGTCCGTCAGGCGATGCAGAAGCAAAATATGATGCTAGGATTGCCACAATTATTGAGATCAAGATCACGTACCAGACCGTCTTTTTATTCACTTTATTTCACCTTCAAGATCGAACTTCAAAGACCTTAATATCTCCAGAGCCATTATGGTTATCAAAGCTTCCGATATGCCGATAACAGCATGAACAGAAGCCATGGCAGGAAGGACAATGCCAAGGTTGACAGTCCCAGACCATGCGATCTCAAGCGAGCAGGCTATTGAGGCGATAAGCACTGATGAGAATGCGGCCAATCCAACGCTTAAATAAAACCCATATTTATTCTTCATCGCATTGTAGATATTATAATATATGTAATAACATGCAAAAGAACCGATAATTGCCATGTTCAAAATGTTCGCGCCAAGGACCATTATTCCGCCGTCGGCAAAGAATATGGACTGGACGAAAAGGACGGCGGCTATCACTATTGCTCCGGAAAACGGTCCCAGCGCTACTGCGGCAATTATGCCTCCGAGTAAATGTCCTGAAGTTCCTTCAGCAACAGGAAAGTTGAACATTTGTCCGGCAAATATTAGAGCGCCTATAGCTCCCATCTTTACAAAATGATTTTCAGCAGCCTTTCCGATCCCGCCTTTTACGGTCGCGGTAACATTCCCGATCCCGGCAAGGACAGCTTCGGGAACAGCTGCCACCAGCGCCTGCTTAACCTTTGCTATGCAGTAACCAAGTACTGCGGCAGCCGCGAATGCGCTTCCTGTTGCAATTTTAGGATCCAATAATCCGTTCGGTATGTGCATTTATTTATCTCCTTCTTATAATATTGTTGTTAGCCCGATCGTATATTTGCTTGCCGGGCTGTTGTCGCTCATATTAATATTAAATCCGCCATCAATGGTCATGTTCTCAGTAATACTTATTCTGCCTCCGATAAGGGCATCAAGTTGGGATGTTCCTGAAGCAGACGCGCCCACTATTTCCCCGACCACTGTTATTATATCGTTTACGGGGTATTCTATCGCGCCACTATAACCTGTTTCACTTGTATTACCTGTGGAAGTTGAGCCAAGATTAATATGCAGGGCCAAATCATTTAAATTCTTCGTTGCGATAGCCGTTATAGTTGTTACGCTGTCTTGGTTATTAGGTTGACCGGCAACTGTTGCTCCGACGGCGAAACTTGGCAATGTATCAGTTTCGTCGTTAAACCTGTATTTTATTTTTAGCGCTGTAGTGCCGGGCCCGCCTTCACCGTCAACGGATGGAGAAGATATCTCGGCCCCAAGATCAAGAGAGTCGTTAATACCGGTTTTAAATGCAATGCCCAGCGTATTTGTTACACTTGAAGTGTTGTCTATTTCTGATTCAAGACCTGTCTCAACTTCCCATTCCCCGACACTTACAGTTCCTGAATCTTCGGTAGCAAGCGGCCTTGCCGCGTATGAGACCGTTGACAATATGAAAACAAATAAGAGGCCCAGAATTAAATTATTTCTCATTTTATCTTAAATCCTTTCCTGTTGTTGTGATCGTTAATTTACCGTGCTTCACTCCTTTTGTGCTGATCAGTTTATCGGCGATCTTTTTTATTTCCTTACCTTTCCCTTTGACTATTAAAACTTCCAGGCAATTGTGTTCATCCAAATGTACGTGAACGGTTGAGATCACCTGGTCATGGAAGTCATGTTGAATATGGTTCAGTGTGTCGGTCAGGTCATGGATATGATGGCTGTATACGATCGTGATCGTGCCGATCACCTCTTTTGTCCCAAGCTTTGTCTCTTCTTCTACCATCAGGTTCCTGACAAGATCCCTTATCGCTTCGGACCTGTTTGGATATCCTTTTTTACTTATGAGCTTATCGAAGCTTTCAATGAGCTCCGATTCCATCGATACGCCGAACCTTTCAAGTTGTGATGTATTCACGGTAGCACGAATATTATAATAAGTAACACGAGGAGTCAAGCATTTGTTAGAGTGAAATTTGTCATACAGGAAATTACGGATATCCGGTCAAAAATAAGGCCGTATAATTCTTATACTATACGGCCTTTGTATTTCTGAATAGGATGGTTATTATATTAGAACAGATACTCCGATAGTGAAACCGCTTGGCGTATTCGTACTTAACCCCAATTTGATCGCGCCGTCAAGATGTATATTCCTTTTTATCCTCAATGTTCCGCCGATCCTTGTGAACAGCTGTTCGGTTAACCCGCTTCCGAATAATTCTCCCATAGCCTTCAGGTCATTATTCAGCTGAAAAACCAGGGCGCCGCCGTAGAATATTCCATTCCTGCTGCCGCTGGTAGCAAGACCCAAATTAGTATGATAAGTAAAGTCCTTTTTAGTATCGGTCAAAAGCGCTCTTACAGTGATAGTTGAATCTCCTGTTTCAGGAAGTGATATGCCGCCCCTGACACCGAAACTCGGAGTTGTTCCCGATTCTTCATTGAACCTGTATTTTAAGAGCAGATCGATCGGGCCTCTTCCGCTTGTACCACCTACAGACTGATAGGAAACAGCTCCCTGAAATTCAAAATTCGTGGTAAGACCATATTTTCCTTTCACACCCAATCTGCTTGTGCTGGTGGAATTGAGCGTTTCAGAATCCAGCCAAGTCTCTACTTTCCATCCCCCCTGGTAAGTCGTTCCTGTGTTATCTGTGGATAGGGGACGAAGCGCGTACGAAGCTGTCGAGAGCGCGAAGAGGAACAGTATGGTCAATATCAAACTCTTTCTCATTTTACCCTCCTTTTAGAATGTAGTCGTTAATCCGGCCTTTATATCACTCGATGTGTTGTCGTTAAGCCCTACCGACATACCGCCATCGACCGTAAGATCTTCATTTACCGTCCATTTTGTGCCCAAATGTCCCGCCAGTGTTGCCCCTGAATTAGTGCTTCCGCCTACAAGTTCCATCGTGATATTGATGCCTGCTTCCGGATGGAAAACAACATCAAAAGCGCCGCCGTAATTTACGGAAGTATAGTCTCCGTTGCCGCTTAAACCTAAGTTCAGGTGATAAACATACGTATCCAGTGTTTTTGTATACAATCCTGTTGTGGATATCGTGGAATTACCCCCGGTATATGCCGGGAATGCAATGGATCCTTCGAGCCCCAAGCTTGGCATGTTCCCATCTTCTTCAGTGAACCTGTATTTTGCCTGAAAAGCTGTTGACCCTACGCCGCTTGATCCGGCTGCGGATTGAATTGATGAAGAAACCTTTAAGTCCATGTTCTCACTATAACCGTATGTTAGATCGATATTCAGGGAGTTCGTTGTGTTGGATGCCCTGTCCGTATCGGATTCAAGGCCAGTTTCCAGGCTCCATTTATCCTTACTTACCGTAGCGGTATCATCAGTAGTTAAAGGCCTATAGGAATATGCCGGAATTGATAGTGCAAGGACTATAAGAACGATCAATACTAAGCTTTTCTTCACTCTATTTTTACCCCTTTCACGGAGCTTTAATGCTAACACGAAATATTTTGTATGTAAATCCCCATAGAAGTCGGATATTCCTGCGATCGTAGCTTAGATCGACCTTCCCTTGTCTTTTTTATGTATAAATTTGACTGGCATTGAAATTGCTAAGTAAAGGGTAAAGGAGGTGAAATATATGAGAAAGTTTTTAGTGTTATTTTGTATTCTAATGTTCATGGTTTCTCTTTGCGGCTGCGGTGAATGGGTCGGCACAAAGGGAGATGTCGCTACTTCCAAGACGATCCCGTCAATAGCGGATAATCCTATGATCAATGAATTTGACGGCCAGCTTGGAGAGATAAGCGACGAGGCGAGCGCGGAAAGAGCGGTCAATACTTTTGTTGATTATGTTGATTCAAGGGTCGACCAATCCTCCTCTATAGCATCGATACAATCTTTAGTTTCCATTGTGAGTCCTGATACCGTCAAAACGATAGCGGATAAGGAATTGGCTGCGAGAACAAGCGGTGGAATGTCAGTGCTATCAGATATCAGTGCACCGAATATTCCAATTGATATAGGAGCTGTTACGGACAATATAAATATATTGGGAAGCACTGAAGGTGTGTGGGTAGACGATGAGATCGTGATGATCGTGAAGAACGTGATCGAAGAATCGATGCCAAATATGAATTCGGATGGTAATGACGGGATGACGCCGCTGGAGGCGCTGGTACTTGCTTATACAGTGGTTTCTGGCGACGACGGCACTGCCGCGGAAGGTTCAATAGAGATACCGGTTGATAAAATGAATGTTTTTGCTGAAACAATTTCAAACTAGGAGGGGAGAAAGATGTTTAAAAGGCTCAATGTTACTTTTATTGTTGTTATGCTACTAATGCTTTTCTCATGTGCGTCATTTGCAGGAGGGGGCGGGGGCAAGGGTGGGAGCCTGGATTCAAGGCCGCTGTATTATTCTTTTGAGGATCTGAGGGAAGCTTTGCGAGTAGAATATTTTTATTTTGCGAATATCAATAAACCACTGAACGCATTGGTAAATCTGGGATTCTTCCCTCCTTTTACAGCATGCGGATCGGATTTCACGGTTGTTTCATCTACTATTTTGTTGGATCCATCCAAATATAGAGTTGACACCGCTTATATTATGGGCGGATGGGATGATAGCGTAGAGATCCCCTTCGATGTTGCAGCTTGGCAGAGGTTTCAGACAGAAAGCGGGAACAGGGGCGATCTTATTTTCACGCGAGGCAACAGCACGGCAAATAATCTGGTGAAAATGTTCTCCAATTGGAATCATGTTGCGATAGTTGATAGTATATCGGAGCAAAAGGTGTTCGAGTCGACGCCATCTGGCGGAGTTGATGTGAACAAAACAAATGAAACATGGGGCGATGTTACTTATTATACATGTAAAAAGATTGTTACCCTTACATATAGCCAAGTTATGAACGCCCTTGATTCCGCAGAAATGGTATATAAAGGCAAACCATATTTCCCTACTGTTTCAACAATGCTTGAGCGCGCCTACTTTTTATACCGGTGGTGCGATAAGGATGATATGAGTTCCATGTATTGTTCCAAGCTGGTTTATCATGCTTTTAAGCCGTATATTTCCCTTGATTCTAATAATACAAGCACGTTTAATAGTAACCTGCAGGAGAAAGCGCTTGGAGCGCCGATGTTCGCCTGGATAGGTGTTTCTCCCGACGATATATATTATTCGGACGCTCTGGGGCCAGATTTCTGCTATTCTCCAAATGTGAGCACGCTATAATGATAAGAAAGATAATTATATTATTAATTGAACTGATTTTTATATTTGATATGGGCTCTCTTGCTTTAACAGTAAACCATGCTTATGTGTTGAGGTACAATCCCGGAGAGCCCGCGTGTTTTGTGCAGTTCGACGTTAATAAAGATGAGATAGTAAGAGAGATCCCCAAGCCGCGGGGTAAAGGATTCAATAACTTCATTGTTGATGAAAAAGGCGGATGCTATATTGCGGATCTCCGCTCGGGTAAAATGTACGGCCGCGGCATCTATTATTATGATCCGGTCAAAGATAAAATAAAACGTTTTGCCCGCCTCGGTAAAATATTTGGCCCAAGCCGGATGGTCTTGACGGATAAAGAACTGATCGTGCAGGTGAAAGGCAATGACCGAACAAGGTCGAAAAGCGGTGTTGTTTTTATTGACCGGGAAACCGGGAGAAAAACAGGCAAGATTTTCCTTCAGGAAGATAATCCAGAACTTATCCAGGCAAATATCAACAACATGTTCTTCGACGGGGAAAAGTACCTTTTTCTGGCATCTTTTTATCAATTTAAGGTGAATACAATTGAAGAATTGTATGAAAAATCCGATACAGGCGACATATATGTGATAGATGTAAAAACGAAAAAGCTTGTTAAGATCATTGATGTGGATAAAAAATATAAGGATCTGGACGGTATCTGTAATGTCGATGATAAAATATATATTGCTGCAGCTACTAAGGGTAAGCGAACTAAAGCAGGGATTTTACAGCCGAATGACGAACTATTAGTCTATTCTTTTTCTACAGGCAAGCTTATCAAGAAGATCAAGATAACTCCTCATGCCCGCAGTCTGGTCTATGATAAGTCGGTCGGCAAGATCTATGTATTGCATACGAACGACAAGGAACACCGGAACACTATTGAAATAATCGATGTAAAGACCGATAAGATAATTGGGAAACTGTATTTACGCTCTCAGCTTATGTTCTCTGTCGTTGGCCCGGGAAAGATGTATATGACAGTCGGGCCGGCATTCTTAAGAAGGACGACAACTAAACCAAGGCTTCTGGTACTGGATACAAAGACAGACAAGTTCATAAAGCAGTTCGAAGGTGGTTATCAGGGGATTTCGGTAAATCCGAAATACTAAAGATGTCTTTTTTATTTCTGCTGGGGATCATCGGCACGGTGATCTCCCTGCCGAACCCTCTAGTGTTCTTTCCCATAGGAATATTCATTTCCTTTATTCCTCTTTTCATTTTTAACAGTAAGTTCTCCAGAATAAAAATATTTTTATTGAATCTTCTGTTTTCAGAAGCTGTTGCACTTGCCGTATTAATACCTTTAGACGCTAAAAGATTGATTTTTGATGCCCGGCAGGTTTTCTTTCTTGTGCTGGTGTTTATGTTGATCGCAATTATTTATGCATTATTCTTCACGTTCTCCGCGTACTTATCAAAAAAGTGTTCTTATCTGTTCAGGCCGTTCTTATTCGGGGCAGGTTGGGTGGCAGCTCAGCAGTTACTTTCAAAGCTGCCTTTTCTCTTCCCGTTCCCCCTTGAAACCGCGCTTGTCCCTTTTCCTATAATGATCCAATCCGCGGGTATTTTAAGTTCATTTTTCCTCGGCTTTCTGATCATCTATACCAACGCCGTGTTTGCTGAAATTTATCTAAGAAGAAATAGGCTCTTATTTTTACTGATCCCATTGATCATTATTCACGCAGTAAATGTTGGTTATGGATATATTTCTCTCAACAGGAAAGAAAACCATGGCCCTAAAGTCAAGATCGCTATTATTCAGCCGAATATATCCCCAAAAGAACGCTTATTAATGGAACGAGGGATATTTTTCAAGAAATACTTCGATCAAAGGCTTATATATCAATCGAAAGAAGCCCTTAAAAAGAATGTAAAACTTGTTATTTGGCCGGAATTATCAGGCAATTATATTCTACAGGACGATGCTTACTTATCATATTTACATGGAAAAATAACTTCGAAAGGAGCAGAGCTTCTTTTGGGGACTTCTTATATTGATTATTCACATGGCGGGAACATTTTTAATATAGCCTTTATTCTTAAAGAGAACGGCGATGCAACGGAGAAATACAGGAAGCAGAAAATATTCCCGTTTTCTGAAACGGAAGATTATTCATCCGGCAAAAAAACTTTAACTCTTTCCAGCAGGTCCGGTTTGGGCAGGGTAGGGGTGATGATCTGTTTGGAATCGCTTTATCCGGAAGTAGCAAGAAAGCTTGTCAGTGAAGGCGCGAACATTCTCTGTTTAATCTCGTCAGACACATCTTTTGGCAACTCAAGCATCCCGTATTTACACAGCAAGCTTATAGCGCTGCGGGCGGTAGAAAATAACAGGTATGCTGTTCATGTCGGCAACAGTGGGCCTTCGACGGTGGCTGATAATAAAGGAAGAATTATTTTAGAAATACCGTATGGGAAGATAGCTTATGGAACGGCGGAAATAAAAACTATTACAGATATTTCCTTGGATCCGTTATCTTCCCATTCAATACCGAAGCGGCTACTGTAGCGGGAGAGCCTAAATAGATAAACGCATTAGGATTACCCATTCTTCCCTTAAAGTTCCTGTTAGCTGTTGATATCACATTTTCTCCATCAGACGGCACGCCGTTATGAGTACCGACACATGGTCCGCAGCCGGGGACTACAAAGATCGCATTTGCATCCAATAATGTCGTATAAATGCCTGTTCTGATAAGCTCTTTCAGTATCTGCCTTGATGCAGGAGCAAGTATAAGCCTTGCATCCCTGTGGATCTTCTTCCCTTTAAGTATCTTTGCCGCTATCTTAAAGTCCTCAAATCTTCCGTTCGTGCATGTCCCGATAAATCCTTGCTGTATCGGCGTTCCCTCAACTTCCTCGATCGGAGAAACATTGTCGACAGTGTGAGGTTTTGCTATCTGCGGACCTATCTTTGCGGCATCGAACACTTTTACGTCAGAATATTTTGCATCCTCGTCCGCCTTGACCGGCTTCGGGATCCTCTTTGAACGCTTCTTGACCCACTCTATTACCTTTTTATCAGCCTTCATAAGCCCTGCTTTGGCGCCGAATTCGATAGCCATATTTGATATCGTGAACCTTGCATCGACTGAAAGCGCGTCTATCGCTTCTCCTTCGAATTCTGTGGAAAGATATGTCGCTCCGCCGGCGCTAAGTTGTTTTATCATATATAGTATAAGATCTTTTGAATAAACACCCTTTGGCAGTTTCCCGTTAATGATGAACTTTATCGATTCAGGCACTTTGAACCATAATTTTCCTGAAGCCATTACCGCCGCGAAATCTGTCGATCCGACCCCGGTCGAAAAAGCATTGATCGCGCCGTATGTGCAGGTGTGTGAATCCGCTCCGATAACAAGGTCTCCCGGAACAACATGCCCCTGTTCAGGGACCAGCTGGTGGCAAACGCCGCAGCCGATATCATATAATTTGATCTTTTGCGCTTCTGCAAATCCCCTTATCTTTTTATGGATAGTTGATACCCCGATGTTGGGGGAGGGGGAACTGTGATCAAGTATTATCGCGATCTTTGATGGGTTGAAAACTTTCTTGACGTCCATCTTGTTAAAAACATCAATAGCCACACCGGAGGTGCCATCCTGGCCAAGGCAAAAATCAATATTGGCAACAACAATATCTCCCGCATGCGCGTCTGTTTTGGAGTGGTTTGAAAGGATCTTCTCGGCGATAGTTTTTCCCACAGCGGCTTACTTCTTCCTTTTCTTCAGGTCAGCTTCGATCAATTTAGCTTTTTTGTATATGTAATCCGGAAGGCCTTCGGTCTTCTTTACTTCTGCGATCAGTTTTTCCGCGTTATTCTTTTTTGACACGTCAGCTTTGTCCAGCCTTGTCCGCGCGATCGTTTCTTTGTCCGCGTATTTGTTCAGCAATACCTGATTGCAAAGCTGTATTATCCTGTTAACGTTCTTCTTTGAATCTATCTGTGTAAGGACTTCTACCAGGATCATCTTGGCTTTTATGGAAAAATAATCCTGCGGTCTGAATCTAAGCAATTCTATGGCAGAATCACAGTGATCGGCGTATTTTTTGAGAGTTTTTGGTTTTGCCGTGTAAGTGTTCAGTTCGGATATCCCTATCATTGCTCTTGCCCTGAAGTAATAATTTGTCTGATCGCTCTTTATCAGGCTTTCATAAAGCTTGGCAGCGATCTTCACGTCCTCTTTTTTGCCCTTCTTGGTCAAAAGCTCCGCTTCAACGATCACGCTTTTCTGGTAGAAGAAATCTTCTTTGCCGACCTCTTCCTCTAATATCTTTTTTGCTCTCCTTGAAAGCTCTATCCCTTCCTCGATCTTTTTCTTATCATTCTCCGAAATGAACAGTTCCGCTTTTCCGGAAAGCGCTCTTGCAAGAAGGAAAGGGGATGTCGGTTTTTGGATTATGTCATTATACAGCTTCATAGCTTCCTTATAATCACCCGGCTCGTTCCTGCCGATATAAAGGTCCGCGAGGCCGAACTTTATCTCTCCTATGTCATACCTGTAAGCGAAAGTCCTCAAGATAAGCTTATATCTTCCTATTACCTTGTTCAGCTTTATTTTGGTCGAAGGGGAAGGAAAATCGGCTTCCTTGCCTACGATGTAACTCATTATTGGAGATAATATACCCACTAAACGGCTCCTTTAGCTGTCTTGCTAAATTATTCTACATACTGTAGAATGTGTTGTCAAATAAACCTGCGCATTGCTGATCACTACGTGGAGAGCGATTTGCAATTTGCAAGGGAGGATAAAATGATATCACCGCGTCGTGAAAAACAACTTTTGGACCTCGAGAAAAAAATAGGAGTCACTTTTCTTTCCAAAGCATTGCTCAACCAGTCACTTACCCACAGCTCCTATGCTTACGAATCCCGCGAAAAGATATCGGACAATGAAAGACTGGAATTTTTAGGCGACGCGGTCCTTAAACTTGTTGTCAGTGAATATCTTTTCCATAAATTTCCGGAACGCCAGGAAGGCGACCTTACCAAGATACGGGCATCCGTGATCTCTGACGTGACGCTTGCCTCTGTGGCTCAGCGGATGGGGATAGGGAGTTTTATCCTCTTGGGGGCGAATGAAAAGCGCACGGGCGGGGCAGATAGAAAATCCAACCTCGCAAATTCCTTTGAAGCTTTGCTGGGAGCGGTTTACCTTGACGGCGGCATCGGAAAGTCAAGGGAAATGGTCCTAAGGTTCCTGACAGGTGAGATCGACAAAGTGAGCAAAGAAGGGTATATAAGGGATTTCAAATCCGCTCTCCAGGAATTCGTGCAGAAAAAAGGATGGGGCCTCCCTCTATATCGGGTCGTTAATGAAGCGGGCCCTAGGCATCGGCGCATCTTTTTGATGGAGGTCGTAATCAAGGGGAAATCAATGGGGGTCGGGAAAGGCCCGAGCAAAAAGGAATCAGAGCAGGCGGCCGCCAAGATAGCGCTTTCTAAAGTGCAGAAAAATAAGAATAGCACAACTCATAAATTAATTTCCGCCGTAAAACGAGGCATCAATTTTAAGAGGAGAAAACCGCAGTAGATGAGAAAATCATTGTTGATCAAGGGAGGGAGAGTACTTGACCCTTCCAGGAAAACAGACGAAGAACTTGATATCCTAGTTGAGAACGGAAAAATATCCAAAGTTTCAAAGAGTCTTTCTTCCCATGCAGGCGGAACCATCGAAGTTATTAATGCCAAAGGAAAACTCGTCATCCCCGGCCTTGTCGATATGCACTGCCACCTTCGCGATCCAGGCAATCCCGATGAAGAGACCATTTACTCCGGTACGAGGTCGGCGGCAGCCGGAGGCTTTACTTCCGTTGCCTGTATGGCCAATACCGATCCTGTAGCCGATGAGCCTTCGGTAATAGATTATATTATTTCAAAAGCAAAGAACGAGGGCGTCGTGAACGTGTTCCCTATTGCCGCTGTTACACGCGGCCTTTCCGGAGAAGAGCTGACGGAGATGGGGATGCTGGTGGATGTCGGCGCGGTTGCTTTCTCTGATGACGGGAATCCGGTAATGGAAGCTTTGATCCTGAGAAAGGCGATGGAATACCTTAAACAATTCAACAAGACCATGATATCCCATTGTGAAGACAGGACCTTGAGCGAAGGCGGCCAGATGAATGAAGGGTATACATCGACCTCTATGGGATTGAAAGGTATACCTGCCGCTGCCGAGTCGGTGATGGTGGAAAGAGATATAAGAATATTTAGGGAATTTGGCGGCAAAGGAAGTCTTCATATTGCTCATGTATCCACAGCTTCTTCGGTCAAATTAATAAGAGAAGCCAAGGCTGAAGGGTTAAATATAACCTGCGAAACATGCCCGCATTACTTTACCCTGACAGAAACGGAAGTTGAAGGATATAACACTCTTGCCAAAGTTAACCCGCCGCTCCGCACCGAGAACGATGTTAAAGAAGTGATAAAAGGGCTTAAAGACGGGACCATCGATGTGATAGCCACTGATCATGCGCCTCACCTTGTCGAAGAAAAGAATCTTGAGTTCAATCATGCTTCCAACGGAATGGTAGGGTTCGAGACGGCCCTTTCACTGGTACTGACCGAGCTGGTCGATACAGAGGCGCTTACTTTATCAAAAGCGATCGCTAAGATGACATCAATTCCGGCAAAGATCCTGGGTATTCCGCGCGGAACTCTCGCACAAGGAAGTGCCGCGGATATAACCATTGTTGACCTGAACAGATCATGGGCTGTGGATATATCAAAATTCTATTCTAAAGGCAAGAATTCCCCGTTTGGCGGCTGGAAGCTGAAAGGCACTCCGATAATGACGGTCGTTGGCGGCGAAATAGTGATGAAGGACGGCAAGGTCTTAGAAAAAAGATCCCCCGGCGGCGAGCCCCCAAAGTTCTTGAATATCAACAAGAGATAGAGCTGACCATGGCTGAAGAAGAGATAAATCCCCAAACAGAAGGCATGCGCATAGTTAAGCAGTATATCAGCGAACTGGGCTGGTCCAGGGAGTTAAAGCGAAATGCGTGGCGCCAGCTTATCCCGAGCATCGAAAAAGACCCTAAACTCCGTCACGGGGACCAGATGGAAGAAGATGCGGAAGGTAAATTTGCGGCGGAAGTGGACAATTGGAGAAGATCAAAGGCAAAAGAAGCGAAAGAAGTATTAAGGGTCATCCTTGAGCATCTAAGGAAAAGGTCCGATCTCGGATTCTTCGGAAAAAGGACGATCAACCGGATAAAAGAGGACCTGGCGGAATAGTTGTTGAACGGAATTCTGTTATTTGTTATCATACGATTTCGTTTTTGCGGAGGGAATAAATGAAGTTCAATCTCAACACTTTAAGAGAAGAGAAAAACCTGGTAATAATACTACTGGTCATTTCTTTTCTGCTTTTCTTTTTCCGGATCGGGGCCCCCAGTTTCTTCGAGACCGATGAAGTGATATATTCGCAGCTTGCAAGAGAGATCCGCCTTACCGGAGATTTTATCACGCTTCATTTTCATTCCGAAAACTGGTTCGTCCATCCTCCGCTGTTCATGTGGCTTGTCACGCTAAGTTCATTTATTTTCGGAGAAAGTGAGTTCAATTCCCGCCTCTGGTGCGCTTTGTTCGGCATGGCCCTTGTATTCGTGACCTATTTATTGGGCAAAAAGATGTTCAAGAATGGAGTCGGCATACTTGCCGGATTCATACTTGCGACCAGCTTTCAGTTCATAATCCAGTCGAGGCTTGCCATCTTTGACGTGCCTCTTGCCTTTTTCACTATACTTTCGGTTTACTTTTTCTTCTGCTGGCACAGGGACAGGGATAAAAAATATTATTATTGGTTCTTTGCCGCAATGGGCCTGGCGACCCTTATAAAAGGTCCTATAGGCATACTGCTTCCGATGCTTGTTATACTCCCATACTTATTTCTTGTGAAGGATCTGTTATCTTTATTCAATAGACATATATTTATTGGCGCGCCGCTCTGTTTTGTTATCGGAGGCACATGGTACCTTATAGAGATCATTCTCCATGGAGGAGTGTTCTTTGACCAGGTCATCGCCCTTTATCTGGTCAAGCGCTATACGATGGTGCTTGGGACACATTCCGGTCCCTGGTTCTATTATTTCCCTGTGATATTGATCGGATTCATGCCGTGGGCCTTATTCCTGCCTTTCTCACTTACTTATCAGGCAAAACGCACCGGGGATGATAATAATCTGTTCGTTATTATGTGGTTCACCATCGTTTTTATTTTCTTTTCAATGGCTGCTACCAAACTCCCTGGATATATCCTTTCTCTTTATCCGATAATGTCGATATCTGTCGCGAAGCTATTGTCGGACTTTGCCGCAGGGGAGAATTCAGGTCTTGATAAGAAGATCGACTGGGCCTATAAGAGCAGCTTCATCCTTTCAATGATACTCTTGATCACAGGGGTGATACTCCGGTCGGTGGAGGCGCAGCCTAGTCTCAAGCTGATGTTTCAGGATGTGGGCATGATGATCATTATCCTTGGTATAGGCGGGATCGCTTCTTTTGTATTATTTATCAAGGATAAGAATATCTATAATTCGGTGATAGCTCTTGTGGTAACGATGATCTTTTTCACTTTTTATACCGCAAATTACACAATGATCCATCTTGACGAATTCAAGCCCATGAGGGCCATTTCCAGGAAGATCATTTCAAAATATGAAAGCGGCGACAAGATAATCCGCTATCGAACAGCCGGGCATAAGAACAGTTTCGTGTTCTATATCGATAAGCCGATAATATTCGTTGAAACCAAAGGTCAACTGGTAAACGCATTGGATACTAACAGGAGAGTTTTCCTGATCGCCTACCGTGAGGATTATTACAATACCATAAAGCGCTTTCAGACATCTTTTTATATAATACACAAGGCAGGCGACCTGGTCCTTCTTTCCAACTACAAATAACATCCTGTAACTGTCGAGCCTTACTTCGTTCGTCGATATATTCTGCAGAGCTGATCCGTATCTTGCCGTTGATATCTGGCATATAAATTGCTTTATCAATATGGTATGAAGATGGGGTTTTTGTTCTCAATTATCATTATCTTATTGATCGCACATGGTTTTTGCGGGGCAATAGCCGTTCATGCCGCTGAAAACGGAACCAAAGTTGCCTCATCTGAGCGCGGGGCGGTCTATACATATAAGGATAAAGTTTCTCCACAAAAGATCGAAAAAGTGATCAACAGAGTGGTGAAGCTGAAGCATATTTCCGCTAAGGATGCTTTGAATATTGTCAGCCGTGTTTCCCCTGATCTTATTGTAGTTGATAAAGGTGTGGATTTGCTGGTGCTCCGCGGGAAAAATTCAAATATCAGAGAAGCTTTGAAGTTAGTTCGGTCAATAGATAAAAAGGCTTCACAGGTCCTAATAGAATGTAAGGTCATCGAAATATCGGAAAGCGCCATGAAAAACATCGGGATAAACTGGGGAAAAGAACAGGGGAGTTTTAAGTTCTCGGTGGACAGTGACAGCGGCAAAGTCGGGACTTCCGATGATTTTCTGATCACGGTTAATGCGCTTGTTGCAAGAGGGGAGGCGAGCTTATTGGCGCAGCCTAAAATAACCACTCTTGACGGCAAACAGGCCGAGATCAATATCGGCAGCCGGATCCCTTATGCGGTTCCCGCGAATTCCTCGGGCACTTCAACGCAGTGGACGGTCAGATATATTGACGCCGGCGTAAGCCTCAAGATAACTTCACGCATAAGGTCCGAGGGGGACATTATTTCCACCATAAGACCGGAGGTCAGCTCCGTATCCGAGTGGAGGAGTACATCCGCGGGCGAATTCCCGGTGATATCCACAAGGAACGCCGATGTTACAGTAAAGATGAAGGACGGGAAAACACTGGCTATCGGCGGACTTATAAGCAAGACTGAAAGGGAGAATATTTCAAAGATACCTTTTTTCTGTGATGTGCCGTTCTTTGGCGGGGTTTTCCAAAGAAAGATAAACGAAGAAGCCAAGACAGAGGTAGTGTTCTTTATAACTCCGAGAATAGTTGATTAGATCCGAAGGTCCGAAATCCATCCCTGCCGGTAGGCATGGGTAGGCATGGGCAGGCAGGCGAATAAGATAATTAAGAACCTGCGACTAAACGTCGCGGTTCCAACTAGATATTGCTTTCTAGTTTATATTAACACCGAATGGGTCAATTTATGAAAGAAAGAAAATACTATCATTATATGTTTGTAACATATAAAAAAAGATATATTTTCGAAAGCGCTGTTAGAAAATATCTCAGAGAAAAGTTTTATGATGTTGCAAAAAGTAAAAAAATAGATATTATTTCATTGGCCGTATTAGGCGACCATGTTCATGTGTTAATAGAGCAGAAATATAATGATTCTCCTGCCTACATTATGAAATGCATGAAGGGGTATACATCTTACAAATTATTTCGTGAATATCCCAATATGGATCGGGCAGTTTATCGTAAATTATGGGCAAGATCCTACTGCTGTAGAGAAGTAAGCGCTTCTGACTTGAAAATAATACAAGATTACATTAAAAACCAAATAAATGTCCCGGGTGTAGATAAAAGGTTTATTGATGAGAATAAAATGGAGCCGAGGCGTTCAGCCTCAGGCTCTTAGTTAGATCGGAACGATCTCCAGATTCCCGAATGCCCCGATATGATTACCTTTTATGATCAGTACTCCGTGAAGCCCTTTTATTTTTTTTGCAAGGTCGAGGCCGTCCTCGATGGTCTTAATATCTTTTACAACATTGGCGATCGCGGTGGCAGCAGCATCGGCAAGCGCTGTTGATTTAGAGGTCACCACAACGGCATCTGCCGACCCGAAGGAAGTTGAATGCCCTACTGTGCCTGATGATGTGCATACACCGAGAGGGGTATCCTCCGGCTTTATTTCGATAGCTATTTTTTCCGAGAATGGCGATTTCCCGGCATAAATGCCTATTCTTCTCGGCTTTTTCAGTTTTATGAATATGTCCCCGCCGTTCTCGACTATGACCTCGCCGGAATATTTCATGAGATCCAGCCCTACTTCTTCCGCAACGGCGCCCGCGACCGCCGCCATAGGGCCTACATTCGTTTTTTTTGCCGCCTTGGCCATCTTTTTGATTATTCTCGGGGAGAACGGTGAGACCATATGCGGAGCGAACGAAGATTCGAACTTTGCGTCTTTCTTGATGTAATCTTCAAGCTGCGTCCTGGTCTTTTTAAGGGCTTTATGCGCCAGCTGAGTGAGGGATCGGTCCGCAAGAAGCAGGATATCAGTTTCTTTTTCCACTATAACAGAGCGTACCAGGCCCTTTGCGGATATAAGCTTTCTGTATTTGTGTTCTTCTTTCATATTAAGAAATTATACAATAAAGGGGAAGGTTTGTCTAAAATGAAAGGGATCAGGCGGCATTCACTTTATCAAAAGACCTAAGTACGGAAGATAAATCCGAAATCCGAATTTCCTAATGTCCGAACAATGTAAATATTATATAAGTGCTAAGCGAAGCACACTTCGTTCGGGTTTTCGGATTTAGGACATTCGGATTTAAAGAGTGCCTTTAGTAGAAGGAACTCCCTTTTTACGTGGGCTTATCTGGCAGGCGCGCGACAGCGCTACAGCAAATGCTTTAAATATGGCTTCCTTCATATGATGTGAGTTCTTTCCCCTTATCAGATCAACATGAACGGTAACGCCGGCATTAAGCATGAAAGCATTGAAGAATTCCTCAACCAATTCTATTGAGAACTTGTCTGTCTCGCTTGCAGGTGGCTTTACATTATATGTGAGATGCGGCCTGCCGCTGATGTCGATACTAACCTCTGCCAGGGATTCATCCATTGGCACCCTTGCTTTTCCTTCACCGAAACGCTCGATCCCTGCCTTTTTGCCGAGAGCTTTTTTAACGGCCTGTCCGAGGCATATACCTACATCTTCAACTGTGTGGTGATAGTCAACTTCGATGTCTCCCTTTGCCGTCAATTTGAGGTCGAATATGCCGTGTTTGGCGAAAAGAGTGAGCATGTGGTCAAAGAAGGGGATACCGGTCTTAATATTGCTTTTTCCTGAACCATCTATGATCAAGGAAAGGTTAATGTCGGTCTCTTTTGTCTTCCTTTTTACTTCCGCTTTTCTTTTCATGTTACAGCGTGGACTGGCCTTCTTGTTCTTTTACCTTTTCTTCCAGCTTTTTGATATGCCGCAGCATTTTTGTCTCTTCAATAACGGCGACGATACCGGTGCATATCACTCCTGTCAGTATAGATACAAGTATTACCAGTGCCAGCGACATCTCTCCCTGCCAGAACACTAGAGAAACCTTCGTGTTCTGTGAGTTTGATAGGGCAAATGCCGTAAGGAATGCTGCAAAGATCAAAGACAACACCGCGGTCTGCATCCAATTTCTTACCATTTATACTCACCTCTCTTAAGTTTCAGGGTATTATAGTATTTCTGGGGTGTTTTTACAAATTAAAACAGCTTGTTCTGCTTTTCATTTACCTTCAGCCCAAGATGTTTATATGCGGCTTCGGTCGCCATTCTGCCGCGCTGTGTGCGTTCAATATACCCGATCTGCATAAGATACGGTTCATATACATCTTCAACTGTCTCTGCCTCTTCCGAAACGGACGCGGCTATGGTCTCTATTCCTACAGGTCCGCCCTTGAATTTCTCTATGATAGTCTTTAAAAGCTTCCTGTCCACCTTATCAAGGCCCAGTTCATCAATATCCAGATTATTCAATGCCGTAACTGCTGTCGCCTTGTCGATATTGCCGTGTGATTTTACCTGGCTGTAATCCCTTACGCGTCGGAGCAGTCTGTTCGCTATTCTTGGGGTTCCGCGCGATCTTTTGGCTATTTCATGGGCGCCTTCGCCGTCTATCTTTATTCCAAGGACCTCGGAAGCGTGCTTTATTATCGTTTCCAGGTCCTTTACCGAATAGAATTCCAGCCGTGCGATCATCCCGAACCTGTCGCGCAGCGGCGATGTCATCTGCCCGGCCCTGGTCGTCGCACCTATCAAAGTGAACTTCGGCAGATCCAATCTAATTGATCTGGCGCTAGGCCCTTTTCCTATCACTATATCAAGTCCAAAATCCTCCATTGCTGGGTATAGCACTTCTTCCACTGTCCTGTTCAGCCGGTGTATCTCATCGATAAAAAGCAGGTCAAGGTCTTTCAAGTTAGTAAGTATCGCCGCCAGATCTCCGGGACGCTCGATCGCGGGACCGGAAGTTACTTTGATATTAACGCCCATTTCATTCGCGACGATGTTCGCTAAAGTTGTCTTTCCCAATCCAGGAGGGCCGTAAAGCAGTATATGCTCGAGGGCTTCCTTCCTTTTTTTGGCGGCACCCATGTGGATCTTCAGATTTTCCTTCAGCTTGTCCTGTCCGATGAATTTGGTCAAATTAGTCGGGCGAAGACCGCTGAAAGCCGTATCCTCTGGGCGTCTATCCACTGTTATTATCTTTTCTTCGTTATCTTTAGTCATGGTGATAAATGAAGTCGGTCAGGCTGATCGATCTTTCCTTGTAGATCCTTTTGTATTCATTATAACTTTTTAATACTTTTTGTACATAGCGCCTGGTTTCCTTTAAAGGGATGCTTTCAGCGAACTCATCCGTGTTTATGTCAGAGCCGTATTTTCTTTTCCATCGGCTCATCCATCTGCTCACGTTCCTCGGGCCGCCGTTGTATCCTGCCAGCGCCATCATGGTATTGCCGTTGAACTTTTTTATTAAACGCGACAGGTACCAGCAACCCATTTTTATGTTCAATTCCGGCTCATACATCCTTCTATAGTAAAAAGGCCGGATTCGGAGAGACCTTGCTATATCACGACCGGTCGGCGGTATTATCTGCATAAGGCCGTGGGCTCTTGCCCAGGAAAGCGTCACGGGATTGAACCTGCTCTCTTCTCTTATGACCGCAAGCACCAGGTATGGGTCCAGCCCGTATTTTTCGGAATATTTTTTTACATGTTTATAATATCCTTTAGGATAAGAAAGACGCCAGGATATCGTCGGGATCTCGCGAGATCTGCCGTTGGCCACGGCTTCATTGCACATGCCTTCCGCGAACATTATCGACTGCCTGTATTTCCCGGCTCCGAGAAGCGCTGCGCTGATGGCAAGTTTTGCCGATCCTTTTTTGTCTCTTGGAGAACCTTCAAGGACCCATCTTGCCTCCATTTCGGCCTCGTTAAATAAATTCATGGACATAAGTTCTGTGTATTTTTTAAAATGCTTTTTCAGGTCTATTACGGCGAAATGTTTTGGATCTGTTTTTGCGGTTTCCGCCTGGTTTTCCTCGAATGGTTCTTCCATAGGGTAGGGTTCGATCTTGCCTGACAGGTCGACACGGTGCGGGGGAGCTTCAAAGAATTCCTTGCCGAAAGCGAGATCGGCTATTTTTATTTTATCATCCTCTAATTCGCTTATATTCACGCCGAGGGCATTCAGTTTCTTTCTTGCCCTGTGGCTGTAGTATGTGTGGTCAAATCTCTCTATTACATATTTATATGCAATGACGGATTCCACTCGTTTGCCCATTTTTTCCAGTGTCAGCGCTTTCCAGTAAGCGCATTCATCCGCCATTGTACTTGCCGGATGCTCGGTCGCAACGCGGTCAAAGGCGCTGAGCGCCTTATCAAGCCTTCCTTTGAAGTAATGTATCTGTCCCGCACGCCACAGTGCATCATCAATGTATATGCTCTCCGGGAATTTTATGGCCAGCTCCTCAAATCTTTTTACGGCGGAATCCTTGAAATTATTAACATCGTAGTAGTATCCAAGATAGTATACGGCGTCATCTTTATAAGGAGAGTCCTTGTATTTGCTTATCACATTTTTAAGGGAATTGAGTGCCTTGTAAAAGTATCCCCGCTTTCCGTAGCAAAAAGCCATATAGAATTGCGCGTCATCGGCGAACTTGCCCCCTCTGTTAACACATATCCTGAACCTGGTGGTGGCTGTCTTGAATCTCCTTAGGCGATAATCGCAGAATGCCAGTTTGAACAGTGCTTCATCAAAGAGCTTTGATTTTCTGTTGTATTTGACCACTTGCCATAAATAGTAAGATGCTGCCTTGTAATCCTTCTTATTGTAAAATGCCATTGCTTTATCGAAACGTGTTTGAGCTGTTTCTCTCTTTGAGCGGAATTTATAATGTTTTGATAGATATCTTATCCTCTGGTTAGCCTTTTTGAGGTATTTACTTAAAGGGTAATGGTGTTTTATCCTATCGTAGGCATGGAATGCCCCCTTCATATTGCCGATCTTTTCGCGGCATTTCCCCAGATTAAATATCGCCTCGTCCATCTTCTCATCTGCAGGGTAGGAGTGCATGTATCCTTCATAGATCCGTGATGCTCCCTTGAAATCTTTCAACTTATATAAGCACTCGGCTTCCTTGAGTTTTGCTGTTCTTGCGAGTGCGCTGTTCGGGAAGCTCTTACTTAAAAGAGCGAAATGGTCTTTTGCGGTGTCAAAATTTCCTTCATCCATGTAGTAATTCCCCATAAAGTAGATGGTGTAATCTGTGAGTATATATTTCGAATCCACTAATTTCTGGAAAATATTGGTGGCTTTTATTGTTTCTTTCTTTTTCAGGTAGCATATGGCTTTCAGGAATTTTGCCCTGGCAACAGCGGGCTCTTTCCTTGTGTTTATTATCTTGTTCAGCTGGATTATGGCATCGTCGTAATATCCCCATTTGAAGAGGGTGTGGGAGCGCTCGAACTGCGAGGAAAAATCCTGTGCATATACTGCTGTTGCCAGCAGGGTCAAAATAAATATCAGGCAGAGAAGTTTTTTCATTCTGTAAAATTTTAGCATATAGTACTGAACAATGAAAGTTGCTGCATAAATTAGCGTGCCCCTTGAAAAATCACGTGAAATTTGTCAGACTAATCGTCGATATAGTAATGTAAAATTTCATGAACGTTAGGAGAATATAATGAAAACGAAAAAAGCAGGTTCCAAGGTCTACAAATTGATACGCGAGGGGAATTATGAGGGCGGAGCTGAAGATGTTCTGACCATTAAGGGGGAGCGCATCAACTCTAAGGGAAGAAAGACCATTAATCTTGAAATGACCGACGAGTTCATCTCCATCTGGGTAGGGGACCATAAAGGCGGCAAAGCTTCTATTGCCATGGAGATCAACCTTTATATTTATCATCTTAGTGATAAAAACCTCTGGGTTGGCGGCCTTGTCAGCCCTGACAGTGTAATTGAAAGCAGAGTGCTCTTGCCTAAAAGTGTGGAATATCTGTGCGCATTGAACAGCATGAAAAGCTTTATCGGGGACCTATTTCTTATGCGCCCTTACGACCTTAGAGTCCTTGAAGTAATGGACATGGTCGGCAGCAAGCGTTCAAAAAGTTCCGTGGAAAGTTATCTGAGAGTATTGTATAAGATGGTTGCTAACGACTGACGATCACTTTGAAAGCGGAGCGTACTTGGCCATCAGTTCTTTTTCTCTTCCATTCTCAAAAGATATCTTTATTATCACTTCTGATCCGGTTCCTGATATCCCCATTATTTCACCGGGGCCCCATTTCGGATGATTTACTGTCTGTCCCACCTGATAAACATTCTCAAAGTCCTCATTGACCGTTACTGTTCCGGCTTCAACCGGCGATTCATCGGGCGATATTGAATTAAGGAGGCTTTCCGGTATTTCTTCAATGAACCGTGAAGGCCCGTTCTGCCAAGTATCGCCGAAAAGCAGCCTTTCCTGAGCGGAAACCAGATATAATTTTTGTTTTGCGCGCGTCATGCCCACATAGCAAAGCCGCCTTTCTTCTTCAAGTTCCGCCGGATCGTAAATGGACCTGTAATGCGGGAAGATACCTTCTTCCATGCCTGCCATGAATATCGCTGGGAATTCCAGTCCTTTTGCGCTGTGCAGCGTCATGAGCGTTATAGCCGGCGCTTTCTCATCAAGATTATCCAGGTCCGTCATTAGAGATACATGCGCTAAAAATGCAGGCAGAGAATTATCATCGCTGTTCTTCTCGTATTCTTTCGCGACAGACATAAGTTCTTTTATGTTCTCGACCCTTGACAATGTTTCTTCTTTTCCTGCTTCATGTTCTTCCTCTAATTTTCTTTTATAGCCCGACTCATATATCACTTTTTCTATCATCTGTGACGCGGAAAGACCGGACATATCGAACTTAAAGCCGTTTATCATATCAATGAACTTTCCCAATGCTTTCTTGATCTTTTCGCTCAGATCGAGCGTATCGATATTCTGGAGCAGTTCTATTATGGATCTTCCTTCTTTTGATCCCCGTGCTTCTAATTTAGCAAGGGTCCCTTTCCCGATACCGTCCAGCGCATTGTTCATTATCCTTATTGCGCTGATATTATCCTTTGAGTTCACTATAATTCTCAGGTAGGCGATAATGTCCTTTATTTCCCTTCTTTCGTAAAAGCGGACGCCGCTTATGATCCGATAGGGCAGTCCTTCCTGCAGAAAAACCTCTTCAAGAAGCCGCGACTGCGCGTTCGTCCTGTAGAGCACGGCAAAATCACTGTACTTGAACTTGTCGGACCTGCCTGCCGGCAGGCAGGTCAATTTTTTGATCTCTTCCGCAATGAACATCGCCTCGCTCCGTCCGTTAATCGCCGTGAAATGCGTCGGGAGATCACCTTCCGGGTTCTTTGTCCAAAGATTTTTTTCTTTTCTTACCGTATTGTTCATTATTACGCGGTTTGCCGCGTTCAATATGTTCTGAGTGGACCTGTAGTTCTGTTCCAATACAACCACTTTTACGTTCTTATAATCCCTTTCAAAATTCAATATGTTCTTGAAGTTAGCGCCGCGCCACCCGTATATTGATTGGTCATTATCCCCGACAACGCAGATATTCTTGTATTTCCCGGCCAGGAGTTTCGTTAAGGTATACTGGACATGGTTCGTGTCCTGATATTCGTCGATGCTTATGTATTTCAGCCTTTCCTGATACGACTCCAGTGTTTTCGGGGATTCCTTGAATAACTTAACCGTGTGGCAGAGCATATCGTCAAAATCGAGTGCATTGTTCTCGACTAATTTTTTCTGATATAAGACATATGCTTTCGCGACGTTCTCTTCGAACTGCTCCATAGACCTTTCTTCCAGGTCTTTCGGCCCTATGAGTTCGTTCTTTGCCCGGCCTACAGCTTGAAGTATCACCAGGGGCCTGTATTTTTTTTCTTCATCCAGTTTCAATTCCTTTATGACGGATCTCATCAATGATAACTGGTCATCCGTATCGAATATGACAAAGTTCTTTTCCATGCCGATCTTGTCGATATCGCGGCGAAGAATACGTCCGCAGATCGCATGGAACGTTCCAACCCACATGTTCCGTGAAAGTATTCCGATAAGCCTTTTCAACCTGTGCTTCATCTCGTTCGCTGCTTTGTTCGTGAAGGTGACAGCAAGGATATCTCTTGCGGGGATGTGTTTCTCCTTTATTAAATAGGCTATCCTGTGGGTCAAGACCCTTGTTTTTCCGGAGCCTGCGCCGGCTATAATAAGAAGCGGGCCGTCAAAATGCTTAACGGCTTCCTGCTGTGTGGGATTTAGGCTTTTTAGGACCGACATGATCTTTAAATTATATCATAAACCGACCTTGGAATCCCTTGATAGATAAGGGAAACATGAAATATAATCTGCTAACTAGTTCCAGAAAGCAAACTATGTTAAAATGTTTGCCAGTTTGGAGGTGTTATCGTGCCGGAACTTCGACAAAATCCTGCGACAAAAGAATGGGTAATTATCGCGACAGAAAGAGCCACGAGGCCCGAAGAATTCAGGGCCCTTAAAGAGATCGTCGAAACAGAAGATGACATAAAGAAATGCCCTTTTTGCCCGGGTAATGAGAGTATGACGCCCGGAGAGATATTTTCTTTCAGGACCTATGGCACGAAACCTGATACCGCTGGATGGTGGGTAAGGATCACCCCAAATAAATTCCCTGCCCTGGTACCCGAGGGGGATATCCACCGTATCAAGATAGATGAATTTTTCAGGCATATGGACGGAGTAGGTGAGCATGAAATAATCATTGAAACGCCTGACCACACAAAAACATTAGCCACCATGGACCAGAAGCAGATAGAAGAGATATTCTTCGCTTATAGAGAGCGCTACAGAAAACTTGCTGAAGATAAGAGGTTTGAGCTGATAATCCTTTTTAAGAACCATAAGCGGGAGGCAGGGACATCGCTTATACATCCGCATTCTCAAATGGTCGCTACTCCCGTTACTCCAATGCATATAAGGCACAGGATCGAAGAGGCAATGAGATATTTTGATGACAACGGCGAATGTGTTTACTGTATGATGATAAAAAAAGAATTGCAGGCTAACGAAAGACTGGTCCATGAAACTGATAATTTTATTGCATTTATCCCATTTGCGGCGACTTCGCCGTTCGAAACATGGGTCCTCCCGAAGAAGCACAGCTCATCCTTTGAAGAGATCACGGCCGTAATGACGAAAGAGCTGGGTTATGTTATGCGGAAAACCTTGTCAAAGATGCATAACGGCCTCAAAGACCCCGCTTACAACTTTGTTGTAATGTCCTCTCCGTGCCATGAAAGGAATGTTGAATATTATCACTGGCACATACAGATAGTTCCGCGTGTTGCCCGCGTTGCGGGATTTGAAATGGGTTCCGGCATATACATCAATACCGTTATCCCCGAGAATGCCGCTAAATTCTTAAGAGATATTAAAGTTTAGAATGAAACAAAGGATAGACGAATTACTGGTCGAGAAAAAGTTCTTTGAATCCCGCTCAAGAGCACAGGCAGCTGTAATGGCCGGCCTGGTGCTTGCAAATGAAAAAAAGATCGAGAAGTCCGGGACTAAAGTAGATGCAGGCTCAAATATCAGGATACTTGGAGAGCTTCATAGGTTCGTGAGCCGCGGCGGAGTAAAACTGGAACATGCTTTGAAGCAGTTCAACATCAAAACAGAGGGCCGGATCTCTATTGATGTGGGCGCTTCCACCGGAGGATTCACTGATTGCATGCTTCAACATGGCGCAAAAAAGGTTTATGCCGTTGATGTAGGGTACGGCCAGATCGCGTGGAAGTTAAGGCAGGATGATAGGGTTGCAGTGCTTGAAAGGATGAATGCCAGGAACCTGAAGAAAGAAGATCTTTACAAAGAAAAAGATGATCCTGCGGACCTGGCTGTGATCGATGTGTCCTTCATTTCACTTGGCAAGATCTTTCCTGCGTTACTTGATCTGCTTGCGGATAACGCAGAGGTCCTTGCGCTTGTGAAGCCTCAATTCGAGGCAGGAAGGGATCAGGTCGAAAAAGGCGGAATAGTCAAGAACACGGCGGTCCATAAGCAGGTTTTGGAAAAAGTTTCCGGAGAAGCTCATGGAACGGGATTTAAGGTTTGCGGTTTTACCAAGACACCGATCAAAGGTGCGGATGGCAATCAGGAATTTTTTATTTACCTTAAAAAGGGCAAGAAAGCCGAAGAGATAAATATCAGTGAAGAAATATCCAATATAGCGGGAGGGGCTTAAGATCAAACAATACATTATTATAGTGGCGGTCTCAAGTTTAAGCGGTCTGCTTATCGGGGCTTATATCTTTTATTATATAAACCGCATTATTCAACGCTTCAGGCTTTCCCGCAGGGCCGGCGGCGCGCTTATCGCCCAGGAGGAAGCAGAGGATCTTCTGAAGAAGCATAATTTTAAGATCGTTGACAAGCAAAGAAGGGCTGACATTATTACTTTTGTTGACGGGAAGCCCAACCTTTCCTTTGTCCAGGCAGACTACATCGTTGAAAAACGCGGAAAGTATTATGTTGCGGAAGTGAAAGCGGGGGAATCCGTTGCCAGCCCGCGTGATCCCGCAACAAGGCGCCAGCTTCTCGAATATAAGTTCGCCTATCAGCCTGACGGGTTGATCCTTGTGGATATGATAGAGAGGAGACTCCATCTAATAGACTTTTATCTGCCGGAAAAAGGAGAAGATAAGTTCATTAAGATCATTATAGCTGTAATGGTAGTAGGCGTATTGCTTGGCCTGTTATGGTTGTTCGTTTCAATAAAAATATTATAATAGCATATGTTAAAAGGAGGAGTGCATGAAGAACTTACTTGTTTTTTATAAACCGGAAGGGAAAATAACCGCAGCCGCTAAAAAGATCTATAATTTCCTGAAACGCAAAGGCTACACCGTTAAACTTACAAAAGATAGAGTAGCCGTCAAGAACAAGAGTTTAAAAGGCGTTGACCTTTTGATCTCTGTCGGCGGCGACGGAACGATGCTCCGGGCGGCAAGAGTTGCCTCCCAGCATGATATCCCTGTTTTTGGCGTCAATATGGGACGGTTCGGTTTTTTAAGCGAAGTAAAACCGGATGCCGCCTTAAAAGTCCTGCCAAAGGTCCTTTGCGGGAACTATAAGCTTGACGAAAGAATGATGATCCAGGCCACGGTGTTCCGCGGTTCCAGGAAGATCGGACAGACATTCGCCTTAAATGATGTGGTCATAACCAAGGCCGGGATCGCAAGGCTTATAAGGTTCAATGTATACGTGGACGATATGCTGGTGCGCACACATAACGCTGACGGGATCATAATCTCAACTCCTACAGGCTCCACGGCTTACAATATTTCCGTGGGAGGCCCGATAGTTTATCCGACGACGCCCACGTTCATAATATCGCCGATATGCCCGCATTCCATGTCCGACAGGCCGATAGTGCTTTCGGCAAGAAGAGACCAGGAGCTTGTGAGAGTGACCGTCAATATAGACAAATCCCCGGGAAAGCTCGGAGCCGTGCTTCTTACAGCTGACGGCCAACAGGTGATCAAACTTAAGGAAAAAGATAAAATAGTTTTCACGGAAGCGCCTATGCGGACAAAATTCATAAGACTTAAGGAATACGACTTCTTTAAGGTCCTTAGATCCAAATTAAAATGGGACTAAAATGCTTAATTCTCTAAAAATAAAGAACTACGCTTTGATCGATGAGCTTGACCTGGACTTTAAAGACGGCTTCAACGTTTTAACGGGTGAAACAGGCGCCGGAAAATCCATAATAGTCGGAGCTTTGAGCATGGTACTTGGTGAAAGGGTAGGCGGGGGGGTAGTTCGGACAGGGAAAGAAAAAGCATATGTAGACGCCTCTTTTGATATTACAAATAACAGCAAGCTTAAAAAAGCGCTGAAAGAACTGGGATTTGAAGGCGATTCGCAGGTAATAATCTCCAGAGAGGCCGCTGCCGGAAAAACCCAGGCCAAAGTGAACGGAAGGGCGATCACTCAGTCAGCTTTGCGGAGCATAAGCAGGAATTTGATCGACATCCACGGCCAGCACGAGCATCAATCGCTCCTTCAGATAGAAAATCACATATACCTCCTTGATTCCCTTGGCGGAAGGGAATTATTGAGTTTGCGCGGTGAGGTTTCCAAAGCATTCAACCAGCTTCAGCAGTCAAAAGACAAGCTGAATAATTTAAAGAAGTCAGCCGAAGAGCGAGAAAAACAGATCGATTTCGCGAAATTCCAGATCAAGGAGATCGAAGAGGCCGGCCTGAAAGAAGGCGAGGAAAAGGAGCTTGAGCAGGAAAGATCATTGCTTGCAAATGCAGAAAAGATAAGCGAGAAATTAAGTATGATATCGGGCTCACTGAAAGGCGAAGGTTTAAGCGTTGTTGATAAATTAAAGGAAATACTGTCCGAGTTCAAAGATATTGCGGAAGTGGATAAGTCAGTCTCCGGTATATTCAATAATTACAGCGAAGCTACCTATCAGATCGAAGATATTTCGCGTGAACTTGAAAACTACAAGGAAAAACTTACGTTCAACCCAAAACGCCTGGAAGAAGTTGAAGATAGAATTCATCTGCTCAAACAATTAAAGAAGAAATACGGCCAGACGATAAAGGATATCCATAAATTCAAGGAAGACAAGAAGAAAGAGTTGACCACACTGGTCCACAGCGATGAAGAGATAGGTAAGCTTGGATCAGAGGTCAAGAAACTATCTAAAGAAATGGTCGACAAGGCGGTCAAGCTGTCAAACTTAAGAAAGACAGTTGCCAAAGACATCGAAAAGAAAGCGATCGATGAACTGGAAGAGCTGAACATGAAAAAGGTCAAGTTCAAAGTGGATTTCCGGAAATGCGCGTCAGAAAATTCGATCAAAGTTGACGGCAAAGACTTTCAATATAATGAAGTCGGCATTGATGATATCGAATTCCTTATATCACCTAATCCCGGAGAGCCTCTAAAGCCTCTGGCCAAGATCGCTTCCGGCGGTGAGATCTCCCGCATCATGCTCGCATTGAAAACAATACTCATGAAAACCGACCTTATCCCTACGATGATATTTGATGAAATAGATGTCGGCATAGGCGGGAATACCGCAACATCAGTAGGCGATAAGCTCTCCAAGCTTTCAAAAGCCCATCAGGTCATCTGCATTACTCATTTGCCGCAGATCGCTTCTTTTGCCAGCAGCCATTTGTTCGTTGATAAAACGGTCAAGGCCGGCAGAACATCCGTTGAGGTCAAAGAACTGGGTAAGAATGACAAGATAAAAGAGCTTGCAAGGATGGTAAGCGGAAAAGTAACGGATTCTTCATTAAAGACGGCAGAGGAAATGCTTCACAAAAAGTAATTTAGTTCTTGCTGAGGTTGTGCTTTTCAGAGAGTATTGTTTCCAGATTTTCGAACATGGTTATGGTCACTGACTCTGATATATTCGGGGTCCCTGTCAGAGGAAAGCACTTAAAGAGAGTTATGCTTTCGGACTTAACTTCTTTGACGCTCTTAGTGTATTGACCTATGATCAGTTTATTTATTGTTGCCAGCATTTTTTTATCGTTCAAATTCTTCATAAAAACCACCGCTTAAATAATGAATCCTGTACTTGTTTTCATTAAGGTCTTAAATGATACCGTGTTCACTGTTTTCCCTTTAAGCGCCATTTGCGATGCGATCAGCTTGGAGTTTATGGCATCCTTGACGTACTTGATGCCGTTAACGATTATTACTTCCCATATTTTGTTCTTCTTGTTGCCCATTTTAGCCTCACTTCCCTCTATATATATATCGGCTAAAAGAGGGGCTGATTTCACTTTTCAGCGAAATCAGCCTTATAATCAGGGGCTGGACCGTTATTTAGCTGTTTATTATCCTTTTTTGGATCTGTGTGGCTATCTCGTTAGGTGTATTCTCCAATAAAAAGCCCCATGCTATATTAGAGAATTCCTTTGATATTTGGTCATTATCAGTAATACCCTTGTTTGATAATAGTTCTATTACCTGTTTCGATTTTCCCTTAAGAAGATTGATCTTTTCAGCCGACGGATATTGTTCATTGTATTTGCCGTGCAGTGTTATTAGTGTGACTGTTATGCCGTCCTTTATGATCGGGAAAGTGACGAGTGCGGCACCCGCTGCTGAATTTACGTCAATTCTGTCTCCCTCAATTACAAGAGCGGACTTTGAACTTGAGGCCTCCACCTTTCTTCCTTCAGCCTTGGATCTATACGTTTTTGCGCTTCCGATTATCTTTTTTGCTTCTATGGTGACCTTATCGCCTTTGGTATCCATGACCTCGTAATGGATCAAACCGCTTACATTGAAAACCTTCAGCAGGGCTTCTGCATGTTCTCGGGCAGTATCCGTGAGGCTTTGAAGATATTCATGACTAAAATATTCATTGAGGGTTGGAAGTATATCCTCGGAAGGAAAAAATTTCTCTAAGACACGTTTTCTCTGCTTATCCGTCCAGCGACTGGCATTTACCAAAAAGGCCTCAAGATCCTTTCGTTTTATATCAGGATCTATTTTTCCCTTATTTGATTTATTTATGATGACAGATTGTCCGGCCGGAACAAATATCACGCTGTCCTCCAGTGTTATTTCATCAGCCTCTGATGCGCCTTGTATGATCAATATCCCGGGTGTTTTCCCTTCCTTATGCTCGAATATTATTGCGACGTCACCCTTATAGCAGACTCCGCATTTTGTTGTAAAGTCACCGAGCTTATGGAAATGTTTCCCTTCCCCACCTATGACAAGTGTTTTCAATTCCTTCATTGAATCGTATTGTCCATTCATAAAGATCCTGGCGTTGAGATCGCTTACGGCACTTAATGTTGCTTTTGATATTTCTGTGAGCGGCTTCTGCACATATTCACCGTCACGCATAACAGGCATGAGTCTGCCGCGTACCCATCTCATCCAGTCCGATCTCCCTGTCCAAAGGTCGGTCAAGAATTTTGCCGGCAAAAATCGCAAACCGCGGTCCACTACAAGGGCTTTCCATTTTATTGATTCCAGTCCATGTCCCATGATCGACTCTACTTTCAGCCATTTATCATCTATGACCTTGGATGTCATCATCGGCAGTTTGAATTCGTTGTTTAAAAGGGCCTTGGCCGAGAACCAGAAAGTATTAGTATTGAAATAAGGGAAGATCTCGCGTCCGTTATAGCGGTCTTTCCATTCGGCAGGTACAAAAGCCCCTTCTAGTATTGTAAATTTCCCGTTTACCAGGGCAGGGGTCCCGCCTTTATCCCCTTCGAATTTTTCAGCAACTTCCAATATCGCATCGATCTGCTCCTGCTGCATTTGCTCTACAAGATGACCAAGGATCGCTCTTGATACCATTGAACCCGTGTTATCAATATTTGAAGTAAAGACATATTCAATTCCCATAACAGCAAATATATCCTTAAGTTGTGATTTCACCACATCATAAAAATCACCGTGTCCTTTCATGTATTCTTCCCCGGCTTCTTTGCCGTCTTTGCTGACATACAAAGTGGTAGGCTGCCTTATGATAGGGACGATTATTGTATTTTCCCAATCATCCTTATGTTCTTTCCAGATCTTTTCGACATCACTCCTACTTGCCCCGTCTCTGATCAGTACCAGGTTGACGCTGTTGTTCTTTGCAAAGGTTTCCAGGCTTGCGATAATATCTTTTTCTGTCGGATCACTGACCATGACTGCGGCTATAAGGTGGCTCTTTGATTCTCTCTGTAAGCGCAGATAATTGCCCCTTTTTATATCCAAATAAGTGATGCCTCTTTCATTCTCATATCGTGCGTCCAGGTGTGCCTGTACGGCTCCTTTTGCCGTTCCACCAAAACCTGTTGCCATACCTGCTACTAAGTCAATAACTAGGAGTTTCCCCTTTCCTAAGATATCTGCTCCTAATTCTCTTAGGCGCTCCTCATTTCTTCCAAAATTCTCGTACTTACTGAAGTATTGTTTATCTGAAGGATCTACAACTTCAATTGAATCAGATGCTACTTCATTGGTCATAGCGTTTGTGGCGACCATTTCCAGCATTCGTAAAAATCTTTGCTCCATCCATTTTAAATGAGGCTGGGTAGCTGTTCTGCTGTTGAAGAATCTTGTGGCCTTGACCTTACTCGCTTCATTTAGATGTTCATATCCTTCAGGCAAGGGCATTCCACCGCTATATATGCCGAACTGTCTATTCGTTATACGTCCCACGATGGTCGGATTAATAGTATCGTGAAAATCGCCGGTAGCAGGATCACATACAAATCTGTGCTTTGCTGATCCATTCCTCAGGATGATATGTTTGACACTTTGAACTTGACCTGTAATTTTTGGAACCATGTTTCGAAATCCCCTTTCATAGAAATGACCCGTTTATATATCGCTGTATTTTGGTTAAAATTTCACTTTTTTATTGCCAGTTTTCCCCGTGTTTATTGACAATTTACGCTGAGAAGGCTATTATTTTCACATGCCTACAATTCAGCAGCATTTAACAGTTGTTAAAGAGCATGACAAGAAATTCGCGGGGACGATCGCTTTTCGGAACGAGAAGCTGACGCTTCCTGACGGTTCCAAAGTCGCGATCGGCATAGATTCGGAAAGATGGGTAATTCTTTACCAGAGAACACCTTCCGCGCCCTTTGTTATGTTTGAGTATAATGCCGATAACCATATGCTGCTGGTCGATAAGGTGCAGGGAACTGATAAAGAATATAAGATCCTTTCCGGTATCCTTGATTATTTTTTCTCACATGCGGATGTAAGCGACGTGGTGACCATAGAGGTTAAAAGGAGAGGGTAATGTTCGATTTTGAGATAAGAAAAGTTAAGCCAGAGGCTCCCAAGCCGGTACATCCCGAAGAGCAGATCAAAGACGAACGTTACAAGGATATAAAGAGCAAACTCGGCAAGACGGCTTTTGTGAAGACTTTCGGGGATAAGAGGCCCGTGCTTCGCGTTACCAGCGGCATCCAGAGGTCGGAGGAAGCGCTTAAGTGGATCGCCGACGCCTTTGAAGAGAATAAATAAACCTCTTATTTGACTTAAACTGCCCCGTCTTTATAATGCTTTGTGTGATATAATATTTTTCGTTTTTGGAGCAAAATATGGATCGTTTTTTAAAAAGCCGCTATAAGATAGGAAAAAAAATAGGAGAAGGTCCTTTTTCTTTTACGTACGAGGGATTCCTTATAGGAACCCAGGTGCCCGTTATAATAAAGGTCTACAAGCGGGCAGCGCTCAACAGCCCATTGATCAATAAACTTAGACCCAAAGTAATGAGGATGATCGGCATTGATCACCCTCTTATTGCCAAAATACTTGACGGGGATTATGGCTGGCAGGGGTACTATTTTGTAAGGGAATTTATCGATGGAGATGACTTGGGAGAGTTACTAAGCACAGAGGCTTTTGATGTTGATACCTCGGTAAATATAGCGAAACGCGTGGCGGAAGCGCTTCATTTCGCTCATGACAACGATGTTATACATGGCGCACTTAGTGCAAATAACATATTTATTACCAGGAAAAAGGAACTAAAGCTTGTAGACTTTATACTCGAGGGCAAGGTGAGGAGTAATATCGACCTCCTCGCGCACCAGACATCTTTTGATTCAAGATATCTTTCCCCGGAGCAGATAAAAGGGGAGGAAGTGTCAGAGCTTTCCGATATATATTCGTTCGGGGTGGTCTTATATCAGCTTTTGACCGGGACGCTTCCTTTCAACGGAGATAACAATCTGGAAATTGCTATCAAGCATTTAACGGAAAGACCACAGGCTCCTTCCACACTTAACCCCAATGTTCCGGAATATTTAGATGAGATAGTTCTTAAATGCTTGGAAAAAGACCCGGTAATGAGGTTCAAAAGGATCGGTGAGATAGAGGAAAGCCTAAAAGAAAAAGCCCTGATATTTAAGGGCGCGGAAGTTGACCTTTCCAATCTTATATATGATGATATGGAGGCTATTGATCCGGGTATTAGCCAGGCGGAAGAGCCTCAGAAAAAAGCTAAAAAGCCGGCTAGGAGAAAGCCGAATGTTTTCATGTGGATACTGTTCTTTATACTTATTGCCATAGCCTCGGGTTTGTGGTATTCATTTATCCAGGGCCTGATAAGTACAAGGTGAACTAAATGATCAAGATATTAACTTTATATTTAAGCTTTGTTATGCTGGTATTGATAGTGGCGGGGTATCTGGTCTATATATTGAAGATACCTTCCCCCAAGTTCGTCATTCTCTCAATATTCATGGTCATCATATCGCCGATAGTGGTTGGGTATCTCCTAGTTTTTTATGTTATACCGGTGCCGGAGGTCACCATCCCCGATATAACCTGGCAGAGCTCTACAGAGGCTATATCAGTACTCAAGGAATTCGGCCTGAAACCAAGGATCGCCGGCAGAAATTTTGATAAGTATATTCCTGAAGGCCGCGTGATATTGCAGGACCCCAGGCCTAAAAAAAGGGTAAAAGTGGGAAGAATAATCAATCTTACGATATCTTCCGGGCAGAGAATGGTGCCGGTCCCTTCTATGATCGGAAGGCCGCATTCACAGGTAAGCCAGCTTCTTTCCGAGTTGGGATTTAAAGTGGGGGCTACGGTTGAAGTGACATCAGATAAATATCAAACCGGTATAATACTGGGACAGCTCCCTTCAGCGGAAACGGAAGTAGAAGCGGGATCTCATATTGACCTGTTCATTGCAAAAAACCCAAAATTCGGCCTGATCAAGATGCCGTATCTTATCGGCAAGAAGCTCGAGAAAGCGGAAGATATCTTAAATGACATGAGGATCAATGTTGCAAAGATCGCTTATCAGGAAACGGATATTATAGAAGAAGGGATCGTAATGCGGCAGGAGCCGATGTGGGATGAGGAAGTAAGCGTGGGCTCATCGGTCGTACTTACTGTTTCTAAAAGTCCTTAAAGGAGGCAGTTATGGAAGTAAAAGTTGCACCATCTGTTCTTTCTGCTGATTTTTCAAAATTAGGAGAAGAAATAATAAATATTGAGGATAGCGGGGCTGATATGATCCACGTTGATGTTATGGACGGGCATTTTGTTCCGAATATCACTTTGGGGCCTGTTATTGTAAGTGCAATTTCCAAGATTACCAAGCTCCCGATAGAGGCCCACTTGATGATAGAGAATCCCGATAGATACATTGAGAACTTTGCTAAAGCCGGGGCGGGTATCATAAATATCCATGCAGAGGCCTCAAAGAACTTAAAGAGGGATATTGAGCTGATAAGAAGCTATTCAGTTAAACCCGGGATCGCTCTTAACCCTGCTACGCCGATCAAAGTCGTCGAAAAATTACTGGATAAGGTTGATATGATCTTGATCATGTCCGTTAATCCCGGTTTTGCAGGCCAGCAGTTCATGCCGGAGGTCCTTCCAAAGATAACGGAGCTGCGCAGGATCGTGGACAGCAAAAAATTAAAGCTGGATATTGCAGTGGATGGGGGGATCAATCCGGGCAATGCTAAGCAGGTGGTGGATGCTGGAGCGAATGTCCTGGCCGCCGCTTCAGCCATCTTCGGATCGAAGAACTACAAAGATGTAATATCAGGTTTCAAAAAATTGGGTAGAAAATGAATGAAGATGTTAAGTTCATGAAACTGGCGATCGAGCTTGCTAGGAGCCAGGTAGGAGTGACAAGCCCGGACCCATTAGTTGGAGCAGTACTGGTCAAAAACGGGAAGATAATAAGCAAGGGATACCACGCTGAATTTTCAACCCCACACGCTGAAGATTTCGCCATAAAAAAAGCAGGCAAAAAAGCTCACGGTTCCACCCTTTATGTTAACCTGGAACCCTGCTGCCATTTCGGCAATAACCCTCCCTGCACGCAGAAAATAATAAATGCGGGTGTAAAGCGTATCGTGGCCGCCATGCAGGACCCTAACCCTTTGGTATCCGGAAAAGGGTTCAAGGAACTTCGCGAAGCTGATATTAAAGTTGATATCGGCATCCTTAAAGAAGAAGCAAAAGAGTTGAACGAATCTTTTACAAAACATGTTACCACCGGCCTTCCATTCGTTATTTTAAAAAGCGCCATGACCCTTGATGGTAAAATAGCCACCTCCATCGGTGATAGCAAGTGGATCTCCAGTAAACCTTCAAGACAGCTTGCCCACTACTTGAGAAATAATGTTGATGCGGTCATCGTTGGGCTCGGCACCGTTAAAAAGGATGACCCAAAATTGACCGTTAGAGATGTGGGGACCCGAAAAATAGTAAAAAGAGATCCAAAGCGGATCATATTGGACAGCCTGGCAAGAACACCCCTTAATTCAAATGTGATAAAAACCGATCCAGAAAATACTATTATCGTCGTGACAAATAAAGCCCCAAAGCGTAAAATTGAAGCTCTGAGACAGAAAAATGTCTCTATCCTGAAGGTTAAGGCCAAGGGCGGTTATGTTGACCTCAGGAATCTTATAAGTGAGCTTGGTAAAAGGGATTTCACAAGCATCATGATCGAAGGCGGGGGCAGCGTTAATGCCTCAGCGCTTTCCTCAAAGATAGTTGATAAGATATATGTGATTATTTCCCCGAAGATATTTGGCGGAGAAAAAGCCAAGACCATTGTGGAGGGGAAAGGGGTAAAAAGAGTAGCGGGAGCCGTTAAGTTTTCCAGGTATGATGTAAAAAAGATCGGCGAGGATATTTTGATCGAGGGATATATAAAAAAGTAGGAGGAGGAAGTAATGGAGATAAATGAAAATATGACCATAGCGGAAGTCTTGAAAGTGAAGCCTGCTGCCGCAAAAACTTTTATGTCCCACGGAATGCACTGCGTTGGCTGCGCTATTGCTGCCGGTGAGACAGTTGGCCAGGCAGCCGCGACCCACGGTGTCGATGTTAAAAAATTGATCGAAGACCTGAAAAAAGCTGAATAGGGGGAGAAAATATGGCTAACGTAAAAGTTTATTCCACGCCGACATGTCCGTATTGTAAGAAGGCAAAAGAGTTCTTGACGCAGAATAATATCAAGTTCGATAATATTGACGTGTCTGCAGACAAGGCTGCGGCTGAAGAAATGGTCAATAAGTCCGGTCAGATGGGGGTTCCCGTGCTGGATATTGATGGGACCCTAATTGTTGGCGCCGACATGCCCGCAATAAAAAAGGCCCTAAATCTGAAATAAACCGCCAAGGTTTATTTATATAAGGGGATCGAGTTTTGACAAAGCCGCAAAAGATAGCTTATAGCTTTGGGGCGATCGCTACCGCACTTTCATACCAAGCTTTCTCTACATATATAATATTCTTCTATGTTGATGTACAAAGGCTGACCGCAAGTTTGGCGGCCGTAGCCATGTTGATCTACGCCTTCTGGAACGCGATCAATGATCCGATAGCAGGGTTCATTTCGGACAGGACAAGGACCAAATTCGGCAGAAGAATACCGTATATCATGTTCTTTGCCATACCCTTCGGGATCATCTACTTTTTCTTATGGGCGACCCCTTCTGGGATGCAGCAGATATCACTTTTTATTTATTTCCTTGTGTTCATCTGTCTTTTTGACGGACTTTATTCTATTGTGGTACTTAACTGGGCGGCCCTTTATCCTGAGATGTTCCCGAAATTGGAGGAAAGGACCGAAGTTAATTCTTACCGGCAGGCTTTTGGGATGATCGGCCTTATGATCGGGATCGCTCTTCCGCCCATGATCTATGGAACTTTCGGCTGGAAGACCATGGGGCTTATTTTTGGGATATTGATCGCCGTTGCCTACTTAGTGTCCTTACTTGGGAGTAAAGAAAAAAGAGAATTCATGCAGGATAAAGCGCTCGGATTGAAGGATGCCATCCTGAACACCTTCAAGAACAGATCATTCCTAACTTTTGTTATATCAAATCTGTTCATTCAGTACGCCTTTACCATGGTGCTTGCCATGATACCGTTCTATGCCAAGTATGTATTGAAGATACGCTCCATCGAGATGACATTAATGCTGATGGCAACCTTTGTAGTGGCCTTTTTCATGATGTTCATTTGGAGAGCCGTTGCTAACCGGTTCGGTGCAAGGAATTCTTATCTGATCGCAATACTGTATTTTGCCGTTTCTCTCTTGCCTTTCATCTTTTTTAAGAATTATGCGGTAAATATCATGATCTGCGGATCCCTTGGTGTGGGACTCGCCGGCATTATCCTTATTTCCGATGTGATCATTTCTGATGTTATCGATGCGGATGAACTTAAGACCAATACAAGGAGAGAGGGGATGTATTTTGGCGTCAATGCTTTTGTAACAAGGTTCGCTATTGCCCTTGAAGCGTTGAGTATCGGCGTGGTTTTTAATTTAACCGGATATAATCCTTATATTTTTACACAGACAAGATCTTTCTTGACCGGGATCAAGATACTGATGGCGATATTCCCCGCCATTGCTTTTATTATTGCTCTCGGAATAATGATAATGTATCCGCTTCATGGCAAGGTGTTGGATGAACTAAGGCGCAATCTTGATGCGCTTCACGTTAAGAAGTCCAAAAGGCTCGCGGGATCCTAGTTTTTTGCGTCCCCACAGCTAAAACTAACCTTTGACTATCTTTCCAAATTTCCCTATAATAAGAGCTCACTGATTTGTTTTTATTAAGACATTAGAAAGAGAGTTACGGCGTGGCAGGGTATTTCATCAGTTCTTCTAACTTTGAACAATTTGTTAATAGATTAATTTCCAATGCTGTCGTTTATGCTCCGGTTATCGTTGAAGATAGGCCGCGACTTCGAAAGATCGACCCCTCTAACATTTCCTCCATCGACTTGAACAGTTATCGTACATCAGAACCTATAAAATCTTTATTCCTGAAAGCCAGGGAGAATGTGTCGAATTATTTCGGTGACGCGAAAGATGCCGACATTCCTGCCGGGAAAAAAGTGGTTTTCTGTAAGTCGTGCGACATCGCCGCTTTAGTGTTCGAGGATAAGTTCTTTTCGGATGAAATAAACGATCCCTTCTATACGGGGGTCCGCGATAATACCATTATTATCGGTTCTGATTGCGGAGATGCTATTTCTACATGTCATTGCACTCTTGTGGATGTTAAGCCATATCCTGAAAAGGGTTTCGATCTTAATATATCAAAGATCGATGATGGCTACATGGTGGATGTTGGCTCTGACAAGGGACAGGAACTTATTGACGGCAGCAGGGCGTTCTTTATCGCCGCAACACCAAGCCAGAGGGAAAAACAGAGAGGGAATAGGGAAGATGTCTTGAATAAAGTTACGGGCATCAATGAGAAATATGGGTATCGTGCACGGCTGGAGGAATCGGTCAAAAAAGACCTTGAAAGTGAAGGCTGGAGGAAGATCGCAAAAGCGTGCACGGAATGCGGCGCCTGCAACATGGCTTGCCCGACATGCACCTGTTTTCTTCTTTATGATGAAAAAGCGGAGGGCGGTTATGTTAGGGGCAAGCAGTGGGATTCCTGCATGAAAGCAGGATACGCGCGGGTCGCCGGCGGAGCCAATGCCAGGTCTCAGCTTTACAGAAGGACCCAGAACCGCTGGCAGTGCAAATTTGATTATATGTTCGACAAGTATAATATGTATGCCTGCTCCGGATGCGGAAGGTGCACTGAAGCTTGTATGGCAAAGATCGATCTGAGAGATGTGTTCCTTGAGCTGGAAAAACAGGCCGCTCTCGGCGTTAAACTGGATTAAAAGGATAAAAAATGGTAAATCCTTATAGACCTATAGAAACGATCGTTGAAGATGTGATCACAGAGTCTTCAACCATTAAGACTGTGGTGCTTAAGCCTAAGGAGCAGATAGAATTCAAAGCCGGGCAATTCATTGAGCTTACTGTCCCCGGACTTGGGGAGGCGCCGTTCACCCCATCCTCATCACCTTATGTTAAAGACCGAATGGAAGTCACTATCATGAAAGCCGGCGCGGTTACTTCCGCTACCCATGATCTTAAGAAAGGCGATACCGTTGGGCTCAGGGGGCCTTTCGGAAAAGAATATCCGATAGATCAGTTCAAAGGAAAAGATATCCTTATTGTTGGGGGAGGCGTGGGGCTTGCTCCTCTCAGATCGCTTTTACTGGCCTTATTCCACAATATCAGCGACGTAAATAAGATAAACCTGCGATACGGCGCAAGAACA
Organism: Candidatus Margulisiibacteriota bacterium; assembly: GCA_042577445.1. Classification (GTDB taxonomy): domain Bacteria; phylum Margulisbacteria; class WOR-1; order CAVSGV01; family JBHPDX01; genus JBHPDX01. Next base: position 4,525 of record JBHPDX010000002.1, on the reverse strand, counting down.
CAAAAGGATATCATATATAAAGAACAGGTTGACAAATGGGCGAAACACGAAAAAACTGAAGTTCATTTAACTGTTGATAACGGGGATAAGGAATGGAAGGGGCACGTGGGGCTTATAACTACGATACTCAATAATAAGATGGGCATTGATATGAACAATAACGTGGCGGTCGTTTGCGGACCTCCGATAATGATGAAGTTCTCCACCCTGAAATTGGTGGACCTTGGCTATGCTCCGGAGAACATATATCTTTCCATGGAAAGGAATATGTCGTGCGGTATAGGTAAATGCAATAGATGCAAGGTCGGGAAAATGTACGTTTGTACTGACGGTCCGGTGCTTACCTGGGAGCAGGTAAAAGACATACCGGATCCGTTCTAGGGGCAGTAATGGTGGGAATGGAAAAGAAAAGATCAATATGTATGTTCTGTTCTATGGGCTGCGGGTTCGTCCTTGCAAGCAAGAACGGCGTTCCTTCTCACATTGAATATGATCTTGATAATCCTATAAACAAAGGCTCTCTTTGCCCGAGAGGCAACTCTTCAATAGAACTCGTTAAGAACGTGAATAGAATAGAAAAACCAAGCATCAAGATGGACGGGGCCACAATGGAAGCCGGCTGGGACGAGGCCTTGGGTTATGTGGCGCAGAAGATACAGGATATAAAGAAAAAACACGGAGCGAAGTCTATCGGCGTGGTCATTTCACCCACCTTGACCAATGAGGAGATATATCTGGCGGGAGTTCTGGCAAGAGATATCATAAAGACATCCAATTTTGATGTAGCATTCTCTTCTGATGACGATAATCTGGTCTCTGCAATGGAAGAAGACTATATACAGAAAGTCCCGACCTCCACAGTTACCGATATCGACAGTTCGGAGTGCATACTTATTGTCGGCGATCAACTTTCTAAAGCCCCATGTTCTTCGAAGAACATAATGAACGCAAAATATACAAAAAAAGGCACAAAAGTGATAGTGCTCGAGCCTAAAGCATCCCATACTGCATGGTTCTCTACGACCCATATTCAGATGAAGCCCGGCACGGAGTGGGTGGTCCTGCTTGGGATGATAAAGGCCGCGCTGGAGACTAAGAAGGCCATTTCCGGCAAAGAGCGGACATTGAAAAGATATTTAAATAAAATAACCATCGAAGAGATATCAAAACTTACCAATGTTCCTCCTGCCGTTATCCTGAATTCGGCAAAAGAGTTCGCTTCATCAAAGAAGGGAACCATTGTGATCTCCAGCGGATTTGACAGGATCCACCCGCTTACGGGGACATTATGTAAACTGCTCGCCTCTATTTCAAAAGGCAAAAAAGGGATACTACCTTTCTATACATATATGAACTCCAACGGCGCCAATTACATCCGCAGGGTGGTCATGGGCGGTAAAAAGGCGATGACAATGCCTGAGATGGTGGAGAACGCGGTCTCGGGCCGCATTAAAGCCATTATTTCTTTTGGGGTTGACGTGGTCAGCCGCGCTAAATGGGGAAATATCTATAATAAGCCGTTAAAGCTTGACCTGCTCGCTGTATCTGATATTTTTCCGTCGAGGACCACGGAAGTTGCGGATGTGATCCTGCCGGCGCCGTCTGTTTCTGAAAAAGTAGGCAGCCTTGCTCTCGGGGACGACAGCGTTGTCAATCTGGAAGAAGCTATACTTCCTCTTGGTGGCTCAAAGAGCGAAATGGATATCATTCATAGGCTGATCTTGATCATTGGAAAGAAAGAGATCGGCGCTGATAAGTTCAATAAAGACATAAAACTTGCGAAGAAGAATACTTCAAGGGCAGGAAGCATGGAGAAGTTCGGTAGAAGCATAGCAAAGAATTTATCCGCCCTGAAGGCGCGGAAAGACAAGTCTTACATGCTGGTAGCGGATGAGGATATAACGCATTTTGCGGATGGCTCATATACCAAGAAATTTTATTGGCCTGACAGGGTATGCGGAGACCCGCTCTTGGATATAAGCAGATCGGCTGCCGAAGACATAGGCGTTAAAGAAGGCGACGAAGTGATGGTAAAGTCCAAGAGCGGTGAGCTTTTGATCGATGTAAGGATCACCGATACCATACCCAATGGTTTCGCTTTTGTTCCGGCGCATTTCCTTGATGTGCGGAACCTGTTCGGCAGGAACATCTCGGATGGAACCGGGAGAATATTGTTTGAACCGATAAATGTGTCCATTGAAAAGGTGAGCTAGATATATGGAAAAAAGAGTATTTTTAAATATGGACAGATGTTGCGGTTGCGGATCATGCGCCGCGGCCTGCAGTTATGGCCATCTGGACCAGACATATCTGCTTCATAGCGATGTAAAGGGACAGTCCTGGCTTCCTCTTCATTGCAAGCATTGCGAGCAGCCGACCTGCGTGTCTGCCTGTCCCAATGGCGCCATGAAGAAGAGTGAAGAAGATAAAGTTGTTCGAAGGAATATTTTTGCTTGTGTTGGATGCGGGTCCTGCGCAGTCGCCTGTCCTTTTGGCGTTATAGATAGTGAATTGAACAGGCATATAGTTGCCAAATGCGACCTTTGTTCAGACTGGCATAAAGAAGGTAAGGCGCCGAGATGTGTATCGACATGTACGGCAAAGGCCCTGACCCATGAAGAAGTTGATGAAGCAGTGGAAGACAAAAGCAAGGTCCTGATAAGCGACAGGCTTGCTTCCAATCATCCTGCCATAAGGAGGCGGTAACAATGAAATGTAAGAGATGCGAAAAAGCGAATCCAAAGGCGGCTAAGTATTGTATTGAATGCGGCAACAGGATCAAGGAAACCGGCAAGGCTCCCACTTACATGGATCATGCCTGTTCCGCGCTTCGGGATGGAAAACTGACACAGGCTATAGATGATTACAAAAAAGCTATCAGCCTCGACCCTAAAAATGCGATAGCGCACAGAAGCCTTGGCAGCATATATTACAGGCAGGTAATGCTGGATGATGCCATCTCTGAATACAGAAAAGCTATTGCGGCGAACCCGAAGTATGCCGGCGCTCATTATGAATTGGGCATCTCTTTATACAGGCAGGGTGATTTCGAAGGCGCAATAAAGTCATTTAAGAAAGCGCTGGAGATCAACCCGAGATTTTATATTTCAAAGTACTGGTTGGGGCTTTCATATTATTACAGCGGTAAAATGGATGAGGGCATTGATGCTTTCGAAGATGTAATTGCCAAAGAAGTTAAGATCACTATAGCCCTGTATCATCTTGGGGTTGCTTATACAAGGAAGGGCGATACCAAGAAAGCCATAAGCTCATTTGAGAAGTTCTTAAAAGTAAGCCCAAGGAGCGCTGCTGCTCATCATCATATTGGTGTTGCTTACTATAATAACGGCGACATAGAAAAGGCTATCGAGCACTTTACTGATGCAGTAAAGCTTGATCCCGAAGATCAAAGATCGAAAAAGAACTTGGAGATGCTGGAAGAAGTAAAAGCCAAGTTCTTTTAAAAATGGAGAATGTTGATGCGTGAGTTACTGATAAGTATTTTTTATTATATAGTTTTTCCGGGATTTTTATTCACGGCTGTGGTAGGGCTTCTGTCCACCTGGGTGGACAGAAAAGTCACGGCCAAGGTGCAGTGGAGGGTTGGGCCGCCATGGTTCCAGCCGTTCGCGGATATCTTTAAGCTTTTAGGTAAGGAACTGATCGTTCCATCAGGGGTTTCAGTTATGGGTTTCCTTATGCCGCCTCTTTTCGGGCTTGCCGCCGTAACCCTTGTTTCTACTATTATATGGGTGATCAATATATGGGGTTTGTCATTCATGGGTGATCTGATCGTTGTTATTTATTTGCTGACGATACCTTCACTTGCTGTGATACTTGGAGGGTCCGCATCAAGGAATCCTCTTGCAGCTATCGGGGCTTCAAGGGAAATGAAGCTTATATTATCGTATGAACTGCCGTTCTTGATCGCAATATTCACTGTTATCATAAAATCTGGTTCTATACTGCTAAGTAAAATAACCGAATATCAAGCTATTAACGGCGCAATAGCTTCAAATATATCCTGCACCATAGCTTTTTTGGTCGCACTGCTCTGTATCCAGGCAAAACTAACGTTCGTCCCGTTCGATATACCTGAAGCTGAACAGGAGATCATGGGTGGTCCGTACATTGAATATTCAGGTCCGGCACTTGCCGTATTCAAGCTGACAAGGGCAATGATGCTGTTCGTTCTGCCCGTGTTCTTGATTATGTTGTTTTTGGGTGGTATTAATGTTATGACATGGCCGGGGATCGGATGGTTCGTGCTAAAATATGTATTGGTCCTTACCGGCATAATCCTGATAAAAAATACCAACCCGAGGCTTCGGATCGACCAGGCCATGAGGTTCTTTTGGGGGCCGTTGACAATAGTTGCGTTGATAAGTTTAGTGCTCGCGTTCTTGGGAGTTTAGTAATGAAAAAGTTGTTTAAATGGGGTTTAAAGAAGTCTCCTGCCGTGTTCCACGCAGGCGCTTCCGCATGCAATAACTGTGATATCGAGATACTGGATCTCCTTACTCCG
>JBHPDX010000001.1:0-72198 GCA_042577445.1 Candidatus Margulisiibacteriota bacterium | reverse complement strand
CGGCGGAGCGAACAGTGTTCGAGGATATTACCCGTCACAGGCACATACCGGCGTAAGAAAACTGATATTGAACGCTGAATACCGCTACTTTTTCAACGAAACCTTCCAGGGCGTTCTATTTTACGACCTTGGAAATGCCTGGGGAACAGTGGATGATCCAGGCGGCGGACCGGATTTTGCCAACTTCATGAGCGGCAGGGGGTTCGGATTAAGGCTTACCACTCCTCTTGGCCCTATAAGGCTTGATTACGGCGTCGGCGCCTCAAATTCGTTCGGGGAAGGCGTGATCCACTTCTCGATCGGACAGGCTTTCTAATGAAGGTTGAAGGCGCCAAAGAACTGGACATTGAGTTGACCGAAGAACAGAACGAACAACTATCCCTTTATCTAAAAGAGCTTCTTGAGTGGAATAAAAACATTAATCTTACATCCATAACCGCAGAAGATGAGATAATAATAAAACATTTCCTGGATTCACTAACTATTGCAAAAGCCGTCGACCTGTCACAGATATCCACACTGCTGGATATTGGCGCGGGAGCTGGACTGCCTGGGATCCCGCTTAAGATAGCTTTTCCGCATCTAAATGTGACCATGGTCGATTCGACAAGGAAAAAAGTGAATTTCATGAAGCACGTGATCGAAATGCTTAAACTTGAGAATTCAAAGGCTGTATTCAGCAGATCCGAAGACTTCCCCAGAGAAATGAAAGAAAGTTTCGACATTGTAACTTCACGCGCAGTTGCCGAGCTTCGGGTGCTTGCTGAATACTGCCTGCCTTACGTAAAGATAGGCGGCTTTTTCGTGGCATACAAAGGGGCCGACACAGAGAATGAAATAGCAGCAGCTAACAACGCGATCTCCACATTAGGAGGCGAACTTGAAAGAACGGTTAAATTAACCCTGCCGAACACGGATATGATCAGGAATTTAGTGGTTATCAGAAAAATAGGCCGTGCTCCCGATAATTTTCCGCGCAGAGCCGGGATCGCAAAGAAAAGACCGCTTTAATATTTTTTGCTAACTGTATTTATGATATACTATTTTATAAGGAAAAAGCCTGCCTGCCGGCAGGCAGGGTAAAAAAATGTCTGTTATCTACGCTACCGTTAACCAAAAAGGCGGAGTAGGCAAGACGACCACCGCCATAAATCTAGCTGCTTACCTGGCTGTATTCGGTAAAAAAGTGCTGGTAATAGATTTTGACCCCCAGGGTAATGCAAGCTCAGGATTAGGGATTGATAAGGACACTATCAATGCCTGCATATACGATATTATAATCAACAATACTCCGATCGAATCAGCAATAAAGCAAACTAATATCTCCGGGCTGGATATCATTCCCTCGACCTCAAAGCTGGCCGGCGCAGAAGTGGAATTAGTGGAAACGAACTACAGGGAATCAAAATTAAAAAGCGCCCTGCTTGGCATCCGCGACAAATACGACTACTTAATAATCGATTGCCCCCCTTCCTTGTCGCTGCTGACCATAAACGCATTAACGGCGGCAGACCAGACGATCATCCCTATCCAATGCGAATACTACGCACTGGAAGGATTGAGCCACCTGACTAAAACGATCGATCTGATCAGGAAGAGTTTGAACCCGGACTTGCACATATGCGGCATTTTACTTACAATGTACGACACTAGAACAGTGCTTTCGGAACAGGTAGCAGATGAAGCACGAAGCCATTTTGGCGGCAAGGTCTTTAAGAGCGTGATCCCTAGAAATGTAAGACTGGCGGAAGCGCCGTCTTTCGGGCAACCGATCGTTTTTTATGATCCGTCATCATCAGGCGCTGTAGCTTACGAAAGCCTGTCAAAAGAGATACTCAACGGGCATTTATAATTCTGCGGCTTAAAAGTTTTAAGGAGGGTTTCTTATGCAAAGAAAAGGTTTAGGAAAGGGTCTTGCCGCCCTGATCCCGGAAACAAGCGTGCTGCTTGGAGGGAGAACGATCATCAATGTGGACGTTAATAAATTATATCCCAATCCCAGGCAGCCAAGAGGGGATTTTCATGCCGACACCATAGCTGAGCTGGCCGAATCGATAAAAGCCCAAGGCATAGCACAGCCGATCCTGGCCAGACCAAAGAACGGAAAATATGAGATCATCGCCGGAGAAAGAAGATGGAGGGCATCAAAAAAAGCCGGCTTAACGCTCATTCCAGCCATCATCAAGGATCTAAGCGATGAAGAATCCCTGGAAATAGCATTGGTCGAGAACCTGCAAAGAGAAGACCTGAACCCAATGGATGAAGCAGAGGCATATAATAAGCTGGCGACGGAATTTCATCTTACTCAGAATGATATCTCCAAAAAAGTGGGCAAGAACAGGTCAACGGTGGCGAATATGATGCGCCTGATAGAGCTGCCGCATGAGATACAGGTGAGCATCCGCAAGAACCAGATAAGCGTGGGACACGCGCGTCCTCTACTCTCACTTCAATCGCACAGCGAACGCACGGCTCTTTGGAAAGAGATCATAAAGAACAACCTGACGGTCCGAGATGTTGAACAGATAATACACGGGGGGAAACCTTCGAAAGGAACAAGATCGAAAAAGAAAAAACATACAAAGAACGTGGAACTGAATGACCTGACGGAACTTTTAACCACACACTTAGGGACAAAAGTAAGGGTTCGGGGTTCTGCAAAAAAAGGGAAAATAGAGATAGAGTATTACTCACAGGAAGATCTGGAAAGACTGATCGAGGCTCTGACCGGCGCGATCACTTAAGGGAGTAGATCATGAAAAAAGCCTTATTAGTTCTGATCATTTTAAGTTTTATGAGTTTGCAGGTATTCGCTGCAGAGCTGTCCATAGGCACTCGTGTATCATATTTTATGCCTCCGGAAGCGGGAGCATCATCAACGCTGATGCTCGGCATTGATGCCGATTACAACCTGGGACCGCATTTCTTGGCCCAATTGGCGGTCGAAAATGCTAATTATACTGCGGGAGGATCACAGTATTCCTTAACGCCAATAACACTTACGCTTATGGGATATCCCGCGCCGGGTGCGCCGCTTGAACCGTATATCGGAGGCGGTATAGGTTATTACGACAAGAAGATCGATGGTGTATCGGCTTCCACAACAGGCATACATGCTGTGGCGGGTATCGCTCTGAACATGTTGACGTTCATTGCCGGATTTGAGATAAAATACACCATTCCAGATATAAAGGATGGGAGCATTAATTACACTTCGGTAAGCGCCAATATGACCGGCGGAATGTACATGAAGCTTTAAGAGACCTTTGTTCCGTTGGGCATATCCTGATCCACTGTCAGCATGGTAAGCTTTGATCTGTCTTCCGAAACAGCAGCAAGTATCATGCCCTTACTTTCAACCCCTCTGATAGTTCGCGGTTCCAGATTCGCAAGTACAACTACTTTTTTTCCCGGCAGAGACTCTTTTGGATAATAAGGCTTGATGCCGGCGACAAGTATCCTCTCTTCTCCGATATCCACCTTCACCTTATATATCTTATCCGCTCCAGGGATATCCTCCGCTTCCTTTATCTCCCCCACCCTGAGATCCATCTTCTTAAAATCATCGAAAGAAATAGCCGGCAAATTATTCTCCCTCTTTCGAGGCTTTGTCCATGCTCTCAATAGCCTGATCGATATCTTTTCCGTCTCTCGCGGCTTTAAGCAGAGCGATATACATCCTTTTTTCCCGCTCATTTTTACCTTTAATGGATTTATCAAGGGAAACCAAGAACGCCACTCTGCCATCCGCGGATAGAGTACCGTAAGAGCGCAGGAAATTCTCCACATTTTTCCGTAATAGTTCGTTGTTTTTTGGCTCTTCTACCATAAAAATAAGCCCTCAGGAATATTTTAACATAAACCAAAAACAATAACAAATTTGACAGCTATGTTATAATTAACCCTGTTTATGACAAAGATCTTTCCTTTCAAAGGCGTTACATATAATAAAAAACTGGTCGGGAATCTGGCCAAGGTAACAACTCCGCCCTATGATGTGATCTCAACAGAGGGTCAGGATGCCTTTTACAACACACACCCCTACAATATAATCCGCCTGATATTAGGCAAAAATTATCCTGGGGACACCGATCTTAACAATAAATACACAAGGGCGTCGGCTTTTTTCAAGGCTTGGCTGAATAACAATATCCTGAGCAAAGATGAAGAGCCGGCAATATATGTTTATGAACAAAAGTTCTCATACAAAAATAAAAAAATATCAAAACTTGGATATATTGCTCTTTTTAAAATAGAAGAATTCGAAGCCGGTAGGATATTCCCGCACGAAAATACACTGGCTAAACCAAAGACCGACAGGCAGGATCTCCTGCGGGCATGCTCCACGAACTTTGAGCCGATATTCTCGCTGTATGCCGACGAAAAGAACAAAATAACCAAATTATTTAAAAAAGCGACAAAAAGAAAGCCGACTGTCGAGGTAAAAGACAAAGAAAAGGTCCTTCACCGTCTCTGGAAAATATCCAGCAGGAGTATCCTGAACAAAATAACAAAAGAGATGGAAAGCAAGCAGATATATATCGCCGACGGGCATCACAGATATGAGGCATCCCTAAAATACAGGAATGAGATGCGCAGCCGCGCCCAAAAATCCACCGGGGAAGAGCCATATAATTTTATAATGATGTATTTCACTAATATCTTTGAAAAGGGGCTGCTGATACTCCCTATTCACAGACTGGTTAAAGATCTCAACTTAAAGGATGTCATAAATCTGCTTAACTCTCTGCAGGAATACTTTGAGGTAATCGAGATCAAGTTCACCAAAAAAAGCGAGAAGTCCGCGCAAAGAAAATTACTTAAATTAATATCTCAGGCTAAAGAAGGCGAACACTTTTTCGGAATGTACATAAACGGTTTTAATAAATATTACCTATTAAAACTTAAGAATGAAAAAGCCGCCGACAAACTAATGGACCACGGCAAACCGAAAGAATGGCGCAAGCTTGACGTGGCCATACTGCATACTGTAGTAATAAAACATATACTGGGGATATCCGACAACAAGATCGAGGATTCCATCATATTTTCACATAACGACAATGAAACATTTGAGCGGGTCAAAAAGGGAGAATTTAAATTGGCTTTGTTCTTGGATTCCACAAAAGTGGAGCAGATCATCGCAGTTGCCAACAAATACGAAAAAATGCCTCAGAAGTCAACGTTCTTCTACCCCAAACTAAAGAGCGGACTTGTAATGTATAAGATGGATTTTCCGGAGAAGTTCTCGTTCTAGTTACAGCGCATGCCCGACATTTAGGTCTATCGATAGAAGCGTGCCGCCGCCACCCACAGTGTTAAATGATATCTTAGGTGTTACTATGTATTCCTCTACCATGTAATTCAATCCCACCCCCCAATAAGAAAGTCTTCCCTGATAATCGCCCGGTAAAGTATGTTCCTGGCCGGTATAAAGATCTATATAATTCACTGTCTTGGGAAGATAAAAAGAAGCGAACCCTGCGTGGAAGGTCAGGTAGAAGTCGGACCAAAGTCCGTATTTGTACATCAACCCGAATTTAGCCGTGTTGACGTTCTGCTCATAGTTAATGTTGGTGACCAGCTGTTCGACCTCCACCCCCACTTTATATCCTGCAAAGGGGAACTCAACATCTACGCCAAAATCAACACCCAACCCCAGACCGCTTGTTATTCCCATATGGAAACTGGAATCAAAGGGTATGTTTTTAAGTGTCACGGATGAGCAGTTTCCTGACAGAGCAATGACAAATATGATCATAATGACAAATTCTTTCATAAAACTTGTGTCATTATACCTTTTATCAGAACTATTTAAAATGAAAATATTGGACATAATATTTCATTTATAGTATATTTCTGAACATGGGTAAGAAACTCTCAAAAGATTTTTATATAGTGATGGCCTGGGTCCTAGCCTTCTTTGTATTATTTATTTTTTCAGTGCCAATAAAAAAAGGACTGGATAACCTATTCCAGAGCGACCACAGGGTCATTAAAAAATATTATAGCGCGCTCAACAGGAAAAGATATAAAGTCGCTTACGGCCTCCTCGTTGACCTAACTTTTAAATACAAGACCGGCGAGAATAAAATGTTGGAGTTCGATGTAAGGCCGGACTACAAAAAATTCGAAAAAGACAATAAAAAAGTAGACCGTGTGAAGATCCGGAGCATTAAAAGAGAGGATAAGCACTGCTATCCTGAGGTGGGGTTAAGGTGTTTTAAGGTGGAGGCGGCGATCAAATATAAGGATATCGTTGTTACACCGGCCGGCAAAACAGTCCTCTATATTTACACGCTTAACACAGGGAAAGAACCAAAAATCCTGGCTATAAGGGCAACTCCGTAATAATAGTGTTCATATACCGCGCAGGTATTGCATTCGAACTGAAGAGTTGGGTGGGCTATATCGAAGCTTTGCCTGATAGTTGTTTAAGAGCTTCCATATATTTTTCTACGGATCTCTTTACAACATCATCCGGCAAAGGCGGAGCAGGAGGATTCTTATCCCAATCCAGGGTTAAAAGATAGTCTCTGACGAACTGTTTATCATAACTTTTTTGTGGGCCGCCCTCTTTATATGTGGCTTTCGGCCAGAACCTGGACGAATCGGGCGTAAGGATCTCATCGATAAGGATTATCTTATCGCCCAGCTTTCCGAATTCGAACTTAGTATCCGCAATAATAATGCCCTTTGATTCAGCAAATTTAGCGGCGGCCTTATAAAGTTCCAAACTCTTCTGTTTTAAGGTCTCGCCTAATTCATCACCGATGATCTCTTTCATCTTCTTTTCATCTATATTTTCATCATGCCCGGTCTTGGCTTTGATCGAAGGTGTGAATATAGGTTCAGGTAACTTTGAGGATTCTTTTAAGCCTTTTGGAAGTTTAATGCCAGCAACAGAACCGGTTTCTTTATATTCCTTCCAGCCGGAACCGGAAAGATATCCCCTGACCACGCATTCGATCTCGATCATGTCGGCTTTTTTTACGAGAGTTGACCGCTTGTCCAGAATATCCGCGTACTTTTGAAGCTCCGGCGGATAATCCTTCACATTCGCGGAAATTATATGATTAGGGATTATATTCTTCGTGAAATCGAACCAGAAAAGTGAAAGCTGGGTCAATATCTTGCCCTTATCGGAAATGGGCGTTGGAAGTACACAGTCAAAACAGGAGATGCGGTCGGTAGCAACGATCATAAGTTTATCATCAAGATCAAATACATCTCTGACCTTACCGCGCTTAAATAATTTGATCCCTGAAAGTTCTACTTTTGTTATTGCTTTGTTAGTCATAACAGGAAGAATATTACAAGGTTTCAGAAGTTTGTTCAAGTAGAAAAATTTGTTATAATCATATCAAATGTTGATCATCTGGCTACAATTCATAATATGTCTGCTGCTGATACTATACGCAGGATCGCGGGTATCAAAATACGGCGATGTCATAGCGGAAAAGTCAGGTTTGGGGCAATTATGGATAGGATTCGTTGTGCTGGCGGTCATTACATCCCTTCCTGAATTCGCTAACAGCATAAGCGCCGTAACTTTTTTTGATATTCCAGACCTTTCAGTCAGCAATATCTTCGGAGCCTGCATGTTGAACATATTCGCAATAGGGCTTTTAAACCTTGTTTATGGCTTCAAGAAAAACCGCTGCATACTGAACGATATTGCCAAAGGGAATCTCCTAACTTCGGAGATGGGCATAATACTAATGTCTCTTGCAGCTCTGGCAATATTCATTAGCCAGGGCTACGCAAGTTTGACCGTTTTTGGGATAAGCCTGTTCTCGTTCCTTATCCTGGCGGTTTTCCTCATCGGCAATAGGATGATCTTTAACTTTGAAAAGAAACAACAGGAAGAGCTTGCGGAAAAAGGAATTTTGGCCAAGGAATATGAACATATATCCAACTTTGAAGCCTATTCTAAAATGGTATTCTTTGCCCTGATAGTGATCGCTGTCGGCGCGTGGCTGCCGTACATCGGCGAGAAAATAGCCATCGTGATGGGATTCAAACAGACATTTGTAGGAAGCTTTTTTCTGGCGGTCGCCACCGTTATGCCGGAATTTATTGTATCATTTTTTGCCCTTAGATTGGGCGCTATCAATATGGCAGTGGGAAATCTTCTGGGGAGCTACGCTTTCAATATATCCATTTTGCCCGTTGCCGACATTCTATATAGGAAAGGATCTTTGTTCGCCGCTGTTTCATCAAATAATATATCGACCGCGCTGGTGGCATTGCTGCTCATGGGAATAGCTATAATTGGGATCAAGTTCAAGCCAAAAAAGAAGATATTAAATATAGTAAAGTACGAAACATCCGCGATCATAGCTGTCTATCTTGTGTGGCTGTACTTCGCTGTGTAGCCCGCTTATTTGCTTTCTATGACATCGAACGGGACCAGAAAAACCTTCAGGCTGACCGGCTGATTGATCTTTTCTTCGATCATCTTTTTGATCCTTCTAGTATCCCTTGCACTTAAACGCTGCGGCGACCTTATTGTAGTAGTAACGGTGATCTTTTTGCCCGCTTCTTTAAAACTATATTCAATAAGTTGCGCGTTCTTGCCGGTGACAACCTGCTCGATCAGCACGTCATTAATGCTGTTGGATATAGAAGTACGATGTATGGCGGAATACATAACAAGGACAAGCGGGATGGCAACAATGAACAAAATAGTGAATGTGGCAATAAGCTTTCTTCTGACCTCAGCATGCATGTCGCTGGCCCAATACGGAACAAAACCCCGGAGCCAGAAGACGCAGGAACTGGAAAAGATAATAGCGACCAGGTTGGTAACGAATAAAAGCAGGCTTCCCCCGACAATATTAAAATCTCTGAGAGACAGCCCAATACCTGCCACGGACAGAGGGGGAACTAAAAGTATGGCGATAACCACTCCCGGGAACATGACGCTCATCCCCTCCTGGGTAATGGCATAAGCGGTCGCCGCTCCTGCCGCAATGGCTATAACAAGGTCAAAGAAATTCGGCTGAGTACGAGCCAAGATCTCAGGGGTTGCACCCATCCCCGGGGATATAAGGGCAACCAGCAGCGCTACAACCAGGGTCACAAAGACCCCTTTTAGCTCTGCTTCCAAGGACTTTCTCATCAAATGGATATCCCCTCGTATCAGGGAGAGCGAAAAAGCAAGTATCGGGGTCATAAGCGGGGCCACCAGCATGGCGCCCATGACAATAAGGATACTGTTCTTTATTAAGCCGTAGGTAGCAATGATCGTTGAAAGAGCGACCATTATAAAGAAGGTAAGGGAGGACTCAGTACCCTTGCTCAGCTCATCCGCCACCTTCATCCTCTGCTCCTGGCTAATAATATGTATCAATTTCATGGATATTCTCCTTATCTTCCGCCAAATAGCGAACATTTTATTATATTATCAATTAGAACTTTTGTCAAAGTAACTAATTCAGAGAGAATAGAAAAAGATAAATAGTTAATTGCTAGTCAGCCAGAAAAATGAACAATAAAAGAGCCCCCTACGCCGGGCTGATTGAAATTACCCCTAAAATAGGATAAAATGCTGCTCTATGAATTCAAAAGAAGAATTATTGAAGTTATTTGAAGGTAAACTGAAAGGGCGCCGCTTAATAGTGGCCTCGAACAGGGAGCCTTATATCCATAAGTACGATGAGGACAAGGTAAAGTGGATCAGGCCTGCTTCAGGGCTGGTAACCGGACTTGACCCAGTGCTCAGGACCTGCAAGGGGGTATGGGTGGCAACGGGCTCGGGTGACGCCGATAAGGAAGTGGTCGATGTAAACGACAGGATCATGGTCCCGCCGAACAAGCCGAGCTATCACCTAAGAAGAGTTTGGCTGAACAAAAAGCAGGAAAACGGCTTCTATTACGGCATAGCGAACAAGACCTTCTGGCCCCTCTGCCACATTGCCCACGTAAGACCGGAATTCAACAAAGATGACTGGAACGAGTACGTAAAGGTCAACGATAAATATGCCCGGGCGATCGTCGATGAGGCCGGGAACAGCAAAGCCCTTATCTGGATACAGGACTATCACCTTGCATTATGCGCAAAATTTATCAAGGAAAGGAATCCCAACCTGGTAGTAGGCCAGTTCTGGCATATACCCTGGCCCAATCCGGAAGCGTTCAGGATATGCCCGTGGAAGAACGAGATACTGGAAGGCCTCCTTGCAAATGACCTGCTTGGTTTCCACATAAAGTACCACTGTGATAATTTTATCAACACTGTTGACCTTAACCTTGAATCAAAGATCGACCGGGACACATCCTGCATTATCAGAAAAAAACACAGGACTTGCATAAAACCTTTCCCTATAAGCATTGATTTCAAAGAACTGGCAGAAAAGGCGCATTCCCCCGAAGTCGATGCCGCATTGAAAGAGATCAAGAAAAAGATCAGAAAACCCTATAAATTCCTGGCGGTAGGCATCGACAGGATGGACTATACAAAGGGGATCCCGGAGAGACTTATGGCGATCGACCGTTTCCTGGAAAAATATCCGTCATACAAAAAGAAATTCGTATATCTGGGCATTGGAGTGCCAAGCCGATCTTTGATCAAGGAATACAAGGACCTGGCGGACAGGATATCAAGCCTGGTTGAAGACATAAACTGGAAACACAGAACGGACGACTGGCAGCCGATAATATACAGAAAAGAACATATTAACCTTGAAGAGATCCTTGCATATTACAGAGAAGCAAGCCTTCTCATGGTGAGCTCGCTTCACGACGGCATGAACCTTGTTGCGAAAGAATTCCTGGCCGCTCAATCCAGATCTCCGGAAGGCATGTTGATCTTAAGCCAATTCACCGGCGCGGCAAGAGAACTGCCGGATGCCGTCCTGATCAATCCTTATGACACAGAGAGATTCGCCGATGCCATTAAATACGGATTGGAACTGCCGAAAAAAGAAAAAGTAAAAAGGATGAAAAAACTTATTGAGACCGTGAAAGAGCACGACATATATGCCTGGGCATCGTCGTTCATATCTGAACTTCAGAAACACATGAAGACATAATGGCTGCAAAAATAGACAAGATCATCAAAAAACATAAAGGCTGCATTTTCCTCTTATTGGATTTCGACGGCACCCTATCAACGATCGTTAAGAAACCCGAGATCGCAACACTAAGCAAAGGGATAAAGCCCATCCTGCGGTCCCTGGCAAATAATAAGCGAAGCGTGATCCTCGGCATCATCAGCGGCAGAGAGCTAAAGAACGTAAAGAAAAAAGTAGGGATAAATAATATATATTATGCGGGAAACCACGGCCTAGAGATAAGCGGCCCCGGCATAACCTTCACATTAAAGGAAGCAAAAGCGGTAAGGCCTATAATAAAAAATATCCGGAAGGAACTGCGGAGGGCCACGGGGGAAATAAAAGGCGTGATGGTGGAAGACAAGGGCTTCAGCTTAAGCCTTCACTACCGGCTCATCAAAAGCGGCGACCTTCAAAAGGTGAAAAAAGCATTCGTGAAAATAATGAGCAAACACGTCGCCCGAAACAAGATCCGCATCAATTACGGCAAAAAGGTCTTTGAAGTAAAACCAAAAGTTAACTGGGACAAGGGCAAAGCCTCGCTGCTTCTCCTTAAACTGATACGGTCCAAAAAGAAGAATATCTTGCCGGTATACATAGGCGACGACAGGACCGATGAAGATGCTTTCACAGCGCTTAAAGGGAAAGGCGTAACTATCCTTGTTGGAAGCCACGGCGGAAAAACTTCCGCAAAATATAGACTGAAGAACGTCAGCGATGTAACTGCGCTTTTAAAAAGAGTGAATAAATTGTATAATAACGCGTGAACATATGCCGTTAATCGCAAAAAATTCATTTAATTTTTATACATCCTCCATATTTACGGAGATAACGGGCAAAAAAGCTGCCACACTCCCGGAATTGCTTGAGCTCTTAAAAAATGCCGACGAATCTTCTATATTCCAGCATACTCATCAGGCAATAAAGGAATTGCACTTTACCAGGAACGTTTACACCAATGATTTCGCTATATGGGCACATGATGCACTCGGCGAAGATGAACTGTCGGAGAACCTGGCCAGTATAGACCTAAGAGAATTCCCGTCTCTTACAGAACTGCGGGATAATATCGTTAAGATAATAGAGAACTATCTGAGTACCGGCATAGAGATCCGAAAAGCCAGAAAAGGACAGGAATTCTACCTGTGCAAACTGACCGAGATAATAACTCCAACTCAGCACGTCGTCTGGACACTGTTCGACCTCAAAGAAGCCTTAAAAAGGGTGAGTACCAGCTCCATTTTTTATCACTTCTTTGAATCAAAGCTCCGATGCGGAAGGAACACCAATGATTTTTCATTATGGCTGGAAACTTCTCTAGGAGAAAAGGAACTGGCAAAAACGATCGAGGCTCTTGATCCCTATTTATTCACCCTTGATGAACTTCGTAACAAGATAATCGATCACATAGAAAAAGAGGAGAACATACTTAAGCTGATAGAACTGGCGGTGGA
The DNA here is from genome assembly GCA_042577445.1 of Candidatus Margulisiibacteriota bacterium. Classification (GTDB taxonomy): domain Bacteria; phylum Margulisbacteria; class WOR-1; order CAVSGV01; family JBHPDX01; genus JBHPDX01. Next base: position 59,687 of record JBHPDX010000001.1, on the reverse strand, counting down.
CCAGACAAGATCGTCCGTGCAGAGGACTTGGGCAAAAACCCGAATATTCTTTTCCACGCCATTTAAGAACAATCGAAAAAAAATGAAGGACGCTTACAACAAAATGTTAAAGAAAGGGTCGGGAGAGGGCTAAAATGGCGGTAAACTTATACGATTATAAGCCAATAGTCGGAACGGCCGTGATCGACGAATTAAGGATCCTGGCCAGGCCGTTCTATAAAAAGACGATAAAAATGGTCAATTCAACGCGCGTCGGAGGCGGCGTTGCGGAGATATTGAACAGATTGATCCCGCTTTTTAATGAGCTGGAAATAGACGTAAAATGGGAAGTGATCGAGGGAAACGAAGAGTTCTTTGATATAACAAAATCGTTTCACAATGCGATCCACGGTGAAAAAATGAATGTAACAAAGGGCATACTTGATTCATTCATTGAAACGAACAGGCAAAATGCGGCAAAAATGTCATTTAACGAGGATATTATCGTTATACATGATCCTCAGCCGATAATCATGATCGAAAAAAAATCTAACAATAATTCAAAATGGATATGGAGATGCCACATTGATACATCACATTCCCAACCGGAAGTATGGGATTTTTTAAAGGGTTACGTTGAAAAATATGATGCTTCAATATTCTCTTCGCCGAATTTTTCAAAATCGCTTTCGATCCCACAATTCCTTGTGTCCCCGTCTATAGATCCTTTAAGCGAAAAGAACAGGGATCTGCCCGAAGATGCCGTCCACTCTGTCGTGGCAAAATATAAGCTTGACCCAAAAAGGCCGATAATAACCCAGATATCAAGGTTCGACAGGTTAAAGGATCCTCTGGGGGTAATAGATGCCTACAGGAAAGTAAAGAAGTACACCGACTGCCAGCTGGTGCTTGCGGGCGGCGCAGCATCGGACGATCCGGAAGCCAATCAGGTACTTGCGGAAATAAATGAAAAAGTAGGGAATGACAAGGATATACATGTTCTGAACCTTCCGCCGTTCAGCGATACGGATATAAATGCGCTGCAGCGAGCTTCCACGATAATACTGCAAAAATCACTTCGCGAGGGATTCGGCCTTACGGTTACAGAAGGCCTCTGGAAAGGCAAGCCGGTAATAGCTAGCAACGTGGGCGGCATTCCTTCTCAGATAAAACATAACCTTACGGGAATACTTGTCCACTCGGTGGACGGATGCGCGTATCAAATAAGATATCTTCTCAATAATCCTGATATCGCAAAAAGGATGGGAGAATACGGCAAAGAATATGTCAGGGAAAAATTTCTGCTCACCAGAAGCCTAAGGAATTATCTGCTGCTTTTTACCGTCATGAACAACCCGGGCAAGAGCCTCATCGAGCTGAAGTAGCGCTGACCGCTCACTGCGAAGACTTGATCTTATTGATCAGTTCTTTTACTTTACCCTCTATTTCATCTCTTATTTTCTTGAATTTTTCCACTCCGCCGGCAACCGGGTCGTCGATACTCCAATCAATTTTGTTCTTTGCAGGGAGAAGCGGGCATTCATCTCCGCATCCCATACCTATAATATATGCATACTCCGCCTGGGGAAGATCATTAACACTTTTTGATGAATGACTTGAAATATCTATCCCTTTTTCTTTCATGACCTGAACAGCCATCGGATCAACAAATCCACGCGGACGGGAACCGGCGCTATAGACCTCCACGATCCCTTTTCCCAGCACTTTAGCAAAGCCTTCGGCCATTTGAGATCTAATGGAATTGCCTATACATATAAAGGCGATCTTTTTCATGTTTAAATATCAATCCCTTTTAAGATACTTGCGAAAAAATCTTCGCACTCTGCGGTTCAAGATGAGGATAAACCAAAGAAGCGTCCCTCGCCGAGGCCTAACATATAAACGGTTTATTTTACCTACTTCACTCTGCCTTCTTTTATCAACTATAAGCGAAGAGCTCTTTACTATCCCTAAGACCTGCCCGGAATATATGCTTCGATGCCCCACGACAATAAAACTTACGGCCGCGGAAGCAGCCGCAAAAACTCCCAGTCCGGGACCGAACAGTTCGATCGCCATAATGAATGCGGCGATAGGCGTATTCGCCGCTGCCGCAAGAAGCGAGATCATACCTATAGCAGCGAACATCTGCGGATTTATGCCCATCAAACCGGCAAAGAAATTGCCTGCGGTGCTTCCGATAAAGAATATAGGCGTGACCACGCCACCGCTTCCTCCCCCGCCCAAACAGATCGCGGTAAAGAGTATTTTCAGCAATGGATCAAAAATAGAAGCCTTGGCTCCGGTCAAACTGCTTTCGATCCCCCCAAGCCCCAGGCCGAGATATTTGGTCCCAACCACAAAAGTTAATGCCACTAGAGCAGACCCGCTAATGAGCCCCTTAAACGGCTTCCATATCTTTATCCTTTCGAAAAATCTGTGAAAATACTCAATACACTCTATAAAAACAAGCGCAAGCAGGCCGAAAAATACGCCGGCGAGTATGGCTTTAAAGAACAACATGCGGGAAAAATCCGGCGCTATGTTCATAGAGTGATAAACATAGGTTATGCCAAGATACTTGGCCGTTTCAAAGCTGATTATTCCGGCTAAAAGAGAAGGGAAAAGCACATTATAAAATATTCGGCCAAGATATAGCACTTCTATGCCGAAAATAGCCCCTGCTATCGGCGTGCCGAAAACAGCGGCAAAGCCGGCGCTGATACCGCATATCACAAGTTTTCTTCTGTCTTCCGGGGGCAGGTGCAGAATAGTTGCAACATAAGAAGACATGCCCCCTCCTATTTGAGCAGCAGGGCCTTCTTTACCTACAGATCCTCCGGAAACAATAGTAATAATGGTCGTGATCAATTTAACCGGGACAACTCTTATATCCATTTTACCGAAACGCTTATTGACAGCTTCGATCACTTTTTCGGTGCCGTGCCCTTCCGCACCGGGAGCAAGATACATTACTATCAGGCTTGAGAGGAAAAACCCTACAGGCATTAACAAAAAGTAATATTTATTCTGCGTTACTATATTGGTCGAAGAACCGAGAAGCTTTAAAAAGAGTGTGGTAGAAGCCCCTACCAATACACCGACGACAGTGGCATAGACCGTCCACTTAATAACACTTAAAAAGAGCGTTGTCTGCTCTAGTAGTTGGCGCCTCATCAGCACAAATATATATCAAAAACGTGACGCAAGCAATCGCTTTTGCAAAGGCCCGCTTAATCGCAGAGCAAAATTATGGTATAATTATCAAGCTTTTTACTTAAAAAGGGGTACAGAAATTGAAAAAGATAATCACTTTAATATTTTTAGCGGCGATCATAATAATGCCGGCCTTTGCTATGGGCAGTGCCTCCGAAAAGACAGAAGAAGCAAAGCCGGATACAGTAACAACAGCCTCTGAATATAAGGAGCCGGAGACAAAAAAAGAAGAGAGCAAGATAGATCTGAGCGGCAAAAAGATATTAATGATAGTCGCAAGTAAGGATTTTAATGACAAAGAATACTTTGTACCCAGAAATATATTCGAGGAACATGGCGCAAAAGTAATAGTGGCTTCGTCAAAAGAAGATGTTGTCAGTGCAAATGGGACAAAGATCAAAGCGGATATACTTCTCAAGAATGTAAAAGTAAGGGATTACAATGCTGTTGTGTTCATTGGAGGCCCCGGTGCAAAGGAATATTTTAATAATGAAAAAGCACATTATATCGCAACATGGTCTTTCGGATTAAGAAAACCTGTTGCTGCAATATGTCTTGCTCCGGTGATACTGGCACATTCGGGGATACTAAGCGGCAGGAAAGCAACAGTAATAGCCAGCGAGACCGACACGATAACGAACGAAGGGGCGATCTACACAGGATCTGATGTTGAGGTGTTTGGGAACACGATAACAGCTAATAGTTCTGATGCCGCAGAGAAGTTCGCAAAAGCGATCGTCAACGCACTAAGCAAATAAGCTAGAAGCTGTACCTCACCCTCACGAAATAAAGATTGCTTCCGATAAATCCCGTGGGATCAACCACTAGACCGGGGTTCCACTCATCGCCAGAAGCAGCGGAATAAAGAATGGCATCAAAAGATAGGTCGACATCCTCAAAAAGATTATATGAATATGACGGATATAAGAGCAGTCCGCCATCCACTAAATTCCAGATCACCGCTCCCCTAATTGTCTCAAGCTCATTGATCATATAAGAAGTGCTGCAGGAAAGATAATGCCTGGCAAGGAATGTCGCTTCTCCGGAAAACAAAGCATTGAAGTTATAATCCGACTTATCCGATTTTCCCAGCCCGTTATTATAATATTCAATATCAATTCCAAGGCCGTTATCAAGCGTGTACCCGCCTCCAAGACAAAAATTCAGATAAGCTTCTCCGCTTCCGGGAGTATAGCCGGCGAATTCCCCCCGAACCTCAAAGTCCCACATCTCGCCTGCAAAGTCCGAGCCGATCATGTACCCCTGCCCTTCCCCCATATTAATATATGAAACAGAAAGATCATAATTTAAATAATTCGTCTTAGTTTTTAGCGCCCATTTTCGCTGGGCTTCCGAAGTCGCAGAAAGGACCACCGCATCTATATTAGATGCCGCCCCCAGATAATTTATGACCCGTAACGCGTCAACTCCCTGCTTTTCCTCGTCTGCCAGCGTCAAACTAAAAGGGTTAAAAATATCCGTAGGGTTCCAAACGCGGCCTGTTCCCCAGGCAATGCGCTGCTTTCCGCCTATAAGATCAAAAGTTCCGTAGTTCAATGAGAGGTATGCTCTTTCCCAGGAAAGCTTATCAAGGTCTGACGCTCCTTCAATAGGAAAATCGCTGAATCCTGACATTGCGACCATTTGAGGCTCTATATGAAAAAGCGTCCTATCATCCGGCTGGTAATCGAATTTCAGGCGGAGCTTGTTCATGTTATTTATGGGGCTGCCGACACTCCGGTTCTGTATGTATATAAGATCGCTTTTGTAATATCCGCCAAGGTCGATCTCCGAGAAAGCGGGACAGCAAGATAAAGAGAACAATAATAATATGATGAACATTTTTTTCATACTGTTTAACTGATTATAAGCCCACACGTATGTTATAATCAACGGCAAATTATGCAGAATATTCTAAGATATGTATATGCCCTATGGAGTTTTGCAAGCCTGATCCTGCTTATCTTGATCTTCGGCGTACTTTCTATCGTTCTCCAAATATTATTCATTAAAAGTAAAAAAGCACATTTCTGGTTGTTGCGTTCGTTTTCCAAAGCATATCTACTGCTTTGCCAAATAAAGGTGTGCATTGAAGGTCTTGAGAACATCCCTGAAAGCGGGAATTTCATCTTGATCTCAAATTATCAAAGCGATATCCAGCATTTAGCTTTTCTGGCATATTTCCCGCGCCGCTTCAGGTTCATCATGTCCAATGTCCTGGCAAGATCGCCGTTCTTTGGCCGCATGCTAAAAAGCGCCGGACATATTCCAATAACAGATCTGATGCTCGAGAAGCAGGGCCCCTGGGGAAGAAGCTATAGTGTTGAAAAAGCGATCCATCATCTGAAAAACGGGGAAATAATCTTTATCCTTCCGGAGGGGCATATTTCCTTAACGGGCAATATGGGCCCTTTTAATCCTGGAGTAGTGGTAATGGCCTACGAATCCGGCCGATCGATAATACCATGCGCCGTAACGGGGGCTCATGAGATAGCTCCGCCGCCGGATTATTCAAAAATAGGAAATATCGGGGGGCATTTATTAAAGATCTTCCTTATATGGACATTAAATTGTATAAAGACGTTCAAATGCGGCGAGATCAAGATCAAAATAGGAACTCCTATCCGGATAAAAAGCATGGATTCTCCGGAAACTGAAGCCAAAAAGCTGAAGAGCATCATCCAAGACATGCTGTAAAACTGACTTGATTTGTATTATACTTATTATTAGTCAAAACCAAGAAAGAGGTGCCCTATGCTTGTGACCGTAACATTAAGCCCCGCATTAGATCATCTTCTATACCTGTCGGAAACCTCGCTTGGAGGAGTTAACCGCGTAGCAATGACGCACAGAACACCCGGAGGAAAAGGCGTTAACGTAGCCAATTCCCTCGCAGTATTAGGGGAAAAAGAGGTCGTAGCCACAGGATTTTTGGGCGGGATGAGCGGCCAGATGTTCGAGGAATCTTTGCGAAAGATCGGAGTAACAACGAATTTTATATATACCAACCAGGAACTCCGTACTGATTTCTACCTCATAGAGGAAAATAAGAACAGGCAGACAATGATCATAGAAGAAGGCCCCTCGATGGAACTGCGTTATCTTAATCATTTCAAGTCTAACTTCAACAGGCTCCTTTCAAGCGCCACGCTCGTGGAAATAGGAGGAAGCCTGCCAAAAGGAGTACCGCCGATATTCGTAAAAGAACTGATCGATGAAGCAAACAAAAAGAACATAAAAGTGGTCGTCAATTTAAGAGAAGAAATACTTAAAGAGTGCCTGGGAAAAACGAGCCTGTTCATTCTCAATCCGGACCTTAGGGGATGCAAAGAGCTTTTTTGCAAGAATATGGGTAATGCGGACACGCGCAAGGAAGCCGCAAAAGAAGCCCTTAATAAGGGAGCGGAGATCGTAATATTTAATTATGACCGCTTTAAGTACATGGTAGCCACAAAAAAAGAGAGCTGGGAAGGCGATATTGAGCCTGATAAGAACGAAAAGTTGATACGCATAGGGACGCGCGACGGCATGCTGGCAGGATTTATACACAGGTATTTAGCTAAAGGCAGCATATCGGAAGCGTTAAAGTACGGAATAGCGGCCGCGCTTTCCACGGCAAGGAATAAATTGAATTATCCTGTTTCAAAAAAAGATGTCGATCATCTTGTATCTAAAGCTAAAATAAGGAAGGTTGACTAATATGAAAAAAGCAAAAGATTTCATAACAAGAGACCTTACCTCCGTCACAGAAGACACCCCGCTTAAAGAGGCTGCAGAGATAATTTCCTGGCGCGCTTTCTCCGGCATACCGGTGGTCAACAATGAAAATGAGGTTACTGGTTATATTTCAGAAAGAAATATACTGACCGCGATATTCCCGGAACAGATAAAAATAGAGAATCCTGACGTCATTAATATCGCGAGCTTAACGCAGGTCATAACAAAATTGAGGCAAGTAGGAGATGCATTGGTAAAGGATTATATGAACAAGAGTCCCGTCCTAGCCACAGAAGACACCCCGGCCACCGATATGGCCAATTTAATGATCAACAGCAACATAAAACGCCTCCCTGTCGTCCGCAACAGAAAACTGGTAGGTGTTGTCGACCGGGCCAATCTATCGCGCATACTGATCGAAGGGGGCTCTCTAGACTGATCATGTCAATTGATGAATTTATTAAATTATTAAGTAATGATGTGTTTTTTACGGCATCCGGCATACTCATATTGGGATTTATTGTCAGCTGGATGGCAAAAAAAATAAAGCTTCCCCGCATAACCGGATATTTAATGGCGGGGATAATATTCGGCCCTTACTTATTAAAAGTTTTTAGTGAAAGCTCCGTATATCAGCTTGGATTCATACATAGGCTGGCCTTGGGTATAGTTGCACTTGTAATAGGGTCCGGTTTGAGTTTCGGTTTGCTAAAAAAACTGGGCTGGCGTTTAATGATAATAACGTTAATGGAATCGCTCGGGGCATTCTTTTTTGTTTTCTTTCTGCTTTATATGTTCAAGATGCCTTTGGGTGCTATTCTGCCCCTCGCAGCCATTGCGGCCGCAACTGCCCCTGCTGCAACAGTGGCTATAATGCAGGAATACCGCACAAGGGGGACTTTAACGGAAACGACTCTTGCAGTGGTTGCCCTGGATGATGCGGTAGCGATCATTCTTTTTGGCTTGATAATGACCTTTGATTTTACTCATATCTCAACTTTCGGTAAAACCGCATTCAACTCTTTATCGGCATCATTATTGGAGATCTCGACAGCACTTATTATCGGAATACTGCTCGGCATAGTGGCGAATTTACTTATTAAGCTGACAAAAGATATCACTGACAGCGTGATCATAATATTAGGAATAGTATTTCTGGCGATCGCAGTGGCTTCGGTATCGCATACGTCAGCCCTTTTAACAAATATGTTCTTGGGTATAACTTTGATAAACTTGCCCGGCAAGAGCAAGGAGATGGTACCTAGCTTGGAAAAATTAACGCCTCCGATATATTGTTTCTTTTTTGTTCTTGCGGGTGCAAGTTTGAACCTGAAAATATTCACGACTATAGGCACAATATTACTGATATGGAGCATTGTCTTTGTGGTCGGTCGTATGATAGGAAAAATATCAGGCGCATTCATGGGGAGTTCAATATCTAAATCTCCGGAAATTATCAAGAAATATCTTGGATTAACCCTTATACCTCAAGCCGGTGTTGCAATAGGTTTATCACTTTTGATCACCAGTGCTTCGCCCTATTTCGAATTCAAGGCGATAATACTAAACGTTACGCTTGTTACGGTCGCGTTCAATGAAATAATAGGCCCTATCCTCACAAAATACGCGCTTTTTAAAGCAGGAGAAGCCACGGTAAAAGAATAATCCATGAAAATCCTTGCCATCGAAACCTCCTGTGATGAAACCTCCGCTGCCGTTATAAAAGACGGGAAGGAAATATTATCGAACATTGTATCTTCACAGGTTGAATTCCATAAAAAGTACGGCGGGATCGTGCCTGAAGTCGCCTCAAGAAAGCATATTGAGGTTATTTCGGCTGTGATCAAACAGGCCATGGATCAGGCAAGAATGAAGTTCAAGAATATCGACGGTGTTGCGGGGACTTATGGGCCCGGACTTGTGGGTTCACTGATCGTTGGATTGAATGCGGCAAAAGCCATCGCCTACTCTACCGGCAAACCGTTCATAGGCATCAACCATCTTGAGGGGCATATATACGCTAACTTCCTGAATGGCTCAGATATAAAATTCCCCTTTGTATGCCTTGTGGTTTCCGGCGGCCATACCAGCCTTATATATGTAAAAGATCATGGGAAGTACGAGCTTATGGGCCGCACAAGGGACGATGCAGCGGGAGAAGCTTTTGATAAAGTGGCCAGATTTCTTGGTATCGGATACCCTGGAGGCCCGATAATCGATAAAATGTCCAAGAACGGCAATCCGAAAGCTATTGATTTCCCCCGTGCGATGCTTGATGAGAGCTTCGGGTATGACTTTTCTTTCAGTGGATTGAAGACCGCAGTAGTTAATTACGTCAAGAAAACAGGGATTCCAAAGAATCCTGATGATCTTGTCGCTTCATTTCAAAAGGCTGCGGTAGATATTTTGGTAGAAAAGACCATCCGCGCGGCGAAGGACAAAAAAGTGAAATGGATAGCGCTTGCAGGCGGTGTATCAGCAAATTCTTCCTTAAGGGAAGACCTGAGATCAAGGGCAGAAAAGGAAGGGTTCAATATTTCCCTTCCGCCGATGAACCTCTGTACTGACAATGCGGCAATGATAGGCTGTGCGGGTTATTACCGCCTAAAAAAAGGCGAGAGATCTGACCTTGGCCTTGAGCCGGTATCAGCCCTTAGAATTTGACATGGCCATATCAAAGTAGTAAATTTACTCTGAAATGAACAAATACTCCTATTCTATATATGTTTTATTTTTGATATTGCTGTCGGTTTTCGCGATATCCGGCTGCAGCACATACCTGGCCGGTTCATCAGATCCCGCAATATTATCAAGATCACCTTCACTTGGCGCCACCAGTATCGCATCAGGGGAAACTTTAACCTTGGTATTCAACAAAAAAATGAATACCAGTGTTAACCTAAACGATGCGATCACTTTTTATAACCAATACAATACCGCTATTTATCCTAATACATATGAAAGCGTGAGTTGGTCAGGCGACGGAAAAACCTTGACCATATTAAATCCCGGTGAATGGTTAGGCGGGGATGGCTCAAGGGTATACTGGATCGCTTCAAAGGAAGGATTTCAGGATGAGAACGGAAATTCCATAGTTGAAGGAACTGTTTTATTTAACCATTATATGTCAGGCTTCGGGATCGTAAGCAGAACTCCGTATATAACAGAAGGGGATATTTACCACCCTAGAACGCTTGAAGTAACTTTCAGCATGACAGTGGATGCAGGGACCCTTACACCTGAAGTTTATTGGCCCGGACCCAGCACAGCACAAATCCCATACTTCTTCCCGCCAACATGGGAATGGTCAGCTGATTTCAAAACATTTCGCATGATGGTAAGTTCATGGTCCGCATCACCCGCAACGGCAGTGGCATCAATAGAAGGTAATGTGGAAAGTTTTATAGGAGGATACACAATTCCAAGGGGTGCTTCTGGATATCAATCGATCTTGTGGTGGTACGGTAACTCCAACTAGCTTACTTCATTCTTACTTCATTATCTCCAGGAACTGATTCATTGTTGTGATCAGCTCTTTCGTCCCCGGCCTCATAAAATCTTCGTAGGTAAAGATCTTTTTCCCGCGCTGTAATATTTTAACGGTGTTTCGCTGCTTATAGAAGTCGACTGCCCGCCTCATCTTCTTGAGCAGCTGCATCTCAACGATATATTTAATAGAACCGGTATTGTAGTTATTAAAACAAAGAGCTAATGTCAGATGTTCAGGTGACCTTTCTTTAAGCCTGTCATTAAGTACCCGAGAGACGTTGTTCGCTGCCAGCAATTCGCTGAGCCTGCTGTCGGCATCAATATCGAACGCTTCCAAGCCGAGTTTTATGTCATTTATGCTTTTATCAACCATGGTTATGGTGTCTGCGGGAGTATAAATAATATACCGTTTCCAGGCACTGCCGTTAAGAAGCGCGTAGGCCCAGCCGAACCGGTTATAAGCCCTTGCATAATAAAGAGTATAGTACTGAGGAGGAGGCACATTTATACCTCTTTCGGTTGACAGGTTGGATATTATAGTAAGGACCTCATCGATGGTCGTATTTGCATCCTTGTACATCTCCAACTGTTTGTAGAGCTTCATGACCGAACCTTCTATCGTTCTGTGGGTAAGGATCGCCTTGCGGTAGGCGGAAGCGATCGCATAAGGGAGTATCCTTCTAACCGAATCTTTACTTAAATTTCCGTAACTAAGGAGCTCTATAGCCTTGGAATTGCAGCTGCTGTAGGCTATAAGCGCGTTCTCATGCGCCCCCAGCTTTTCCCTCATTACGCCTTTTTTATAAAAGTTGGCAAGACGCTTCACCGAAGGAGGATCTGTCGAGGAAACCACCAGATCGATCGCATCATAGGTGGGTTTTTTCGTACGCGAAGACGCCACCTTCGTCTCCAAGGAAAGGAAGGAAAGCACAACGATAAAAAGCAATAGACCAACCGTTAATTTCTTCATAAAAACTTGAGTATGATAACATAATCAGCTCCAGTTCACAACGGCATGAAGAGCCCATCTAACAACTAATCCCTGACAACCGCCCCCTTTATATAGTATAATCTTTCCGTTATGGCTATCTCAAAAAAAGACGTGGATCACGTAGCAAAACTGGCAAGATTAGGCCTTACCGAAGTAGAAAAAGACCTTTTTGCGGGACAGCTTTCCAAGATACTGGAGCATGCCGAAACAATAAACAAGCTGGATACTGAAAAGGTCCCCCCCACCTCGCATGCGCTCCCTATGAAAAATGTTCTTCGGGAAGACAAGGTAAAAGGCTGTGAAGACGTAAAATCCATCATTTCGAACGCCCCCGAAGAGGAAGACAATATGTTCTCTGTCCCCCGCATTCTGGAATAAAGGATCAAAAATGGAACTTTTTGAACTAACATCACATGAATTGAAAGCGAAACTGGATAAAGGTGAAACATCTTCTGTCGAGATAGTGGAATCTGTGTTCAAAAAAATAGAAAAAACTGAAAAAAAGATAGAGGGATTCGTAAGCCTGAGCAAAGAAAAGGCGCTAAGAAAAGCCAAGGAGATCGATAAAAAGATAAAGGCAAAAGAAAAACTGTCGCCTATCGCGGGGATACCGATAGCCGTCAAGGACAATATGTGTACCAAGGGAACAAAGACCACCTGCTCTTCCAAAATACTGGAAAATTATATCCCGCCGTATAACGCCGCCATAGTGGAAAAGATCAGTGATGCGGGTGCAATAATGATCGGGAAGACCAATATGGATGAGTTCGCAATGGGGTCATCAACGGAAAATTCTGCTTTCAAAAAGACCAAAAATCCGTGGGATCTGGATACTGTCCCCGGCGGTTCTTCCGGCGGCTCAGCAGCGGTGGTGGCGGCAAACGAGACCATACTGGCTCTGGGGTCAGATACCGGGGGATCGATAAGGCAGCCGGCTTCTTTTTGCGGCGTGGTGGGATTCAAGCCGACCTACGGAAGGGTTTCAAGATATGGATTGATAGCGTTCGCTTCCTCATTGGACCAGATCGGTCCGCTAACCAAAGATGTCAGCGACTGCGCAATACTCATGAACGTGATCGCCGGCCACGATGAAAGGGATTCAACTTCCGTTAATATTCCTGTGCCTGACTACAAAAAATCCCTGGTGAACGATATTAAGGGATTGAGGATCGGAGTAATAAAAGAACTGCTCGGCAAAGGAATGAACGAAGAAGTTAAAGATGCGGTTAAGGCTGCCATTAAAAAACTCGAAAGTTTGGGCGCAAAGATCAGCGAGGTATCAATGCCGACCTTTGAATACGGCGTCCCGACATACTATTTGCTGGCTACGGCCGAAGCAAGCTCCAATCTCGCCAGATATGACGGTGTAAAATACGGATACAGGTCCGAGAAAGCGAACGACCTGTTAACTATATATTATAATACAAGGCGCGAAGGTTTCGGCCCCGAGGTCAAACGGCGGATAATGCTCGGGACTTACGCGCTTTCCGCTGGGTATTACGACGCTTACTACCTGAAAGCCCAGAAAATAAGGACTTTGATAAAGAATGACTTTGACAAAGCTTTCTCAAAGTTCGATGTCCTAATCTCCCCTACTTCACCTACCGTCGCGTTCAAGATCGGGGAAAAGACGAACGATCCGCTGGCAATGTACCTGTCAGACATAGCAACAATACCGGTCAACCTTGCCGGGATCCCTGCAATATCGATACCATGCGGGTTCAGCGACAACCTGCCGGTAGGCCTGCAGATAATGGGTAAGGCTTTTGACGAAGAAACTATACTTAAGGTGGCCTATACATATGAACAGAACACGAACTGGCACAAAGAAAAGATCAAGATAACCGCAGGTTAAGGGGCTATATGGAATACGAAGTTGTAATAGGCTTAGAAATACATGCACAGCTGCTGACGGACAGCAAGATCTTCTGCGGCTGCTCCACGAAGTTCGGTAATCCGCCGAACACCAATATCTGTCCGGTCTGCACCGGACAGCCCGGCGTACTCCCGGTCCTTAATAAGAAAGTCGTGGATTTTGCCGTAAAAACGGCATTGGCGCTGGACTGCAAGAAGGTGGAAGGGATCTCGATCTTTGCAAGAAAAAATTACTTCTATCCCGACCTGCCGAAGAACTACCAGGTATCACAGTACGAAAAGCCCCTTGCGGAACACGGACATCTGGAAATAGAAGTTAAAGGCAAGAAGAAAAAGATCGGGATAACAAGAGTGCACTTGGAAGAGGATGCCGGCAAGCTGGTCCATAAGGGAGCTGCGGGCTTGCGCGGGGCGGATTACAGCAATGTTGACCTCAACAGGGCCGGAGTGCCTCTCATGGAAATAGTTTCCGAACCCGATATAAGAACATCGGAAGAGGCAAAGGTTTATGTTGAAGAACTAAGGAATATTCTTGTCTATCTGGGCGTGTGCAACGGAAATATGGAAGAAGGAAGCCTGCGATGCGATGCCAACATATCGCTAAGGCCCGTAGGATCAAAAGAATTCGGAACAAAAACAGAGGTCAAGAACATGAATTCCTTCCGTTTCATCCAGAATGCGCTTGAGGCGGAGATCAAGCGCCAAAAAGAGATATTGGAAGAAGGCGGAAAGATAACACAGGAAACCAGGCTCTATAATGATGAAACGGGCGAGACTTTCTCCATGAGGTCAAAAGAAGAAGCGCATGACTACCGCTACTTTCCGGAACCGGATCTGGTTCCGCTTGAGCTGGACAAAAAGTGGATCGAAGATATCAAAAAGACCATAGGAGAACTGCCGGGGAAAAAGAAAGAAAAATACATCAAGGAGTTGGGGCTTCCGGAACACGATGCTACTGTCATACTCGGAGACAAGGACCTGGCCGCTTTCTTCGAAGAAGGCGTTAAACTGGGAGGCAAGCCAAAGTTGCTTAGCAATTGGGTGATCGGCGACCTTTCTGCTTATCTAAATGAAAAAAAGATCAGTATAACAAAGGCAAATATAACCCCTGAACAGCTTATAGAGATGATAAAACTGATAGATAAAGGGACCATCAGCGGGAAAATGGCCAAAGATATCCTGGTCAAGGTCCTGGAAACGGGGAAAAGCGTAAGTGACGTGGTCTCCGGATCAGGAATGACGCAGATATCCGATGAAGGCGAGCTTGTCAAAGCGATCCAGCGGGCGCTAAAGGATAATCCAAAACCTGTTGCGGATTATAAGGGCGGAAAACACGGAGTAATCGGATTTCTTGTCGGCCAGGTAATGAAAGCCACTAAAGGAAGGGCCAACCCGGGAGTAGTGAATAAATTGCTGAAAAAGGAACTGGAAAAATGAGCATAGAAGCTTTTGATATAGTAGTGGTAGGTGCAGGGCCCGGGGGATACACCGCGGCGATAAGAGCAGCGCAGCTCGGGAAGAAAGTCGCATTGATAGAAAAAAGCGAGGTCGGCGGGACCTGCCTGAACCACGGCTGCATACCTACCAAGACACTCCATGCAAGCACAAAACTTTATTCAAAGATAAAAAAAGCTGATAAGTTCGGCATCAACGCGGAGAACGTTTCCATAAACCTTGAAAAGATAATAGAACGCAAAGACCGTATCGTGAGCCAGCTCAGAAAGGGATTGGAATATCTCTTCAAGGAGAACAAGATCGCCCTCATTAAGGGTGAGGGAATATTAAAAGACGCTAAACATATTGAAGTTGCCGGCAGAACGATACATGCCGAGAAGATAATCCTTGCTACAGGCTCCAGAGTATCCTCGCTTCCCGGTTTCGAGCTGGACGGCAAAAAGATCTTATCGAGCGATGATATATTAAAGATCAAAAATGTCCCAAAAAGTCTTGCGGTTATAGGCGCAGGCCCGATGGGGATAGAGCTCGGCTGCGTGTTCAATGATCTGGGAGCAAAAGTGACCGTATTCGAGATCATGCCGCGCATAATGCCGCTGGAAGATGAGGAGGTCTGCGCAGGGCTCGCACAAGTCCTTGCTAAAAAGGGCATGGAGATAAAAACGAATACGAGTTTAAAGGATACGGGAAGCTTCGACATGGTTTTGATCTCAGTAGGAAGAAAGCTGAACACTGAGGGCTTTGATAAGATCGGGATAAAACTTGAAAAAGGTAAAGTGATCGTTAATGACAAAATGGAAACAAATCTGCCGGGTATCTACGCGATAGGAGACATTGCAGGAAAATACATGTTCGCCCACACGGCGGCAAAAGAAGGTATAGTTGCGGCCGAGAACGCTTCGGGTAAAAAAGCAAAAATGGAACATCACGCTGTGCCAAGATGTATTTATTCCGATCCCGCGGTCGCTTCGGTCGGGCTAAACGAAAAAGAGGCAAGGGAAAAACTTAAGGACATAAAAATAGGAAAATTCCCGTTCAGGGCATCATCTAAATCTCTGATCAATGACGAAAGGGATGGTTTCATCAAGATAATAACCGATAAGTCCGACAAGATAGTCGGGATCCACATATTGGGCGGAGACGCGACGGAAATATTCGGGGAGGCTGGGCTCGCGGTAAGCAAGCAGATGAAAGCGGAAGACATCATTAATACTATTCACGCGCATCCAACGGTCTACGAAAGCATGTATGAAGCAGCGGAGAATGTCCTTAAGCAGTCGATATCTATTTTGAACAAATAATCATGAGCAAACTGCCTCAATGGCTTATCAAAAGAACTCCTAAACTGAAGAACATCAGAAAGATGAGAGAAAAAATAGCTGATGATTCGGTCCACACTGTCTGCGAATCTGCAAAATGCCCGAATATCGGAGAATGCTATTCAAGCACTGTCGCGACATTCATGATCCTGGGCAAGACCTGCACCAGAAAATGCAACTTCTGCGGAGTTTCAAAAGGCACCCCTTCTCCTCTCGATAAGTCGGAGCCAAAAAGGGTCGCGGAAGCCGCGAAAAAACTTGGCTTGAAATATGTCGTTGTCACATCAGTAACAAGGGACGATCTTCCTGACCATGGAGCTTCACATTTTGCAGATACTATCAAAGCGATCAAGAAAGAACTGCCTGATTCAAAAGTTGAGGTCTTGATACCCGATCTTGGAGGGAATAAGGATCTTATTAAAAAGGTCATTGATGCGGGTCCTTTTGTGCTTAATCATAATGTAGAAATGGCGCCAAGGCTATATGAACATTTAAGGCCTACATCGAACTATAAAAGATCCCTGGAAGTCCTTAAAATTTCAAGTAATATCAACAAAAACATGCATATTAAGTCCGGATTTATGCTGGGCGTTGGAGAAACAGAGAAAGAGATATACGAATTAATGAAAGATCTGAGGGCCGCTGAATGCGGCATTGTTACCATAGGGCAGTACTTAAGACCTTCACAAAAAGAGGCGTCCGTAGTAGAATATGTCCAACCTGAAGTATTTGAAAAATACAGGAATTTCGGATTGAACCTCGGTTTCAAGCATGTTGAGGCGGGTCCGTTCGTAAGAAGCTCATATCACGCAGATCATATACTGACCGTCTAAATGGTCTGCAGTTGGAAGGAAAACAGAAGTGGAAGAAGCACAACGATTGCTCAGACTGCCTACCTACGTGTTCGCAAGGCTGGATGAGTTAAAAGACGAAGCAAGAAAAAAAGGCACAGACCTTATTGACCTTGGCATGGGTAATCCGAACGTTCCTCCCCCTAAAGAAGTCTTCGAGGCAATGGCTGCTGCTTTAAGGAACGCGGAAAACTCCAGATATCCGACCTTTGCAGGATTACCTGAATTCAGAAAAGCTGTGATCGATTGGTGCAAAAGACAATATCATATAGACATACACGATAATGAGATCACTCCCCTTATCGGGTCCAAAGAAGGATTGATACACTTGGCTTTTGCTTATATCAATCCGGGCGACACAACGCTTGTCCCCATGCCCACATATCCAGCTCACTTTAACGGGACGATCCTTGCGGGAGGCACGCCCCATATACTTCCTACTACAGAGAAGACAGGATTTCTCCCTGACCTTAAAGCCATAGATAATAATGTCGCTAAAGAAGCAAAAATGCTGTTCTTATCATATCCTTCAAATCCAACAGCGGCATGTGCTCCGAAAGAATTTTACGAAGAAGCCGTGAAATTCTCAAAAAAACATGGATTGATACTTATACATGACTTTGCTTACGCGGAAGTTTATTTTGACGGAAATAAACCAATAAGCATTTTCTCTATTCCGGGAGCAAAGGATGTAGCGGTCGAATTCCACACGGTATCAAAAACATTCGGCATGGCCGGCTGGAGATGCGGATTCGCTGTGGGCAACAAAAAGATAATAGACAGTTTAAAGAAAATTAAGACGAATCTGGACTATGGATTATTCGCCGCCACGCAAAGGGCCGCTATCGCCGCAATGGGCCTGAAAAATGATTACCTGGACAAAATGAGAATGACATACCAGAAAAGAAGGGATATTTTCGTTGACGGATTAAATAAGCTCGGTTGGGATATTGAAAAACCGAAAGCCACTATGTACGTTTGGTTCCCTGTGCCAAAGGGATACAACTCAACCGACTGGTCTCTTCATGTTCTTGAAAAAACCGGCGTCGTAATGGCGCCCGGCACTGCTTTCGGAGAACTCGGAGAGGGATACGTAAGAGCAGCGCTCGTAGAAACAGAAGAAAGAATAAAAGAAGCTTTGGAAAGAATGGAAAAAGCCGGCATAAGATACAAGGCGCACTAAGGAGCAAAAATGGAAAAACCTATAATCGGGATAACAATGGGAGATGCGGCAGGGATCGGTCCTGAGGTCATCGTTAAAGCTTTTCAAAACAGCGAAGTTCAAAGCTACGTGAGGCCTGTCGTCATTGGCGATAGAAGAATAATAAAGAACGCGCTGAAGATCGCCAAGGCCGAGAATATGCAGATAAACCCCATCAAAAAGGTCGCCGAAGCCAAATTTATCCCGAATACTATCGATATAATAGATCTGGAGAACCTGGAGCCGTCAAAGGTAAAAATGGGCCAGCTCTCAAAATACTGCGGCAAAGCGGCGATACAATACCTTGAAAAAGCGATCAAACTGGCAATGAGCAAGGAGATCGATGCAATAGCGACAGCCCCGATAAACAAAGAAGCTATACGAAAAGCGGGATACAAGTTCCAGGGACACACAGAGATCCTTGCAAAAAGGACCAAGACCAAGAAATACGCCATGATGTTCGTCTCTGACGCTCTTTGGGTGATACTCGTAACGACGCACCTGCCGATAAAAGACATATACAAGCAGATCAACAAGAAAAGGGTTTTGAACGCCATCAAACTGGCTCACGAAACTCTGTTCAGAGTGAGGAAGAAAAAACCGAAAATAGGCGTTGCGGGGCTTAACCCTCATGCGGGAGAAGGCGGCATCTTTGGAAAAGAAGAGAAAAAATACATCACCCCCGCGATCGCAGAGGCAAAGCGCGCAGGCATCAATGTAAAAGGCCCTATTTCCCCTGATGGTATTTTCTATCTCGCCAATGTGGGCATGTTCGACATCGTTGTCGCGATGTACCATGACCAGGGATTGATACCCCTCAAGCTCTTATCGTTCAACAGGTCCGTGAATGTAACGGTAGGCCTGCCATTCGTCAGGACTTCCGTCGACCATGGGACAGGATTTGATATAGCAGGCAAAGGCTGGGCAAATCCCACAAGCCTCATAGAAGCGATAAAGGTAGCCGCTCACTTCACAAGAGCCCGCAAAAAATAGTGACGCTTTCTCAGACCACCAAGCAGATCCTCAAAAGTTTTAATATATGGTTGAACAAAGACCTCGGCCAGCATTTTATGATCGACCAGTCATCGGTTACAAGGATCATAGAAGCTGCCGATATAAGCAAAGATGATCTTGTCCTTGAAATAGGGACGGGAATAGGAACGCTGACAAAAGACCTCTGCCAGAAAGCCGGGTTCGTAATAACGAACGAGTATGATAAAAAGTTCATCCCCGTCGCAAAAGAATATTTAAAGGGACTGGAAAATTTTGAGCTCGTTGAAGAGGACTTCTTAAAGATCGATCTGGACGAACTTTTCAGTAAATATAAGAGTTATAAAATAAAGAAGGTCGTGGCAAACCTCCCCTACTACATCACTACGCCGATAATCTCAAAATTAATAGAGCATAAAGCTTCTTTCAACTTAATAGTAATGACGATACAGCGCGAGTTCGCCCATAGAATAGTGTCAAAGCCTAGTGTGAAGGAATACGGGTCTTTCACCATCTTCGCGAACTACCACTGCAAGCCGATGATAGTGTGCGATATCCCCAAAAGCTCTTTCTTTACACAGCCGGCAGTGGGATCATCAGTGCTTCGCCTTGAAGTGCTGGATAAGCCAAGTGTGGAGGTTAAAGATGAGAAACTGTTCTTTAATATCGTCCACGCGGCGTTCATACAGAGAAGAAAGATGCTGAAGAATGCCATTGAGAACGCGAATATCGAAGGGATAAACAAGGAGAATATTTCAAAAGCTTTTGAAAAAGTGGGAATTGACGGAAAAAGAAGAGGGGAAACTTTATCTATAGAAGAATTCGCTAAACTATCTGATTCTATTTCTTCTTCTTGAAAAAACCATATTTAAGCATCAAGTACGACAAAAAGACAGATGCGGACCTAAAGATACCGTTCTGCTTAATAAATGTAAGAAGTGCCCATTGCTCAAGTGTCTTGCTCTTTAATTTGGGCCATATCCTTCCGCCATCAAGTATAAATGCACAATACCACCATGGATCATCCTTAGGTTTTTCTATAGGAGGGTTCTTGTGATCAAGACAAAGAATACTTGGGCTTTTGCTGCCCTTTTTCTTTAACTTGAATTTTTCCTTTAGTTTTAATTTTTTTCCAGTACTGTACGGTGGGAAAAAAAGCCTTTTATCAAATTGTCCGCTAGGCATTACTATTTCTTCAAAGTCCCGCAGTGTTTCCAATGCGCTCATTTCCATAGGATGCGCAAGCTCCATGCCATTCGCATTGTTAACCACCCGCCCTACCATAGGATTAAAAACGATTATCTTTCTGTCCTGGATATATGACAATGATAAGGCATCCATTTGTGACAAACCGCAGCCATCAGTATAATTCGCCGCCGTATCTCCTACATTTTTAACATCGCCCGATAGAAGAGAAATACCGAGATTGAAGGCTATTACATAGCGGTTTGCGAACGAAGAAGTGGCTGCTTTTATCGCGACATTCTGCTTCACACCTCCATCAACAAACACCATATCCCCGATCCTATAATATTTAAAGCCGATCGGAATAGAACCGCTGGCTCGGGCGGCATCGATCACACGGATATCTATAGGATAAAGCCTTTGCACGCGTTCTTTTTCCCCGCTGCCGGGTTCATATTCAGGATTTAATATGAACTCGTCATTATACTTTGGATCGCCGAAAAGCCATCCATTATAATTTGCCGTATTAACAGCATAGATAAAAAGCGGCACTTTCATCTGAGAGAATGTCTGGTCCCCAAGGCCGCAATCAAGCCTTATTATATCCATAAGTTTATTTCCGTGAAGTACGCCGTCATATGTTGAAGGAGATTGAAGCCCAGCAAAGTCGGGATCAAGGAAATCGAACATCTCTTTTTCCTGAAGGGTTTTATAAACACGGTTCCTCATCGCTTTTGCGCTGCCATGCGCACAGTAAAGGGAGCCAAAATATGCTCCAGTGGAAGTGCAGAAGAATTTAAGTTTGGACTTACCCAGTTTGCCCTTTTTCATCCCTATACTTTCAAGCCATCTCAATATTCCGGGATATACAAAACCTTTGAGAGCGCCGCCTCCAAGTACTATTGCAATATCATTCCCCAAAAGATGTTCTGCGGCATGGAGCGACATGAAAACCGTTCCTTTTCTTGCGTCAAAATGCTTATAATTTCGTTCAAGCTTTGGGTCGATCTTTATTGCTTTAACTTGGCGGGCATGCGGAATATTCAGGTCTTCACAAAGAGCATTCTGAACGGATGGATGAACAATTCTGCTGTCAATATTGCGCAGCGTATAACCAAGGTCACCTTTCCTAGTGGAAGGTGCAGTAAGTGTAACTCCGATATTCCTTCTATTGAATTTTATCGTTGTTTGGCACGTATTACCTTTCCATATAGCAGTAGCTAAACTCATACGCTTGTTTATCGCCATTATTTCCTCAAAATTTCACATAAAAACAACAAAATTGACAATCCCATTTAGGTTATCTATAATCGGGTTTTGTGCGGTGATTTTGAGCGCGGAGGCTTGATTTGAACAAGAAAGTAGCAATATTCGGAGCAGGAAATGTGGGCGCGGAGACCGCCAGGCGCATTGCCGAGCGGGAACTTGCCGATGTCATGCTCGTTGATGTTCTCGAAGGAATGCCTCAGGGAAAAGCCCTAGACATGCTCCAATCGGGCTCTGTTGAGAGGTTCAATTCAAAGATAACTGGAACGAACGATCCCGCGGATATAGAAGGATCGGATATAGTTGTAGTGACGGCAGGCCTTGCCAGAAAGCCCGGAATGAGCCGCGATGACCTTCAGATATTGAACGCCAAGATCATCAGGGATATCGCCAGCAACATCAAGAAATACGCCCCAAATTCAATACTGATAATGGTAACTAATCCCGTGGACGTTATGACCTATCTTGCTTATAAGGTAACCGGGTTTGACAGGAAAAAGGTCATCGGCATGGCGGGGATCCTTGATTCGTCAAGAATGGCCACTTTTATCTCCATGGAGCTGGGCATTCCCGTAAAAGACGTGGAATGCATGGTATTGGGAGGCCACGGCGACCTTATGGTGCCGGTTATGAGCCAGGCAAAAGCCAAGCATAAGCCCGTATCAGAACTACTGCCGAAAGATAAAATAAAGAAAATAATAGAGCGCACCCAGAAAGGCGGCGCTGAGATAGTGAACCTCCTGAAAGTCGGGAGCGCTTACTATGCACCTTCTTCTTCCGCTGTCGCGATGGTAAGGGCAATAATAAAGGATAAAAAGTTCACATCCCCCTGCTCGATACTTCCAGGCGGGGAATACGGCCTGTCGGATGTGTGCATCGGGGTTCCTGTCACGCTCGGAAAGTCCGGAGTGGAAAAGATCGAGAAAATAAAACTTACCGAAGAAGAAGCTTCCGCGCTTGCCAAATCTGCAAATTCAGTAAAAGAACAAATAGCAAAGCTATCTATATGAAAGAAATAGGATCAAAAAAAATATCCGAGACCGTCAGGGACCTGTACATCCAGGCGAACTATGAGATATCTGACGATGTTCTCCACGCGTTAAATGAAGCAATGAGCAAAGAACATTCGGTCTCCGGAAAAGAGATCATCCGCGACCTTATAAAGAATGCTGAGATCGCAAGAAAAGAAGTATTCCCTATCTGCCAGGATACGGGGCTGGCAGTGGTTTTCCTGGAGATCGGCCAGGAAGTAAAGATAACCGGCGGAAGCGTCGAGGATGCGGTGAATGAGGGCATCAGTTCGGCCTGTAAAAAAGGATATCTAAGGAGATCTGTTGTAGCAGATCCTTTTGAACGCAAGAACACGGGCAGCAATACTCCCGCCATCACGCATTATCAAATAGTTCCCGGAAAGAACATTAAGATAACCGTTATGGCCAAAGGCGGAGGCGCGGAGAATAAAAGCACTTTCAGAATGTTCAAGCCCACAAGCAGCAAAGGTGATATTATCGATTTCGTTACTGAGACCGCCAGAACCGCAGGCGGAGCAGCATGCCCCCCGTTCATCATAGGAGTGGGGATAGGCGGGAATTTGGAAACATCTACCATGCTCGCCAAAAAGGCCCTGCTCAGAAAAGTGGGGATCGGTAATAATAATGCCGATACAGCGCAGATGGAAAGTGAAATGCTGGAAAAAATAAACAAGACCGGGATCGGGCCGGCAGGACTCGGCGGAACTACAACAGCTTTAAGCGTTGCCATTGAGAAAGCCCCATGCCATATCGCAAGCTTACCGGTGACCGTGAACATTGACTGTCACGCTCACAGGGTAAAGGAGGCGGTTATCTAATGGAAAAGGCTATCAATCTTCCATTGACCGATGAGGTAATTAAGACACTTAAAGCCGGCGACAGGATCTGGCTTTCAGGGAAAATATATACTGCAAGGGATCTGGCCCACAAAAAACTGATAGAAACGCTCAATGAGGGTAAAAAGCTCCCTGTCGACCTTGAAGGACAGGTGCTCTACTACTGCGGCCCTACCCCTCCGCGCCAGGGAAAAGTAATAGGATCAGCAGGCCCAACAACGAGCAGTAGAATGGACGCATTGACAGAACCTCTGCTGAAGATCGGCCTGAAGGGTGCGATCGGAAAAGGCGCCCGAAGCGAAGATGTGGTAAAACTTTTCAAAAAACACAAAGCCGTTTATTTCGCCGCTATAGGAGGGGCCGGAGCGCTCCTTGCCCAGGCAATAAAATCCGCCAAAGTCGTAGCTTATCCGGAACTGGGTCCGGAAGCCATATATGAACTTGAGGTCGCGAGCCTCCCTGTTTTTGTGGCCAACGATATCAATGGACATGATATTTTTAAAGAAGGGGTAAAAAAGTTCAATGAGAAATAAGTTTGTCCTGCTCCTGATCATCCTAATGCTTCTTCCTTCCAACGCCCTATGCATGGGAAACGGAGAAAAACCGCAGGGATCCGAAATAATTAAAACTACGGAAGCGGGAGAAACCGTGACTGCAGGAAAGCCCGGAAAAAAGGATTACGACGGCGTCTGGTTCCTGGGCTTCAACCTAAAAAAGAGGCTGTTCAGCGGAGTTGACGGCCGCGTAGTAAGACAGGCCTTTTCCATGGCCGTAAACAGAAAGGTGATCGCGCAAATAATCGGCGACGACATTATTCCGGGAGGAGTAATACCTCCGGGAATGGAAGGATACGATCCCACCATTAAAGGTTATCCTTATGACATTAAGCTTGCAAAAAGGATGATGCGGTCTTCAGGTTATCCTCTTAACGATAAACGGATCAAAGGGCTTACAATACTTCACACCGACGGGGCAAAGACGAGAAGGATCGTGGACCGGATCAAGATGGACCTGATAGACATTGGCGTGGACATGAAAAGGACCGTGGTAAAATATACTGATCAGGCAACATGGAAAAGGCTTTTAGCTTCCGGCAAATATGACCTTTTTGTAATGGGGTATAAGGCCGGGAGTTTTGGGGAGCTGTTCATCGGAGACAAGGATTCCATGATATTCCACTCATTTACTTGTCATCTTAATCCAACCGATGAAGCAAGACAAAAGCTGTTCGACAGGTATGAAGATGCGGTTAAGTTGGGATACTCGCCATGCCAGGTCTGCAAACCTAAATACAATAAGATACCTGATCCGCTGGCCCTGCTGGAGCCGTTGTTCCATTCGGGAGGGGAAACCAACTTCACTTTTTACAGCAACAAACGGGTCGATGCCTTAATGGACAGGCTCGTGACCACAAGCAAGCGCAAGAAGTTCGCCCGGTACGAGATCCTCCATGAAATAGACAGGACTATTTTGGACGACTGCCCTGTGCTCAGCTTATTTTATATAACCAAATTATGAATTCCATAGACATTTATCTCAAGGTCAAAAAGCATGATATCGCGTTCCTTTGCAGTTTTCTGGAATCATTCGAAGGGATGCTGGCCTTTAGGACGCCGAACCCGGACAGGTATTCCGATACCTCGATCGTTCACCTAATGATCTCGCCGGATTATCAGGAACAGTTCAATTCGATCATGAAAGGCCTTAAAAAGGAAATAAAGATAGAGGAAACCGAAAAATGAGCGTATTTAAACCGAAAGAATACAGAGATTCCATACATGATATCGATCTTCAGGATCTTAAAAATAAAGGCATTTCGCACCTGATCGTTGATCTGGACGAGACATTGCGCAAAAGAAATGACGATCATATCCCCGCCTCTTCGATAGAGTGGATAAACAAGGCAAAAGAAGCGGGGTTCAACCTCTGCGTATCATCGAATAGCTTTTTCCCATGGAAGTTCAAGAAGATAAGGGAAAAGCTGAATGTCCCGTGCTACGCATTCACTATAAAGCCGCTGCCTTTCGCTTTCTGGAAAGCGCTCAAGATATTAAGCTCAAAAACATCGAACACTGCCATGATCGGAGATCAGTTGTTCACGGATATAGTGGGAGCGAACTTACTTGGCATATACACGATCATGGTCGCAGCTGTGACAAAGGACGAAAAGGGATTTCATCGAAGATTAATGAGATGGGTGGAAAGAAAGTTTTACAAGCCTAGCTGAACACCTTAAGAGACTGCTTGATAACATCTTCAACTGACTTAACTTTCGTAAGGTCGAGCCCGGAATTCAAAATAGCTTCCCTTGCTTCTTTTGGAGAATACCCAAGTGTAACTAAAGCGGAAATAGCATCGGACATCATCGGATCATCGGTTGGAAGCCCCTGTGCTATCTCTGATCTCTGAATAGCAAAGACCTTCCCGACTTTTTCCTTTAGCTCGATGACCAGCCGCTGGGCGGTCTTGAGGCCGACACCGGGCACAGAAGTAAGAAGATCGACCTTTCCTTTTGTTATAGCTGTGATCAACTGCTCTAACTTGAAAGATGAGAGAAGGTTTATCGCGCTTTTGGGGCCGAATCCAGAAACAGAAAGTATTATGGAGAACAGGTTCTTCTCATCCTTGGTCAGGAAGCCGTACAGCTCATGTGAGTCCTCTTTAACTACCTGGCGGGTATAAATGACCACCTTACCTCCGGATTTAGGTAGCTTTCCGATGGCGGAGGAAGGCATGAACACGTGGTAGCCGACGCCGTTCACATCCAATGTAATGCTGTTCATGTCGGCATGGTCAAGTATACCTGTTAATTTTGATATCAATTCAGCTCTCCCACCTTTTGTTTAAAGCTCTTGCTGTTGACATGGCACAATGCTATTGCAAGCGCGTCAGCAGCGTCATCCGGCCTCGGTATCTCATCCAACCTGAGAAGGGTCTTGACCATTTTCTGCATCTGCGTCTTGTCAGCCCTGCCGTAACCCGTTAAAGCCATCTTAACTTCCAGAGGCGTATATTCTGATATTGATAATCCCGCCTCGGAAGCCGCAAGGATCATTACCCCCCTTGCCTGTCCCACTGCCATCGCTGTTTTAACGTTCGAATTAAAGAACAGCTTTTCGATCGCAACGTATTTCGGCTTATGCTTGGAAATAAGCTTTTTAACATCCGCGTAGATCTTAGAAAGCCTTTTGCTGGGAGATTCTTTACTGCTCGTTTTAACACAGCCGTAATCGATAACTTTAACAGTACCATTCCGGTCATCGAGTATCCCATAACCGGTAATGGCCGTCCCTGGGTCGATTCCGAGTGTTTTCATAGAGTAAATTATACCACTAATAAGAAGGTGTTTGAAGGGAAGGGGCTATATAGCTGGATCAGATGGCTTGATCACCTTATAAATTTTTATGCGGTGATTATTTGTATCTGACACATAAAGGACGCCGTTTACGTCGATCGCGATACCTGTCGGGCCGTTGAATGAATCATCATCAAATCCGGTCTCCCCGAATGAAAGAAGGAAATCCCCTCGCTTGTTGAATATCTGAACCTTGTTATTAACGGTATCGGTTATATATATATAGTCATTATCGACTGCAACACCCTGCGGATCGACCATCTCCCCGGGAGCGGTCCCGCGCCTGCCAAACGCCAGTATGCTCCCGCCGAACCCGCTAAGCCCTTGAATGCGGCTGTTACCGGCATCCGCAATATAGATATTCCCCTGTTGATCCATCGACACACCATAAGGATTATCAAATGAGCCCACACCAAAACCAAAACTGCCGAATGACTGCACGTAAGATCCGTTGTCCTCAAACTTCTGCACCCTATTATTCCTTGAGTCCACCACAAAGACCTTCCCCCATGAATCAACAGCAATACCGCGGGGATCATTGAATTTTCCGGAATCCATGCCGAACTCGCCGAATTTGATCAGGAAATTGCCCATGCTGCCGAATTTCTGGACCCTGCTGTTGCCGCTGTCGGTAACATAGATGTTGTAGCTGAAATCAACTGCAATATCATAAGGGGAATCAAACGCTCCATCACCACGTCCGAAACCACCGAATTGAGATAAATAATTGCCGGAACTGTCAAAAGCCTGAATCCTATTATTGCCGCTGTCGCAAACCAGGAACTTCACGAGATTGACAGGCATGCTCAACACTTCAATACCACTTGGGCGCAAGAACTGTGAATCGCCTGAACCTGTCTCACCGATTATAGTCATTAATCTTACTTCAGGAGTGCCGACAGCGCGCGCAGCAGGGGGCTCTCCCCCCATGGCAAAAGAAACCGTTGAGATCAATAAAAGCATGATAAAAATGATTATGGTATGTCTCATATTAAATTCGGCAGCGTATTGTACCCCTGGGGCATGACATATGTAGAAGGGTTTTCCCCGGCTAGACGATAAGCCTCATCCAGAGCTGCGGCAATGTTATCCCTAGGTATTATCCCCATTTTTGAAATGACCCTGCTGTCCAGCTTGGAAACCCAAATGATCTTGAACTTTTCGGCTTTCCTGAACGCTGCATACACAGTATGCCCGCCGATAGTGAAATTTTTAGCCAGTTCATCAAGTATGGCCTTGGATGACCCAAGATTTATCCATTTTAAATATTCATCGCTCGGAAAACCTTCGCTGCTTTCGGCTATAAGGACCATCACTCCGCCGTCCTTAAGCGCGTAGGAAGCGTTCTCCATTGCTTTGTGCGACTGAACAAAATTGAGGTCTTTTCCTCCGCCGCCGGATGCAGCGATCACAAGGTCAGATTTTTGACTGATATCAACCTTGAGGTTTGCATTCAAAAACTCACAGCCTGCGAGATGGGCGGCAATAAAGTCTCCGGCGAAGACCGCCGCCACCCTGCCGTCGCTTGTCATTATAGTATTTACCAGAAAGTCAGGACCAAGCATTTTTGCGGCCTCTATCATGTCCTCATGTACAGGATTGCCTTCGAGTCTGCCGGTCGTACAGTTCTTCTCAACTTTCCCGTCTTTAATAAGCAGTTTATGGTTCGTCTGGATCGTTTCAAAGGCAGAAATACCAGGCAGAACGCTTTTTCTTCCGCCGCCGTACCCTGCAAAGTAATGATATGTAATGGCGCCTGTAAGGATGACTTTGTCCGCTTCCACCACTCTTTTATCCAGTTTGACCTTATTCCCTCTGGAAGTTGTGCCAAGTTCAACCAGGTTCTTCTCGTCATCGCAGTCATGATCAAATATCCTGACCCTCTTTATGACCTCTTCGCCGACAAGCTTGGTATGCTCTTCCTTTGTATGCGTCCTGTGCGTCCCGCAGGCAAGCACAGCAAATATATCTTCATCTTTTATGCCTATTGAATTCAGTTCATTTATGACCACAGGGAGGATGAATTTGGCGCCGGAATTCCGAGTTCTATCCGAAACGACTATCGCCACTTTATCTCCGGATTTGAAAACATCATGGAATTTCGGAGAATCTATCGGATAATTCAGCGTTCTCTTGATCTTTGCGGCGGTATCTCTAAGCGGTGCGAGGGTTTTCCCTTGAAGTACGCCGATCATGCCCTCATCGGATATATTGACGCTGATAGCTTTCTTGCCGTATTTAAATTCGAATTTCGCCATTTGTGATATCTTAACCTACAATTCTCTTTTGGAATCGGTTTTTTTGCTCAGGATCTTGGCGGCAAGGCCTGGAGGCGGCATATCGGGGAAAGCAGCAGGGTCATGGTGTATGACCACGTTTTCCTTTAAAGTATCGAACTTGCTAGCCACAATACTGCCGTATATCTTGACCTTTTGCTTTAACTTGCAGATATTGCCGGCACAGTAAACTATGCCGTAAATGGAAACATTGCCGTCAGAGACAAGTTCGCCGGATCTAACTATCAGGCTTCCCTTCAGGCTGCTGGTGCCTTTAATGTACATATTTCTGCCGGCATAGAACAGGCAGTTCTTGTCATCACTGGTAGAATCCTCGATCTCTATTTTACCGCCGGCAATGAATTTGGCTCCTCCATGGATTATTGCGTTCTTTGTTTTAATGTCCCCTTTTGCGACAAGGCTCCCTGATCCAAAAACCTGGCCGGAGACCTCCACATTGCCGTCAATATAAATATCTTTGGAGAGATCGAGATCAATATATTTTTTATTGCCTTTCACTTTCGATTCGATCGTGGCGGCACCGGATATCCTGTCGTTATAAAAAGCATAATCAGCCTTGGGAATATAAAAGATCGTCCCAGCCCCACCCACACGATAATCCCCGGAGCCTGAAACAATGCGTCCGCGGCCGGCATAAACATAGCCGTCCTCTACTTTTGAAGGAAAATTAATATTGATATTTTCACGGCCGTAAACATCACCATAAATATTGCAGCCCGACTCAATATGGATAGCTGAATTAGAGAATAGCGCGTAGTCAAAAGCTGAGGGAAGCTGGTTCCGTATCAAGGTCTGGCTGATCATCTTAGAGTGGCCTTCAAAGGATCCTACGGAGGTCACCTTTACATCTCCGTCCGCGCCGCCATCAGTGATCACAATAAAATACGTGCCGGGATAGAACTCTTCCACTGCGCCTTCTGTTCTCCATTTGATCCCTTTGCCTCCCTGGGACTCCGGAGTATTAAGATACCATACAGCACGGTTAAGACCGGCTTCAGCCAGGTAATAAGCTTTCTCAGCCCCACCCTGCCTGCCGCCTTTATTGAATTTTTGTACGGTAAAGTAGGCAGCGGCAATGGATATAAGCAGCGCCGCTGTCACAAGCGAAGAGATCAGGAGAACGGTATTATTTTTTTTCTTTTTAGGATTCATTTTCTTTAGTGGTTATGCTGTCGATCCCGGAAGAAAGGGCGGAAAGTACGACCTGAGAGAACCCGCACTGGCACGGCGGGTCAAGCTTCACCGCTTCGTTGAATTTAGCCATTTCAACTTCAGCGTTGATCTGCTTGCCGCAACTCGGACATTTAAATTTAACCTTTGATTTCATAGCTAAGTTTTTAGGAATACCTCATCCCCGACGCGGACATGATCTTTGGCCTTTATGCCTATATCATCGCCCTTGCCGGCTTTCTCTACGCTTTTGTGTTCTATTTGTATAGATTCTATGGCCTGCTCGAAGTCCGTGGTATGTCCTTTTATATGTATAGTATCGCCTACCTTGAGAGCACCTGAAAGCTTAATTGCCGCAACGCTTATCTTGCTGAAGAAGTGCGCGATCTCGCCAATTTTCTTCTCTTCCGCCATAAGAACACCCCCTTAGAATGATAACAAACCATTGTAATACTCCTGAAAGCGTTTGTAAACCCCGTGGATAAAGAAGTTTAGTCGGTTACTGTCACTTCGGAGGTGCCGAAACCTGCTTCCATGGAAGCTATCACTTGGCATTCGCCGGACGAAATAGGAACAAAAATGCCGTCATATAGGCCTATAACCGCAATAGTGGCTACTGGTGTTACAGACCATGCAGGGTAGATATCAACAGTACCCCCTAAATGATCTTTTGCGGTCGCGGTGAAAGTATATGAGGTGGTGGAAAGTGGTAGAATTACAGAAGAAGGAACGACCGTAATGCTTTCCAAGGTGCCGCCTGTTACGGTTATACTGGATGTCCCTTCGACCGTTCCTGAGTATGCCTTGACCTTGCCCGTCCCTGCTTCAGAAGAGATATCCAGCCAGCCGTTGCTATTGATCGATCCTGCTTCCTGGGACGCACTCCAGCTTAGAGAAACTGACATTGGAACGTTATTTTGGTCATATCCGGTAGCCGTGAATTTATATAGTCCCGAATCCCTGGCAAAGATGGCGCTCGACGGGCTGACAATAATGGAAGTAAGAACTTGCCCTATTACAGGGTCAGGATCGATCGCACCGCATCCGGAAATGCCTATAGCGATCATGAAAATAAGACAGAGCCATAAAAGCTGTTTCATGCTATTTAGCATAGCACTTAGTTATTTGTGAATCAATTATAGGAATCTTTATCAATGCAGCGGTACTGGACCGCCTCGGCAACATGCCCAGCCTTAATGTCATCGGATATTTCCAGGTCGGCAATGGTCCTGGCAACTTTAAGAACACGGTCGTAGGACCTCCCGCTGAGCCTGTAATGGACGATCGCCGATTTCATTATTTCCACGGCTTCATCATCCAGAACACAGAACTGCTTTATCTGCCTGGAGGTCATCCTGGAATTGGAAAGTACTACCGTATCTTTAAACCTTTTCCACTGGATCTCTCTCGCCTTTACCACTCTGCCCTTTATTTCCTTGGATGTTTCGCCTGCGGGATGCCTCAAGAGTTCCTCTTTTTTAAGTCTTGGTATCTCAAGTTGAATATCGATCCTGTCGAACAAAGGCCCCGATATCCTGTTCCAGTACCTCTCGATCCTGAAAGGATGACACCGGCACCGTTTTTCCCTATCACCGTAACTGCCGCAGGGACACGGATTCATGGCGGCAACAAGCATGAACTCGGCAGGGTAAGAAACAGAGGAAAGCGCGCGGGAAATAAGTATCGTTCCGTCCTCAAGAGGCTGCCTGAGAGCTTCAAGAACATCCCGATCGTACTCCGGGAACTCATCCAGGAATAATATCCCCCGGTGGGAAAGACTTATCTCGCCGGGCCTGGGATTTCTTCCTCCTCCGATTATTCCTATATCAGAAGTAGTATGATGCGGGGCCCTGAAAGGCCTTTTGGAAACAAGAAAGTCCTTTGAGTTCAGGAGACCTGAGATGCTGTACAGTCTTGTGATCTCAAGCGCTTCATCAAGAGAAAGCGGCGGCATGATGGTAGGCAGGCGCTTGGCAAGCATGGTCTTGCCTGACCCGGGAGGGCCGATCATAAGGATATTATGGCCGCCCGCGGCAGCTATCTCCAGGGCTCTTTTGGCATGTGCCTGTCCCTTAACATCAGAAAAATCAATATCAGGATCCTGCTCACCCTCAAATACTTTTTTTAAGGCCACCTTATGGGGCTTCATCGACCCATTGCCCTCAACGATCTCAACGGCTTGAGACAGGTTTTCAACAGGATACGCATCAATACCGGAAACCAGGCCGGCTTCAGAAATATTATCTTTTGGAACAATGACATTTTTGATCTTTTTCTGTTTTGCGACCAGGCACATAGGAAGCACGCCGTTAACCGGCCGCACTTCACCGTCAAGAGAAAGTTCGCCGAAGACAAGAAAATCTTTTCTCTTGATGGATATCTGATCGGATGAAGCAAGAACTCCAAGAGCTATAGGAAGATCATAAATGGGCCCTTCTTTTTTGATGTCGGCAGGGGCAAGGTTGGCGGTAAAATAGCCGGGAGGGTATCTGAATCCCGAGTTAATTATCGCGAGTTTTACCCTGTCGCGGCTTTCTTTAACGGCCGGGTCGGGAAGCCCGACAATAGAAAATCCCGGAAGATGCCGGACCGAATCGATCTCCACCTCAACCAGCATACCTTCCAGCCCGTAGATCGCGCAGCTTAATACTTTGACCAGCATTTTCAGTTCCTTATATAAAAGCGTTCTTGATCAGTTCTATTCTTTGCAGTTTTTCCTCATCTTTATATATCCATACGATGTCGAAGCGGCAATCATTATTCATGATATCGTTCCGGTAAAGGTATTCTTCCGCAGCCCTGTAGATACTCAGCCGTTTCTTATATCCTACTGAATACATCGGCAGATAGAAGTTCTTGTAGGAATAATTCTTAACTTCGATGAACACCAGAACGCCTCTATCCTTCGCTATAATATCGATCTCGCCGCCTGGCACGCGGAAATTCCTTTTAATGATCTCATATCCTTTTTGTGAAAGGTGTTGGGCCGCCAATTCTTCGCCGGTTCTTCCTAATATTTGAGATCTATTGCTCATAATTAACCCTCCTAACGCTCATAACTACCGAGACGTGAAGCCAGAGATGCGAGGTGAGATCCTGCCGCTTATCCCACATGCTTTATTTTCTGATTCCGTGTCCCGATATAACACCGTGTCTTTGTAATAAATGCGTTGAGCAACATGCGAGCAGAATCAAGCGTCTCCATAACCTCATCAAATCTATTCTTTTCAACATACTCTAAATCTTTGGCCGTACAAATAAGACTCTCAACCTCATAAATAGATCCTCTTGCATTATAATAAAACCTAATTCTATCGGCATAGGTCCCCCTACCCATCCCTTCTGCAATATTCGCAGTAATCGAGGTAACAGCTCTTCTTAGTTGATTGGTCAAACCAAAAAGCTCACTTTTTGGAAATTTCTTAGTTAGAAAATACATCAACAATTCAAGTTCATGTGACTTCTGCCAAACCTTTAAATCTTTGAAATGTTTTATCACGTCTCCCATTTCACATCTCCTATCTCCACTTTATCAGCAATTAAACCGCCAATCATCTGATACTAAGGTTTAAGGAAGATCGTATGGAATATGCTACAAACGGCATATTTGACTACATTTTTTGCTTTTCCAAAGCGAAATATAATAGGGAAATACATGCAAGAAAGCCGAAGAAGGATACGATATATAGTATTACAAGGGGATATAAAGTGAAAAAAACGATATTAATAATACTAATGATCCTAACAAGCGTAAGCCTTTCTTATGCGTACAGCGGGCTTATAATCGACGCTACAAGCTCACCCTCACCGCAGCCAATATACTTTACCGGCGGCAGTTCAACCGGGACACCTTTGAATAACGATGTCTTAAGTGATGACATAAATCACATACTTGAAAAGGGAATAATCTGCTATACGGGTTCAATTGATGCGGCGAAAAGATCCGGTTTTGTCGGAAAAGATCCCTTTATCGTACGGGTGAACTCAAGGTTCGACGAGAAGGAAATAACTAACATAATCATACCGACTGATGATGCAAAGGAGATAATAAAAATAAGCAGGCGTCCGGGCTATTTAGGGAATCTTAAGATCGCGATCATCTTATAGACAAAGAAAAACCCTCTATACCAACGCAAGCATATAGAGGGTCTTTTTATGTCTTCTTCTAGTTTACTGTCTCCATCAATTCCTGGCCGGTCGAGAATTTCACGATGTTCCGCGCTGGGATCTGCAGTCTTTCCCCTGTTTTTGGGTTCCTGCCCAGTCTTGCTTTCCTTTTATATCGTCTCCAGCTTCCGAAATTGACCATCTGGACCTTCTCACCCTTCTTAAGGGCGCCCTGCATCATTGTAAAACATGATTCAATGACGGTTCCCACTTCTTTCTTGGAATACTTTGTCTTTGAGGACACTGCGGAGATCAATTCTTGTTTGTTCATTCCCTTCACCCCCTGTTATTTTGAGGCTCAACGAAACCCTTGATACATAAGCATTATAGCTTTTAAGGCTTGTGAATGTCAAGTAAATGGAGGGTTTGCGGGAATTATAAGAACAAAATACCCTTTGATCGCAGGCAGTCTATGACAGGCTGGTAGCTCAATCTGTGAATAGAGGTCGGCCCGTATTTTTCGAGCAGCTTGATGTGTTCTTTTGTGGAGTATCCTTTATGCGCCGTGAATTTATAATTGGGATATACACGATCGTAACAGAACATGATCTCATCCCTTACGACCTTAGCGATAATGGAAGCCGCAGATATAGAGCGGCACAGTTTATCTCCGGAGATCACGGCGTTTTGCGGCAGGTCCATTTCCGGTATTTCTTTATTGCCGTCAACCAGCACATGCTTCGGTCTTACATCAAGAAGTTCAACGGCATGCCTCATGGCATATAAAGAAGCCTGTAAAATGTTCTTCTTGTCGATAGTATGGCTGTCAACGACCGAAACTCCTATCGACCTTGAATTATCCATTATTTGAAGATAGAGATATCTTCTTTCTGCAGGATCTATCATTTTCGAGTCCCTTATCCCTTT
This sequence comes from Candidatus Margulisiibacteriota bacterium, assembly GCA_042577445.1. Classification (GTDB taxonomy): domain Bacteria; phylum Margulisbacteria; class WOR-1; order CAVSGV01; family JBHPDX01; genus JBHPDX01. The sequence goes on along the minus strand of JBHPDX010000001.1, from coordinate 24,430 downwards.
GATCCTTATGCCGTCCTTTAATATAACCGCCGCCGCCACCACCGGACCGGCAAGAGGCCCCCTGCCGGATTCATCCACTCCCGCAATATTTTTTGTGCCGTTTTTCTTTAGCTTGGATTCGGGATCCATTAATACCCTTCTTTCTGCTTTCGCACCATAAATATAGATCATAAGCTCATCCGTTTCAAGAAATAAACGCCTTTCCGTGGATTCTTGCAAATTCCCAGGATAATAGTAAAATACAATTAACATGGTTCGAAAAATACATAGAAGATCCACCACTTTTGGATCACTGATCATTATCCTCATCATCGGTGTTTTCTTATATATTACGAATACCGGTTGCGGTAGCGGTGTGACAGGAGGGGGAACTCCCACCCCGAACCGCATTGGACCGGCAGGCGGCACCATAACATATAAATCATTCACGATGATCGTTCCTCCGGGAGCGCTTACAACAGATGTCTTGTTTACTGCAGATGATTACAGTACCTCGGAATCCATGGTCGTCACGGGATCCGCGTACAGCGTTGGCCCATCAGGAACTATATTTCTTGTTCCGGCGATAATTAATATAAGCTACGACTCCTCTACTCCTTCCACGGTTGAGGCAACTTATTTACTTGGGACCATAAACAATGATGTATGGTATGGAATAGGCGGCACAACTGCAGAAGCTGCTCTGAACATCGTCAGCGGGGAGACAAATTCCTTAAGCATATACGGGATAGTCACGAGTGAAATAAGCACGGTCGGCAGCCTTGAGATCGTTTTATCCCAGCCGTCAACGCAAGTAGCCATAGGCGAAACATTTCAGCTCACTGCCGAGGCATACGATGATGACGGCACTCCGCAGCCTGGATGGGTACTGGATTATGACTGGGCTTCCACGATACCGTCGATAGTTTCCGTGGATAACACGGGATTGATCCGCGGAGAAAATCTTGGAGTAGCCACCGTACACGCTTATGCAACCGGCAAACAAAGCAATGGCTGCACGGTAACATCCGGAGACTTGAATGTGGCATCGATCGAAGTAACTCCTGTATCAGCGAGCCTGGTCGCGGAATCTCAACAACAGTTCTCTGCAACGCCAAAGAACGCCGCCGAACAGACGATACCATCACAGTATGTAACACTTACCTGGCACTCGGATGATACTAATATTGCAACGATCGGTCTGACAAGCGGTCTTGCTACAGCGGTATCGGCAGGTGCCTGCTCAATATTCGCGTCTTCAGAAGGGGTTGAAAGCAACTATGTATCTTTTGAAGTTATCGACCTGCCGGACTGGAGCATTACAACACCCGATGCCGATTATTTTGCCTGTTTCTACACATCCATAGCACTGGACACCAGCAACAACCAGCACATAAGTTATTACGATGCGGGTGGTGAAAAAAAGCTCCTTAAATATGTTTCATATAACGGGTCATCATGGGGAAGTCCAACAATAGTGGATGGTGAAGGAGATACAGGATTATACTCATCACTTGCAATGGACGGCGACTACGGAAGAATAAGTTATTATGATTCCACGAACGGATTACTTAGATATGCATCATGGGAAGGGGAAGGTATGTATTGGGCTAAAACAACAGTTGAAGTTACGTCAAACGACGTTGGCAGGCATACTTCTCTTGCGCTATACAACGGCAATCCGCGCATAAGTTACTATGATGCCACAGCCGGGAGCCTTAAATATGCTTCTTATGAAGCGGGAACATGGTACGTACAAACCGTTGATTCCGGCGGCAGTGACGATGTGGGGCTTTATACATCTTTAGCGTTGGACAGCAGCGGCAATCCAAGGATAAGTTACTATAACAACACAACTGAGGATCTTGAATATGCTTACCACAATGGAACGTCGTGGCAGTATAAGACAATAGATCCTTCCGGCGATGTTGGATTGTATACATCACTTGCTTTGGATGGCAGCAATAACCCGAGAATAAGCTACTATTATTCAACCGGCGGCGACCTTAAATACGCTTCATGCGAAGCCGGTTCAGAGTCCGGATCATGGAACATCGCGACAATTGACAGCGTAGGAACGGTCGGGGATTTCACTTCCCTCGCCCTAGACAGCAGCGGCAATCCTCGGATCAGCTATCGTGACAACACCCTTCCAACCTCAAATGAAAAGCTTAAATACGCCTGGTATCAGGGTTCAACATGGTACACAATGGTTATAGAGGCTGGAAATGCGGGTCGTTATTCTTCTATGACAATAGACGGCAGCAACAAGGTAAGCATAAGCTACTATGCCGACTACGGACAACTTCTAAGGTGTGCTGAGCAAAATTAAGCGTTAAATTAACTAAATAAAAAGGAGTCAGAAACATTAGTTCTGACTCCTTTATTTTTTAGCTAACCTCTCTTTTACTTCGCTTCTTCTGCCTGTTCTTTTGCTACAGCTTCTTCTATCCTGGTGGCCTTTGAGCCTATCCTATCGCGGAGGTAGTAAAGCTTGGCCCTGCGGACCTTACCCTGTTTAATAACTTTGATCTTGTCGACTTTGGGTGAATGGATCGGAAATGTCCTCTCCACCCCGATACTATGAACTACTTTTCTGACCGTGAAAGTCTCCCTTACACCGCCGCCCTGCCGCTTGATAACCGTTCCCTCAAAAGCCTGAAGCCTTTCTTTTTCTCCTTCGATTATCTTCGCGAATACCCTCACTGTGTCCCCGACGTTGAAGTCAGGCACTTCCTTCTTTGCATTCTCCTTTTCGATCTGAGATATAATGGTCACTTTAATTTCCTCCCTTATTCTTTTTTACGCCGTTTTTAAAAACACGGTCTAATATTATAGCAACTGCAGAGCGAACTGACAAATGGTTATACTCGGTCTTTCCGACCACTGGCTCAAGCACTATATCCGCCCCGTCTATTACTTCTTCGCAAAGGCCGTATCCTGTGCCAAAAAGCAGCAGATAAGGATTATTGTTCTTCTTTATATCTTCTGCGAGCGTTTGATAAGAATATGTCCCATTCTCTTTTGCCGACGTCGCCACTACTACCGGGCTCTTTTTCTCTTTCTTTTCTATATACTCAACGACTTCCTTTAATGAGTCCTTTATGTCGATCAGCTTGAAAGCCTCCACCCTTGTAGGGTTAAATTCCTGGCTTTCATCCTTCATCCAATGACCGATTATCCTGCCGGCGAACTGACGCTGAGCGGCAACCGGGTTCACGACAAAATACTTCTTTATTCCGTAAGTGCACGCTGATCTTGCGATATCATGGAGGTCAAACCCCGTTATGCAGGTAGTCACGACCTCTTTCTTCTTGTTATAGACCGGAAAATGAAGCAATGCCATATAAACCGTCATGATTGTTCTCCAGCGATCATATCGTTCAAAAGTTTCCTGTCCTCTCCGTCAAGCTGTGCTTTAACGAACAGGTCCGGATTATTCAACAATGTTTTCTTAAGCGACTGCTCTCTCCTGAACCCGTCAATAGCCTTATGGTTCCCGGAAAGCAGTACCTTTGGGACTTTCATCCCGGAAACATCTTCCGGTTTTGTATATTGCGGACCCTCTAGGAGACCGTCCGAGAAAGAGTCGAATTCTTTGGAAGCTTCATCCCCTAAGACACCGGGAATCAGCCGGGATATCCCCTCGATCAACACCATCGCAGGAAGTTCTCCTCCGGACAGGACGTAATCGCCAACGGATATTTCCTCGTCCACAAAACGCTCCCTGACGCGGTCATCTATCCCTTCATAGCGCCCGCAGATCACGATCAAGCCTTTCTCTTTTGATAACTGTTCTAATTTTGCCTGATCAAGCCGCTTACCGCTCGGGGACATTAAAATGACCCTGCTTCCTTTATTCTGCTTTTTCAAAGAACCCAGAGCCTTGATTATCGGCTCTGCCATAAGCACCATTCCGGCTCCGCCTCCATAAGGCGTGTCGTCCACGCTCTTATGCTTATCCGCGGAATAATCCCTTATATCATGGATATTTAAGGTTATGATCCTCTTTTCCCTGGCTTTTCCTAATATGCTTTCAGAAAGCGGAGAGAACATAGAGGGGAAAATAGTAAGAATGTCGATTTGCATAGATCTTACACGCAAATTACGTAAGCCCTTTTATTCGACTGGGATTAAACGCCTCTGATCTCCTGAATGATCCCGTCCTTAACGATAAGCTCAACAGCGCCTATCTTCTTGTAAAGGTTATCCCCGACTTTAACGTTAACAGGCCCTTCAAGCGGACCCTGAACAAATTCGCTTCCAACTTTCAGCTTCTTTGCTTCTTCTATTTTGTTGTTAAGATCGGCCCTAGCGGCGCCCATTCTTCCTTTTTCTTCATCAAGCTGCCTTAAAAAGGAATTTAGCTGTTGCATCATGCCCTTTTTCTTAAGATCATCTATATGGCTTTTTGACTGGAACTCTACCTGCTTTGCCTGGGTATCTATATTCTTGATCGCCCTTTCAAGCTCCTTGGTCAAATTGGACTTGAACGCATCTGTGACTATGGCCTTTACCATGACTACTCGCTTCAATTCTATCTCTTTATCTGAACTTTTCTTAGAAACTTCTACCATTTTTACCATCCTCCTTTATTATTTGCACACTACTGAAAAAAGAATTATCTTCTTTGCTCTCTATCGGCGGTCACTATCTCAACGGTGACCCTTTTCTGCTGCTTGGCTGCCGCCGCTTTAGATATCATCCTTATTGCATTAGCGATCCTGCCTTCGCGGCCGATAACTTTTCCCGCATCATCCGCGGCGACCCTGATCTCAAGTATTGTCATTGCTTCGCCTTCGGTCTGGCTGATGTTCACTTCTTCCGGCTTGTCCACTAACGCTTTTACGAGGTATTCTACTAATTCTTTCATCTGTATCGGCCTCCATGGATCCCTGATGCTTACTTTTTCGGCTCTTCCTTCGGTTTTTCTGGCTCCTTCTTCTCTTCTTTAGGAGCTTCTTTCTTTTCTTCCTTAGGCGCTTCTTTTTTCTCTTCTTTTGCTTTCTCCTCTTTAGGAGCTTCTTTTTTTTCTTCTTTTGGGGCTTCCTTCTTTTCTGCCTTGCCGGCAGGTAGGTCTGCTTTTGGAGCTTCTTCCTTTTTGGGCGCTTCTTTTTTCTCCCCTTCTTTTGGAGCTCCTTCAGCCTTAGGTGCAGCTTCTCCAGCCTCTGCGGCCTTTTGCTGCGCTTTAGGAAGCCTCTTTGGAAGTGATGCAAGATCAAGCGCCTTCATTATCCCTGCCTTACCAAGCAATTTTCTAACTGTAAATGAAGGTTCTGCGCCTTCCTTGATCCAGTTAAGGACCTTGTCTTTATCCACATTTAACTGATCCTTTTCTAATAAAGGATTGTACTGCCCCAATATCTCTATATAGTTGCTATCACCGGCATTTCTGCTGTCCACGACCACAACACGATAGTATGGGCGTTTCTTGGATCCTGTTCTAGCTAATCTGATCTTCGCTGCCAAAGCAATATTCTCCTTCTGTTTTTAGAAAACTCGTGAATCTTATCACGCCAGGATAGAACGGTCAACATTAATTTAGAGGATCTTAAGGGGCATACCTCGCCTTGATCTCTTCTATTGAATCTCCGCCAAACTTCTCTAAAAATGCGCCTGCCATCTCGATAGCCACCACGGCCTCTCCAATGACCCCTGCTGAAGGTATATGACACACATCTGCCCTCTCAAAGTGAGCTTTTACGGACTCTTTTGTAATAAGATCCACGGAATTAAGCGTTTTTTTGATAGTAGAGACCGGTTTTACGGCCGCTCTTATTATTATCGGCTCGCCGTTCGTCATGCCGCCCTCAAGCCCGCCGGCATTATTGGAATGCCTAACAATATTGCCTGCTTCATTGAACAGCTCATCATGGGCTTTTGAACCCGGAACGGACGCAACAGAAAAGCCAAGCCCTATTTCAACACCCTTTACCGCATTTATGGACATAACTGCACCCGCAAGCTTGCCTCCAAGGCGCCTGTCGGCGTGCACATGGCTTCCAAGTCCCACCGGTGCGCCGGTAACTACAACTTCAAATACACCGCCCAGTGAATCCCCTTTGGTCTTTGCCTCATCGATCTCTTTTTTCATTTGAAGCGCGGCTTTTTCATCGGCGCATCGGACATCCGACTTTTCCGCCGCACGGCGCGCTTCCTCCAGACCCTTTCTTAGGTCTACATTTGCTCTTACCTTGCCTATCTGGACAACATGGCTGAAAACAGATATTTTGAACTCTGAAAGTAATTTTTTCGCTACTGCACCGATAGCGACCAGAGCAGCGGTCGACCGCGCACTAGCTCTTTCAAGGATATTCCTGATATCCTGCTGATTGTACTTAAGACATCCCGTAAGGTCAGCGTGGCCGGGACGGATCTTGGTGACCGGTTCCTGGAAGATGTTCTTGCTCGCTTCGACAGGCATTATTTTCTTCCAGTTCTCATAATCCTTATTTTCGATCATAAGAGCTATAGGGCTGCCAAGCGTCTTTCCAAGCCGTATTCCTGAAAGAACCTCGATATTATCGGTCTCAATGGCCATGCGGCCGCCTCTGCCGTAGCCAAGCATTCTCCTTTTAAGTTCTTTATTGATATCTTCCGGAGATACTTTGAGGTTCGCAGGCACGCCTTCCAGTATGCCGATAATGGCTTTACCGTGAGATTCTCCAGCAGTCAAATGTCTAAGCATAGAAATACACCAGCCTTCTTGAATTTGGTGGGATTATAGCATGGTGGGGGGATATTTTAAATACAGGCCGTATTGAACGGCCGATATCATGACATCAGTTTTTCGAGTTACCCTTCGTCGACCTCAGCCAGATCACGATCAAAATCGGTCGCAGATATCATTAATCGCACTATATCATCCATTATATGCAGCGCTTCTTCGATCTGCTGTTCTTCTTCGGCTTTCTCTCTTTTCAACAGAAGCTGTTTGATCGTTAAAGCCGATTCTTTTTTCTCTACAGCTTTTTCTGCCGCCCTTGCTTTTGCTTCATTCTCTCTTTCTTCGATCTCATTGGCTTCCTTTTCAATACCATGTGTCCAGACGCAGACCCCGTTCTTTCCTTTTCTCTTTCTCCAGAACATGGCTCTGTCCGCCTGATGGATCAATTCCCTATGCGACTTCATGCCCGGCTTATTAACTGCTACGCCTATGCTAAGACTAAAGCGATGGGTACCGGCCAGCCTTCCTTCCGTAAGAACAACATCCTGATTTGCAATATATTCCTGCAGTTCCAGGGCGAACTTATTCGATTCCTCAATGCCTATCCCCGGCAACCAGAGAGCGAATTCGTCCCCGCCGTATCTGGCCAGCTTAGCATTCTTATACTTTTCAGGATCTTCTTCTTTTTTCTTTTCAATGAACTCCCTCATGAACCTGCCGATCTCCTTTAAAATAAAGTCGCCTGCCAGATGATCCCTGTCGTCAAATGGCTTCAGTCCGTCAAGATCGGCCATAAGAAAAGAGAATTTCATTCCCTGCATCTGAGCTTCTGTAAAATTACCCGGGAAAACTTCCTCGAAGTATTTACGGTTCAATATCTCTGTTATCTGGTCAATATACATTCCATCGCGCGCCTGCTTCAACAACTTATCAAGTTTTTCTGCCTGTTGGGCATTCTTGGTCGCAAGATTAATAATACCGGTTGCTGCTTCAAAAATATTCATATCCTTCTGGGTTAGATCCGCGCCGCTCACACTTGCAATTCCGGAGAATAAAGAAAGGCACATGAAATTGTCCTCACGATTACTGGTGATGCGCATTATCTGGGCATGAAGTTTGGGATCGGTCTTTGCCTTGGCATCGATCTCCTGCTGGGTAAGCTGCCTGCCACCCTCATATACTTTTCCCTGCGATACCATAACTGACTGCTTATCCTGGGCAACCCAGGACGAGATACTATCCTTTTTTCCTGTAATATTGATTATACCTTTAATGAGCTTCTTTGTTTCAGGATCGACCTTGGTTGTCGCAACGATCTCCATTTCTGTCGGCTTATCCTGCTCATCGCTGCCGGATTTTATTATTTCCAACAAAATAGACGCATCAATTTCTTCCCCGTTCTTCTTGAAAAGCGCTTTTATTATAACCGCCGCTCTATTAAGCCTGCCCTTTGCCTTATCATCGAGGTCCTTAACGGTTAAGGGAGTTATTTCATCGGTTATCAAAGGAGAATCTTCATTGTTCATGATGTTGGAAAGCTTCAGCAGCATTCTTGATTGTTCTTTATCAAGGGTCAGTTCTTTTTCTTTCCTCCTGAGATCTAGTGCCAGGGCAAGTGTATCGCTTATTTCACGCAAGAGATTGATCAGTAAGTTTCTCTTTTGTTTATTTCCTTCAAATAATCTCTTACTGCGCCGGTTGGCAATAAGTTCCTCATGATCATTGGCAAGAACAAGAGCGATCGGCCTGAAATTTGCATCTGATATTATGTAATAAAAATTTTCCCTTAAAAAATCCGGAACGCCTGCAGTTTTTATACCATACCTTTTTTTATCCAGCTCAATATCATCAAGCGCCGCACTGTAATTGATAAGCGTTCTCTCAAAAACAGAAAGATCATCATTTACTACGCGTCCCAGGTCGCCCATGCGCCTTTCCTTAAGTGTTTCTCGGCACAATTGGATCCTTTCTGGATCGTTATGGAGAGTTCTAGCGGCTTCCTTTGTAACACCCTTGATCCTATCAATGGTCGACCGATAAACCAGTTTTAGTTCAGCCCTTGTATTCTGGTCCTTGATCTTGGCTTTATTTTTCCGCATGAATTTCGCATAAACCTTTTGTCCCCTGGCTTCGACCAGATCGTCGCCAAAATACAGATTATCTGTTTCCATATCAACCAAGTTTTGGATCAGTTCTTTCGCAAGCGGAGTCATCGTACTAAGGATCTTTTTAGGCCTTACCTTATCAATACCGCTGGCCATTAGGGACTTGGCAACGATCTCCCTCGTCAATCCGTACTCCGGCCACTTTTCCCTGTCTTCAATGTGCCAAACGCCTATCTTTCTACGCAACTCCAAAAAATCACGCTTTGCGGCGCTGGTGATCCGCCTGCAGATACCTCCAACGTGATCATTGATAAAGGACAGTTGAGCTTTTTCTCCCCGCGGTGCTTTCCATGTGTTGTCGTGTCGGGAGCCGCCTTTTATTCCGTCGCTCACTCTGCACTGCATTTCTCCGTTCTCAGAATTTATCGCGTAGCCTCTTACACCTGAACTTACTCCCATTTTCGTGATGCTTCGGCCTACGATCCCCCATATGTTTTGAACAGTGGCCGCCTTGACAATGTCTCTCATTAACTCTTTTGCCTGCTGCATAACTTCAAAACTATCAGTATAAACAAGATCATTATCAGTAAATATCTCCTCGATCCTTTCTCCGGTAATACCCTTCACCGCGCAATCACTAACTCCTGCGAGATTGATGAGTGATTGTGAAAAACGGGGTAAATGACTTTCCGGTAATTGTCCGCCGGTCGCCCTGAAAACACCATGCACAACTTCCTGGACAAGATCTCTCTTGCCCTTCGATATAGGTTTAAAGAGTTCGTGCATTTGTCTTGTCGCTCTATATCCTTTTATAAAAGGTGTAACAACAACCATAATCCAAAGACCATCCTTTTTTATTTAAGCCGGGCCACCGTCAAAGCCATCAAGTGGTACAGCGCCTTTATTAGCTCAAAAGGTGAGCAGATGTTGCCTGCCCGCAGTTGAGGACGAGTCACGTATACCCCCGCTTAGTAGTTTATCGGCAAAAAAGCGGGAAAATTTCAGTTATTCCGCCAAATTCTTGTCAAGAAATTCGGCCTGTTTTTCACATTCGACTTGACATCTTTAGCGTTAAAAAAGATAATCCCTACATTATGATAGGAAATACTCTCAGCAACATAAGCAATATCGTGTGGGGACCCATAACGATAGTCCTTCTTGTTGGAACAGGCATATTCTTGACCATCAGATTGAAGCTCATTCAGGCCAGGAAGCTGCCACATGCCTTCGCATTGATATCCGGAAAATATGATGATCCCAAAGATAAAGGAGAAATTACCCATTTTCAGGCCCTTTCCACTGCGCTTGCCGCCACGATCGGTACGGGCAATATTGCAGGTGTGGCAACGGCTATTGCAGTTGGAGGCCCGGGTGCGGTTTTCTGGATGTGGATCACTGCTATTTTCGGAATGGCCACCAAATATACATCTTGTCTTCTTGCTTTGAACTACAGGATCTTCCATAAAGACGGGACGGTCAGCGGAGGACCAATGTATTTCCTGGAAAAAGGATTGGGACAGAAATGGCTGGCAGTTATATTCGCTTTTTGCACTGCAGTTGCTGCATTAGGGATCGGGAATATGGTCCAGTCAAATTCGGTGGCAGATGCACTTAGGCATTCATTCAAGATAACTCCTCTGATAACAGGAATAGTAATGGCGGTCCTTGTATGGCTTGTGGTGGTCGGCGGCATAAAAAGGATCGGCCATGTTGCAAGCAGGCTTGTTCCAACTATGTGCGTACTATATATCCTTGGAGCTGTAACTATATTGATAATAAATTTCAGGGAGATCCCGAACGCTTTTTATCTTATATTTAAATATGCATTTACTCCAACTTCCTTGACAGGCGGATTCTTAGGCTCAACAGTGGCGATGACGATCAGAATGGGGGTGGCACGGGGAGTTTTCTCGAACGAATCGGGTCTTGGTTCTGCACCGATAGCACATGCCGCGGCAAGGACCAATGAGCCGGTAAGAGAAGGTCTGGTAGCAATGACGGGGCCGCTGATCGACACCCTTATAATATGTTCAATGACCGCTCTGGTCATTATTACTTCGGGATTATGGAACTCGGGGGTATCTGGGACGCCTCTAACGGCAAGGGCTTTTGCGGCTGGGCTTCCCATGATAGGTGAATATATAGTAACTATCGGCATCATGCTGTTCGCCTTCTCTACCGTCATAAGCTGGTGTTATTACGGCGAGCGCGGAGCGGAATATCTGTTCGGGGAGAAGGTTATCAGGTTCTACAGGTGGTTATATGTGCTCGTGATCCCCCTCGGGGCCTATGCAAGGCTTATAACGGTCTGGAGCGCCGCTGATATTGCCAATGGGCTGATGGCTTTTCCGAATTTGATAGGGCTGATAGGACTTTCAGGGGTAGCAGTTAAGCTTACGAGAAACTACTTTAAAGGCTGAATCCTCCGCTTGAATAGATATCCTACAGTGCTATAATATCCTATCTTTTACGCATAAAAGGAATAAAAAATGAGAAGCGATAGAGCAAAAAAAGGGCCGGAAAGAGCCGGGAACAGGGCACTGTTCCATGCTACAGGTGTGACAAAAAAGTCCATGAAAAAGCCTTTTATCGGGATCGCTTCGAGCTTTACTGACCTCGTACCGGGCCATGTCTCAATGAGAGACTTCGAAAGAGCCGCTGAGAACGGGATCTCGGCCGGCGGAGGAGTTCCTTTCGTATTCGGACTTCCGGCAATATGTGACGGCATAGCCATGGGTCACAAAGGAATGCATTATTCCCTCCCATCAAGGGAACTTATCGCGGATTCGATCGAATCTATAGCTGAAGCCCACGCACTTGATGGACTGATACTGCTGACAGCCTGCGACAAGATCACGCCCGGTATGCTTATGGCCGCCGGTCGGCTGGATATTCCATGCATTATCGTAACTGCGGGACCTATGCTCGCCGGAATGTATAAGATGAAAAAACGCGATCTTGTGCGGGATACATTTGAAGCGGCTGGAGCCTATGAACAAGGAAAGATCACTGCGGAAGAGCTTGCTTGCCTGGAAATGGAAGCCTGCCCCGGTGCGGGATCATGCGCTGGACTTTTCACGGCTAACACTATGTCGTGTTTAACTGAAGCTCTTGGAATGTCGCTGACAGGTTGCGGCACCGCGCTTGCGGTTTCAGCAAAGAAAAAGAGAATTGCCTATGATTCAGGTGAAAGAATAGTTGAGCTTGTTAAAGAAGGCATAACTCCTAAAAAGATCATGACAAAAAGCGCTTTTCTCAATGCTATCAGGGTTGATATGGCTATCGGCGGATCGTCGAACACCGCACTGCATTTGCCGGCAATAGCAAATGAAGTCGGTATCGAATTGCCGCTTGAGCTGTTCGATAAGATCAGCAAAGAAACGCCGCATATCACGAATTTAAGACCGGGCGGAGACCACTTCCTGGAAGATCTGGAGTATGCGGGCGGGGTACCTGGTGTTCTGAATATCTTGAAAGCTAAATTGGACGGCGCAATAACCGTTAACGGTAAAACAATAAAAGAGATCGCTTCTGAAGGTAAGGTTTTCGACAGCAGCATTATCAGAAAATTAAGCGATGCTTACCATAAGGAAGGCGGTATTGCTGTTTTGAGGGGCAACCTTGCTCCGGACGGATGTGTTGTAAAGCAGATCGCCGTTTCCGATAAATCACAGAAGTTCACGGGAAAAGCCGTGACATTCAACAGCGAAGAAACGGCAATGAAAGCGATCGTTGAGAAGAAAATAAAAGCGGGCTCGGTTATTGTCATTAGATATGAGGGACCGAAAGGCGGCCCTGGTATGAGGGAAATGCTCTCCCCTACTTCGGCAATTGCCGGAATGGGAATGTCTGATTCCGTTGCACTTATAACTGACGGAAGATTCTCCGGCGGGACAAGAGGTCCCTGTATCGGACATATTTCGCCCGAAGCAATGGAAGGCGGACCGATAGCATTGATCGAAGATGGAGATACTATCGAAATTGATATTCCGAAGAGGACACTGAACTTGAAAGTTTCTGATGCGGAGCTTGCCAAAAGAAAGAAAACCTGGAAGGCCCCTCAGCCGAAGATAAAGACCGGTTGGCTGGCAAGATACGCAAAGCATGTGACTTCTGCAAATACTGGAGCTGTGCTTAAGTAAATAGCCTATTTCGTCGTGAGTAAAATTTCTGCGTCTTCTCAAAAAGCCAATCCAGCCAAACATCGGTATCTCTGGAAAGGTTTGCCTCGAAGATCTTTACTTCTTTTTCTCCGTATAACCTTCTGATCAGATCTTTGACAGTTTCTTTATCATTCCTGATCCTAGCCTTCATTTCTTTATAGTATCTCTTGAATTTATTGAAAAGCGCTGCCCTCTGATCCAAATTTCGATATTCAGAGAGCAAAGTTAGAAAGCTCATTTCAATATAACCCTTATCCGCAGATTCAAGCGTGAATCTATCTTTTCTATTGAACACATATTCATTATCGATCGAAACTACCCTTACTATATGCCTGCCGTCAGAACTTAACTCGATCTTATAGTTCCCGGGAGCTTCACTATCATTTACTCCAGAAAATCCAATGTCGCGATCCCCCTTTAAAACAGCGTCCGCAAGAGCCGCCTGATAGGCGAATGAAGCTATCAGTTCTTCCTCCAGATGTTGATATTCCCGCCTTATCTGCAATTCATCAATAAGCTTTCCTGACTCGATCCCCTCTACAAACTCGGCAAAAACCAGGCCATTATATAATCTTGCCCAATAAGGTTTCTTTTCAAATAATTCCGAATAGCGGCTGTAAAACTCCTCATTAACAGGTTTCTTTATGGGAATACTGCTCTTCACTGGCTGCCGTAAAACATATGCAACAGTTGCTCTTGTATTCCTATCTATGAATATTAATTTATAGACGCTCCCCTGGCCGATATATCTGCCTGAGGAAAGATCTTTTACATCTATTAATTCATATCCCGGCCCCATTTCAGAGATAAAGCTTGAATAACCAGGCTGTTCGCTCAATTTTTGTCTGAATATGGCAACTTTCAAATCAGTGGGCATTTGATTAATAAAAGTGCATGACCATTCTATGTTTTTCAGGAAAGCTAAGCGGTTTCCCTGATGCAGCCCCACAATCTCACTCCTGGATTTGTCAATTACAACGGGGTTACCGCCTGTAAATGAGATATTGATACTGCTAACATTAAGCAGGCTCGATAAAACATGCTTCGCACTGTTGAATTCATATCTCCCCGGCTTAGAGCACCTTGATAACCAGCAAGCCTCATCAGGTATATTCTGGAAAAAGCTCCTGGAATACTGAAATAGCCGCACATAATCACTTTTTGGTAAGGATACGGCATTTTTAGAAGCAACGCCTAACAGTTTTAAATGCTTGCCCAAAGGAGCATTAGCACTAATTCTTACATTCCATCCCATTGTTTTCTCCTTATATATATATCGTTAATTTTTATGGTAAAAACCGCAAATTTCCAAGTTTCTATTTGACTATATTCACCTATAATTGTAAAATCTGTCTTTATAGGAGTGGTACTGAAATGAGCGAGATGACCGGCGCGCAAGCAATAATAGAGTCACTTAAAAAAGAAGGCGTAGACCTTATCTTCGGATACCCAGGCGGAACGGTTATGCCTATTTATGATGCACTTTACTCCGAAAAGGCAATTAAACATATATTAGTGCGTCACGAACAAGGCGGAGCACATGCAGCAGACGGATATGCAAGGGCAACAGGAAAAGTTGGTGTTTGCATAGGCACTTCAGGACCTGGTGCCACTAATCTGATCACTGGAATAGCTACTGCGTATATGGATTCAATTCCTATGGTTGCTATAACCGGTCAAGTAGGAGCACCTCTTCTTGGTAGAGATTCATTTCAAGAAGTTGATGTAATAGGGATTACATCCCCTATTACAAAACATAATTATCTTGTAAAAGATATTGAAGAGATCCCGCGAGTAATAAAAGAAGCATTTCATATAGCAAGAACAGGAAGACCGGGTCCTGTTGTTATTGATATCACAAAAGATGCTCAAATGAAAACATGTAAGTTCAAATATCCTGAAAAAGTTGATCTTCCAAGCTATAAACCAACAACAAAAGGTCATCCAAGACAGATCGATTTAGGAACAAAGGCTATTTCTGAATCAAAAAAACCTGTAATTTATGCCGGGGGCGGCGTGATCGCTTCAGGAGCATCAAAAGAATTAACTGATCTGGCGATCAAGTATCATATCCCCGTAACAAATACATTTATGGGTAAAGGTTGCTTCCCGGAAACTCATGAACTAGCCCTTGGTATGCCCGGAATGCACGGAACAGCTTATGCGAACTATGCGATCACCGATTGTGATCTTTTAATATGCGTAGGAGCAAGATTTGATGACAGGGTAACCGGAAAGATAGCTCACTTTGCACCGAATGCAAAGATCCTTCATATAGATATTGATCCGGCTGAGATCGGCAAGAATGTTGAGACACATATACCTATCGTTGGTGATGCAAAATATATTTTAAAGAAGATGTTTGAAAAAGCCTCAAGGAAAGACAATCATCAGGCTTGGATAGATCAGATAACTGAATGGAAAAAGAAATATCCATTATCATATAAAGATTCAAAAAAGATCAAACCTCAATATGTTATTGAACAAATATATGAGGCTACAAAAGGTGATGCAATTATCGTAACAGAAGTAGGACAAAGCCAAATGTGGGCAGCTCAGTTCTATAAGTTCACAAAACCAAGAACATGGATATCTTCCGGTGGGCTTGGAACAATGGGATACGGCCTACCAGCTGCAAATGGAGCACAGCTTGGTCGCCCTGATAAAACTGTATTCAATATTGCCGGTGACGGAAGCATACAAATGAACATTCAAGAGTTAACAACAGCTGTTAACAATAAACTACCCATTAAGATAGTTGTATTGGATAACGGTTTCCTAGGAATGGTAAGACAATGGCAGGAAGTTATACATGATAAAAGATATTCAGCAACGGATCTTTGCGATAATCCTAACCTTATCAAGGTTGCGGAAGCTTATGGTGCAAAAGGAATTCTTGTTACAAAAAAAGAAGATGTACGAAAAGCTATTGATGAATCGTTGACCATTAAAGATAGGCCAACTTTTATCGTTATAAAAATTGAAAGAGAAGAAAATGTATTACCGTTCGTTCTTCCAGGTCAACCGATCAATCAAATGTTATTGGATTAGGTGAAAATATGAAGCACACATTATCAGTATTAGTAGAGAATAAACCGGGTGTTCTGCAAAAGGCAGCAAGCCTTTTCAGCAGAAGAGGCTTTAATATAGAAAGTCTTGCTGTAGGAACAACAGAGGACGAATCGATCTCACGTATGACGATCGTTGTAGCCGGTGATGACAAAGTTCTTGAACAGATCACTAAACAATTATATAAGCTTATAGATGTTATTCGAGTATTTGATATTCCAAAAGATAATATAATTGATAGAGAATTAATATTATTAAGAGTTAACGCTCCAACAAGTACCCGAAAAGAGCTGACCGAGCTGATTGATATGTACAAAGGACACATAGTTGATGTTGCCGAAGATTCGATAATAATTGAGATCACCGGAGATTCTGAAAAAGTAGAAGGTTTTAAGAAACTTCTTGAAAAATTCGGGATAAAGGAACTTGTTAGAACAGGGAAGATCGCCCTGCAGCGAGGAACAGAGTAACCCCAATATGAGATGGAACCCACTTGATCGCATACTTAATATTATCGGGCTTATTGCTTGGATAGGCTTTGGTATATTCACATTATATGTACACAACAATCTCTTACCGTACATATATGCGGCGTTCTCCATCGGCGTTATCATAATGCATACTTATCTTTACTGTACAAGATGTAAACATTACGGAGAGAATTGCTACATCTCCGGCGGCATGCTTGCAAAAAAATTGTTCAAGAGCAGGCATATGGGGCCCATCGATCCGGATGATTCTATCTGCGCATCGCTATGGCTTTTGGTAGCCCTGTTCCCTATTCCCTTTCTGCTCTATTATCAAAGCTGGCTGCTTATATTTATATATTTGATCATTGTCACAAGTTGGTTCCTACAGCACAGCCAGACAGCCTGCCCTAAGTGCGAAAATGACTGGTGCGGGTTAAATCCGAACAAGAAAAAATAAAAGGAGGAAAAGAAAATGGCTAAGATTTATTATGATAAAGACGCGGACTTGAATATTTTGAAAGGGAAAACGGTCGCAATAATCGGATACGGGAGTCAAGGAGGGGCGCAAAGCAGGAATTTAAAGGATTCAGGTGTTAATGTTGTGGTCGCCGAGGTTGAAGGAACGCCGAATTTCGAAAGGGCAAAGAAAGACGGTATGAGCCCTGTATCAACGGAAGAAGCAGCGGAAAAAGGCGACATCATACAGATATTGATACCTGACGAGATCCAAGGCCCTGTCTATAAGAAGAGCATTGAAAAATTCATGAAAAAAGGGAAGACTCTCATGTTCTCGCACGGGTTCAATATCCATTTCAAACAGATCGTGCCCCCAAAAGATGTGGATGTTATCATGGTGGCCCCAAAAGGTCCGGGACCCTTGGTAAGAAGGACTTATGAAGAAGGAAAAGGAGTTCCTGCCATCTTCGCTGTCGGACAGGATGCTTCAGGAAAGGCAAAAGAGACGGCCTTAGCTCATGCGAAAGGCATAGGAGCGACCAGAGCCGGCGTCCTTGAAACAACATTTAAAGAAGAAACGGAAACGGATCTTTTCGGTGAACAGACAGTGCTTTGCGGCGGGACAACTTCACTGGTAAAGAACGGGTTCGAGATACTGGTCGAAGCTGGATATCAGCCGGAGATCGCTTACTTTGAATGCCTGCACGAACTTAAGCTTATTGTTGACCTGATGTACGCGAAGGGGATCCAGGGAATGAGAGAAGCTATCAGCAATACGGCAAAATACGGCGATATAACAGTTGGTCCGAAAATAATCGATGGATCCGTACGAGGCAGAATGAAAGAAGCGTTAAAAAGGATCCAGGACGGTTCTTTTGCCAAGGAATGGATCGATGAAACTAAAGCCGGCAAACCAAAGTTCAATGCACTAATGAAAAAGGACAAGGACCATCTTATTGAGAAGGTCGGTTCTCAGCTGCGTAAAATGATGAGCTGGCTGATCAAGAAATAGATGGCTCTAGTTGAATATATCGGCAAAGAATTAACGGTATTTCTTCTTGCTGCTGCTCCTATAGTCGAGCTCAGAGGATCTATCCCTCTGGGACTCGGCCTCGGCATACCGATATTTCAGAACTATCTTCTGGGAGTCTCAGGAAGCATCCTGCCGGTGATCCCTATACTCTGGTTCTTGAACACTATGACAAAAGGTCTTAGAAAAATAGGTCTTTTCGACAAATTCTTTGCATGGCTTTTCGCAAGAACAAGGGCCAGGAGCAAACTTGTTGAAAGATATGAAATGCTGGGCCTGATCCTTTTCATAGCCGTTCCTCTGCCTGTAACTGGCGTATGGACAGGTTGTGTGGCGGCATACTTGTTCGGCCTCACCTGGCTTGAAACGTTCGTGGCGGCAACCATCGGAACATCGATAGCGGGATTGATCGTCACATTGATAAGCCTTGGAGTGATCAATTTCCTCCATTAAAGGGAGCCAATCTTGAAAAAAGGCATAACCATATTAGGTTCAACCGGCTCGATCGGGAAACAAACCCTGGAAGTCGTTTCCGCCCTACCCCATCGCTTTAATGTGGTCGGGCTCGCCGCAAAGGGAAACCTAGATCTTCTTGCAAGCCAGATCGCTAAATTCTCGCCAAAGATCGTATCTGTAGAGAATGAAGAAGCGGCAGAAGCCCTTCAAAGAAAGCTTGGGAAAACAAGAACAATTGTCTATTCAGGTTTTGAAGGACTAACAAAACTGGCCACTCTAAAAGAGACAGGCACGGTGGTGGTCGCCATTCCAGGATCAACAGCTATCATACCAACGCTTGAAGCAATAAAAGCGAAGAAAGATATAGCCCTTGCAAGCAAGGAAGTCCTGGTCGCGGCCGGACATCTCATAATGAATGAGGTCCACAAAAGAAAAGTGAAGTTGATGCCCATTGACAGCGAGCACAGCGCAGTATACCAGTGCCTAAAAAATGAAAAGGCAGAAAAAATAAAGAAAATAATATTGACCGCTTCAGGCGGCCCGTTCTTGAACAGTCCTGTAGAAAAATTGGCTAAAGTAACAGTAAAAGAAGCTTTGTCACACCCAAAATGGAAAATGGGGAATAAAATTTCGATAGATTCAGCCACTCTAATGAACAAAGGATTTGAAGTGATCGAAGCGCATCATTTATTCGGTATTGATTACAATAAGATCGATGTCGTGGTGCATCCTCAAAGTATAATACATTCATTGATAGAGTTCATTGATGGGACTATGCTCGCACAGCTTGCCGCTCCCGACATGAGATTGGCCATTCAATATGCGCTGTTGGAGGGTGAAAGGATAGAGAATAACTGGGGTGCCCTGAACTTAATTGAAAGTAATTCACTGACATTCGAGCCGCCGAATAAACAGAAATTCCCGTGCCTTGATTACGCTTACCGCGCCGGAAAAACAGGAGGAACAATGCCGGCAGTGCTGAATGCCGCGAACGATGAGGCAACAAGATTGTTCCTGGAAGAGCAAATATCTTTTGCGGATATCCCTAAGATCATAAAGAATTCCATGGACAAACATAAGATAATACCGGAGCCGACCATCGAAGATATCCTTCATATCAACAGAACGATCAAAAAAGAGGTGAAAGCTTCTACTTCCTGATCCTTGGCAGCAGGTCTTTTGACAGATAAGCAGCCACAGAGACCTTAACAATATCACCCGGCAAGAATATGATCATTCCCACCCAGATCGTCTTTATAAGAGGCAGCGGCTTTTGGACCACATATTTTAAATTCAGATAAAGACCGGTTATGCCGATCAAATATAACGCCGCAAGACCCGCCAACATCGATAGAACCAGCCAGAGGTAAGTCGGCTTTTTTCTAAAATTATAGACAAGCCCAACAACGTAGGCGCATACTATAAAGCCTATCAGGTATCCAAATGATGGCATTAGTACGTAACCGGGGCCTCCCCCACCAGCAAAGACGGGAAAACCAAGAAAGCCTATCAGAACATATATGAATTGGCTTAAAGCGCCGAGCGTTGGACCAAGCAGAATACCTGCCATCATAACAAAGAACAACTGGAGGGTGAATGGAACAGGAAAGAATGGGATCCTGATAAATGCCCCAACCGCCGTCAATGCCGCGAAGGTGCCGACCAAAACCATATCTCGTATTTTCATATATCTTCCCCCTTCATGATCAAACTAGGAAAAGTTTACCACTGCACTAAACATAAAACAAACAGTTTTGCGGCCGTTTACTCACAAAATAGTTTATGATATACTTGCTCCAAAAAGAGGGACAAAAAACATATGAATTTCGAGATAATTGTACGATCAAATAAAGATGGACGTTTTATAGTGGTCTGCCCCAATTTCCCGGACTGCGCCGGAGAAGGTTCGACCGTTGAAGAAGCAGTGGAACAGGTAATAGAGAAAATTTCCGATGACGTCGCCAAAAATATCAAGGAAACCATGAAAGATGCGATGCGGGAGATATCCAAAAAGCTTCCAGAAAAAGGGTCTGCCCCCGCAGAAATGTCATATGTTTTAACAAAATTCCCAATCTGCCTGAATTAGGGAGAATCCGTGGCAAAGTCTTCAAAAGATAACTTGGAAACACTTAGACACTCCGCCTCCCATATCATGGCTGAAGCCGTAAAGGAACTTTTCCCAAAGGTAAAGCTGGCTATCGGACCTGCCATCGAAACGGGATTCTACTATGATTTTGACCTGCCTCACAGGCTTTCCAGTGATGATCTGCTGAAGATCGAGGAAAAGATGAAGGAGATCATAAAAAGGAACGAGAAGTTCAAAAGGCAGGAGATCGACCGCAAAGAAGCCATAAAAACCATGGAAAAAGCTGGTGAAACATATAAAGTTGAACTGCTCAAAGAGATCCCTGATAAAATGGTGTCTTTTTACGAGAGCGGCAATTTCACCGATCTCTGCCGCGGGCCGCACATAAAGACGGCGGGCGAGGTAAAAGCTTTCAAGTTGCTGAAAGTGGCGGGCGCTTACTGGCGCGGCGACGAAAAGAACCCCATGCTCCAGAGAATATACGGCACCGCTTTCCCATCAGATAAAGAACTAAAAGAATACCTGCATCTTCTTGAAGAAGCGGAAAAAAGGGATCACCGAAAGCTTGGCAGAGAACTCGATCTTTTCAACATATTCCACGAAGAAGCGGGCGCAGGGCTGGTTTATTATTATCCCAAAGGAGCCGTGCTTAAGGATACAATTGAATCATTCCTCAAAAAGGTACATCGAAAAAAAGGATATGAGCTGGTTTCGATCCCCCATATAGCCAAGGTTGACCTCTGGAAAACCTCCGGACACACCGAATACTATCATGAAAACATGTATTTCATGAAAGTTGACACACAGGAATACGTACTGAAACCCATGAACTGCGTGGGACATATATTGATATTCAAGAGGAAAAAGAGAAGCTACCGTGATCTCCCGATAAGATATTTTGAGCTTGGGACCGTTTACCGCCACGAGAAATCAGGAGTGCTTCACGGGTTGCTCAGGGTCCGCGGATTCACTCAGGATGACGCGCACATCTTCTGCACGCCGAAGCAACTCCAGGATGAAATAATAAAAGTGATCGACTTCGTGGATGACATGATGAAGGTGTTCGGCTTTGAATATGAAGCTAACCTCTCCACCAGGCCGGAAGGTTTTGCCGGCACTGTTGAGAGCTGGGAACATGCAACCGATGCTCTGGCCAAAGCGCTCAAAGCAAAGGGCAAAAAATATATTATCGACGAAGGCGCTGGGGTGTTCTACGGACCTAAAATAGACATCAAACTGAAGGATGCAATAGGAAGGCTCTGGCAGGGCCCGACGATACAGGTGGATTTCAATAACCCGGAGAGGTTCGATATAACCTACACAGGGGAAGACGGCAAGGAGCACCGCCCTGTAATGATACACAGGGTCGTGCTCGGCAGCATAGAGCGCTTTATCGGCGCACTGATCGAGCATTATACAGGCGCTTTCCCTCTTTGGCTTGCTCCTGTACAGGTAAAAATAATCCCTATAGCTGACAGGCATAATGAATACGCAAATAAGATAAAAGATGATCTGATCGAGCAGGATATAAGAGTGGAGACAGATACCAGCAGAGAAAAAATGGGTCACAAGATACGGCTGGCTGAACTTGAAAAGGTCCCTTACATGATAATATTGGGAGATAAAGAAGTAAATTCCAAGAATTTATCCGTCAGATCAAAGAAAAAGGGCGACTTAGGAGCCTTGGACCCGGATAAGTTCACCGCCCTGTTAAAAGAAGAAATAAGAAGCAAATCCGCAGGTTAACGGTACATGGTTGACACGACAAAGCATTCCCTATATAATTTGTGCTTTGTTGATTATCGCAGGGAGGGGTACTGATACCAAAAATATTTGTAATAAATGACCGCATCCGCTTTCCGGAGGTAAGAGTAGTAGGCGCGGATAGTAAGCCGCTAGGTGTAATGCTTATAGATAAAGCAAAGCAACTGGCAAGGGACGAGGGTCTGGACTTGGTACTTATCGCCCCGACAGGAAAACCGCCTGTCTGCAGGATCGCCGACCTTGGAAAACTTAAATATGATGCGGAAAAGAAGGAAAAAGAAGCAAGAAAAAGCAGTAGAGGAGCCGGCGTCCTTAAGGAACTGAAGCTCTCGGTAAAAATAGGAGAGCATGATTTTAAGGTGGTTGCCAGAAAAGCGGTTGATTTTCTGACCAGGAAAAATAAAGTGAAGATATCATTGAGGTTCAGAGGCAGGGAAGTTGTGCACCCGGAACTTGGATTAAAAGTAATACAAAGACTTATCGGAGAAGTAGCTGAAGTTGGGGAACCGGAAGCCCCTCCAAAGCGTTTAGGAAGAAACTACTTCTTAATGCTTACTCCAAAACAATAAAGGTTAAAAAGGAAAGAAACATGCCAAAGTTAAAGACAAGAAAAGCGGCAGCAAAAAGGTTCAAAGTAACCAAATCCGGCAAGATCATGCGCTATAAAGCCGGTAAAAAGCATATACTTGAACATAAATCTTCAAAATTGAAGAGAGAAAAGTGCTCCATGGTACCGGTCCACAAAACGGACATAAGAAGAGTAAAAGGGATGCTTCATATTTAGTGTTCTCTTGCGCTGACAGACACGCATTTTTCTGTTTAATCAATTAAAAGGAGAGATTTTTTATGGTTAGAGTAAAAAGAGGTAATGTAGCAAAGAAGAGAAGAAAAAAACTGCTGACAAGGGCCAAAGGATTCAGAGGTTCTCTTCATAAGCTTTTCCGCCCGTCAAAACAGGCTGTAATAAGGGCGATGGCCTATGCAACCAGGGACAGAAAGGCTAAAAAAAGAGAATTCAGGTCTCTTTGGATCATAAGGATAAATGCCCGCGCCAGGGAATTTGGAATTACCTATAGTAAGCTGATAAACGGCTTGAAGAAGTCAAATATAGTTATTAACAGAAAGACCCTGGCCTATCTGGCGGTCGCAGACAAAGATACGTTCAAGAAGATCGTGGAACAAGCTAAGGTGAAATAACTATGATCCAGATGGAAATAGGCGGTTTGGGCTTTGACCCCAGGAACCTTTCCCCTCTAGTGCTTCTGCGTGATTCTGAAGAGATGAATTTTCTGCCGATATGGATCGGTATTTTTGAGGCGGCATCCATAGCCATGGAGCTGCAGGGAGTACACCCCCCAAGGCCTATGACGCACGATCTGTTAAAATCCACGATCGGGAAATTCAAGGCCAAAGTAAGCAAGATAATAATAAATGATGTCAAAGAGGGCACCTTCTTCGCCAATATAGAACTGGAATCAAAGGACGGTAAAAAAATCGTCATAGATTCCCGTCCGTCCGACGCAATAGCACTTGCTGTACGCACCAGCACCCCGATATTCGTATCGGAAGTCGTAATGATGCAGGCAAAACTTGTTAACGCGGAGAAAGATGCCGAAGAAACGAAGAAGTTCAAAGAATTTATCACCAACATGAAGCCGGAAGACTTTACAAAGTACTACAAAAAAGACTGATCGCTCTATTTAGACCTTCCCTTATTTTTCTTAATGTATTCAATAATATTAGGCACATCCCTATCTTTAGGATCAAATGAAAGATATTTTTCAAAGTAGTGAACAGCTTCTCCGGGATCATTAAGATTATTAGCATAAAGGATTGCCAGTTGTTTATAAGAAGGCGCAAAATCCGGCGCCTTCTCAATAGCCTCTTTAAATAAGCCTGCGGCTTTCGTGTATTTCTTATTATATCTATATATCAAGGCTGAATTGTAATGCGCCACAAAATCATCGGGGATCATGTATGAGGACTTTCCATACATCTCCAGCGCCTCATCAAACAATCCGCTATTTTGAAAGACCGCCCCTACATTATTAAATGCTTCTCCGTGCCACAGGATCACTTCTTTAGTGAACAGGTCTCTGTGTGCATTTACACTATATACTCCTCTATACTTAAATTTATTAAGTAGGTTCTCCTTACCCCTGCGAGCGTTATCCAGGCTCTTTCC